>NZ_JBRERY010000027.1:0-18611 GCF_052907225.1 Brevundimonas sp. RM1
CTCATCTGCGTTCCTTACGTCACTGCGACGAGACCCAATCCCTCCATTATCCGCAACCCCAGATCTGTGCCAAAGGCGCTGACGCCGAACAAACCGGAGAGGCATTCGATGAAGGATAACCAAGAGCGCGTTGATCTTGTCGACCTTTTGAAGCTCGTCAGTGTCACCGAAGACCGGAAGGTGGGATTTGCCCACTCCCAGGACGTTGCGTTCAGTGTCGACCTGACGACGGGAGACGTTTACGATCCCACTGCCCGCCGGTTCGACTTCAAGCTCTCCTACCGTCCAGATACTGTGAAGGATGAGTATGTTGTTGCGATCGCCCGCGCGGATTTGCATCAGCACTTCTTGGAATTGGCCGAGGCCACCAAGCCATGGGCTATGTCGGAGGAGCAGCGCGCCGCCGCACTGAAAGCCTGACCTCTATCAGTCGGGGTATTTTCGATTCAGCCCCGTCCATGACGATCACAAGGTGGCTTTCGCGGGCCGCCTTTTCGTCAGGCCCCCATTAAGGGCCGCACCTTGATTTCCTTTTCGTGCGTGCGAAGCCTCGGTCAGGTCATGCTTGGCTGGCATGCGCACCAAAGCGTCAATAGGCGTGGCCTTCACGACCATTCCTTGGGGTAGAGGACTGCATGGCCCGTCGTCCTGACCACATCGCCTCCCAAGGCACCCAGCGCCTAAGGGGCCGCAGAGGCGTAGAGCAACGTAAGCGCCGCCTCGCGGCCGAGCCTCTGTGCAGGGACTGCTACGCCAAGGGGATCGTCACCGCCTCGACGGTGCCAGACCACATCATTCCGCTGAGCCAGAACGGCCCAGACACCGACGACAACATCCGCTGCCTTTGCGCGGACTGCCACACCATCAGGACCAGAGAGCAGTTCGGCCACGCCCAGGTCAGCCCGGTCGGCGTCGACGGCCGCCCCCTCGATCCGAAGCACCCTTGGAACCGTTAATCCTCCGTATCTTCTCTAAACTCGGCTACCTCGCCAGGCAGCTCAAAGACGTATTTCAAGAACATCTCGGTGAACAACCGAAGAGGCTTGGCGTCGTCCTCAGTAAAGTCGTCAGGATCGTGTAGGGCCTCGTTGCCTTCAATCCGCACCCTATCAGCCCACGACCACATGTCGGGCGTGATGTGGTGGTTATTGTGCAGCCACTCTAAGCGCTTGAAGAAAGTTCCCTTGGGGATGCCCTCAAACGTCTTGGTGGCGATATCGAGCGCAGATCTGTACATCGCGACAGCGGCGTTCCAGCTGCGCCGTTGGTACGCATCTTCGCCTTCGAGGAATCTCTTCGCGACCGAAGCTGGCGTATGCAGCGGTGCCATCGGCTCGATGCGCTCTGGCCAGAAAGCAGTAACGTTGAACTCCGGCTCTATAACACCGTTGAACTCTCTTGGTTTTGAGCCGCGCCCCACATTGTCGTAGCATTCTAGCGTCACTGGAAGCCTGCACGCGCCGCAGGTGGCCGCGGCCACCCACGTTCGCGAACCACGAGTATCATTCCATACGATTGAAAAGGTTGAGTGGTCCGCAGGGCAGTGCGGACAGCTTCTGACAAGGACGCCCATTATGAACTCCAATATCTTGCCTGCCGCCAAGGCAGAGCGGGCTATGCGTGGCATTGAGGCGACGACGCCGGGCGAGACGACGGCCAGAATCGTTCAGGCATTCAACCGCATGAATGGCCAAGGTGAGCAGAGAGCGTTTGTCGCTGCAATAGCTTCGCGGCTCGCAATGAGGATCTGCGAGCTAACCTGACCCATTGGGGGGGGGCGGGGCAAAGTCTGGAGCCTTGGCCTCGGACACCGGCGGCCAAGGTGCATTCGCACTGAAAGCTGTTTCGAACTAAAAAGTTGGGAGCACCCCCGTAGGGGGTGATGCTGCATGAACGTAGTGCCGGGGACGGGCGACATCGTGCCGGAGCCGCACTGGCGCATGCTCCTGACGGACGATCTGGAGATCGCAGCAGCGGCCGAGCACTGGCGCCGCATTTCATCGGAGATGAAGGATCGGGACATCCTGTCCCCCTCTAACGGCCATGCCGTTCAGCGCCTTGTGCTGTCCTACGTGATCTACGACCGCTGCTCGCGGGAGGTCGCTGAGAACGGCGCGGTGCTGAAACCCAAGCGCGGCAACCCGAAAGCCATCGCCCGCCTCAGCCCGCACTTCCAGGCGATGCGAGAGGCGGCGGCGGATGCGGCAGCGCTGGAGGCTGAACTTGGCCTGTCTCCCCGCCGCCGATCGGCAGCGGCGAAGGTCGTGAAGAAGGCCCGCGCCGCGCGAGCGTCTGATGCGTATCTCCGGCCCGTCGCCAAGTGACCCGACGTCCCGCTGGGCCTCGGATGTCCTGGCGGGGCGGATCATCGCCGGTGAGCTGGTCGGTCTGGCTGCGGAGCGCCACCTCAGGGACTTGAAAGACGGCGCGGCTCGCGGGCTCTACTTCGACGAGGACGCAGCAGCTCGGGTGATAGGGTTCTTTCCGGCGCTGTTGTCGATCACGGCCGGTGCTCACGAAGGCAAGCCGTTCAACCTGCTGCCGTGGCATATGTTCACGGTCGGCTCGCTGTTTGGGTGGAAGAAGGAAAGCGGTCGGCTTCGTTTCCGCCAGGGCTGGCTGGAGACCGGCAAGGGTCAGGCCAAGTCGCCGCTGATGGCGGGCATCGGTCTGTACATGTCCGGCTGGCACGGGGTGAAGCGCTCCGAGGTCTACGCCATCGGCCAAGACCGGGCGACGGCGAACGTCCTGTTCAAGGACGCGGTCGCCATGTGCCGCGCGAACCTGCCAGAGACGCCGGAGGACGAGACCGACAGCCTCGTCACGCGCGGCGAGGTGATCATCCGCGGCGAAGGCGACAACGCCTGGAAGATCGAACATCCGGAGAGCGGGTCGAAGTTTCAGGCGCTAGCCAACGGCGACGCCATTTCGGGTCCGCGCCCGACGCTGGTGACGGCCGACGAGATCCACGAGTTCAAGACAGGGGTTCCAATCGAGACCTGGCGCCGGGCCATCGCGAAGATGCCGGGCGACGCCATGATGCTGCTGGGAACCAACACCCCGGCCACTACCCAGATCGTCGGCACGTCATACAGCGACTTCTTCCAGAAGGTGCTGAAAGGCGACGTGCGGGACGACGAGGCGTTCGCCTTCATCGCCAGGGTCGATCAGGCCGACAGGGAGAACATCTTCGACAACCCGGCCGCCTGGGTGAAGGCGCTGCCGGCGCTCGGCGTCACCTTCCCGATGGAGAACATCGAGGGCGAGGTGAACACGGCGCGGGTGCTGCTCTCAACCGCCATGTCGGTGAAGCGCCTGTATTTCGGCATCCCGACCGGCGCCGTCGACTTCTGGATCGATGAGAGCGCCTGGGCTGCGGTTCAGGGTGTTGTCGATCCAGCCGAGTTCAAGGGCCGCCCCTGTTGGGCGTCGCTGGACCTGTCGCAGAAGAACGACCTGACCGCCCTGACGGTGGTCTGGCTGAAGGATGGAAAGCTCTACGCCAAGACCTGGTACTGGACCACGAAGGCAGGCCTTGAGGATCGGGCCAAGAAGGACGGCGCGCCGTACGAGGAGTGGGTCGAGGCCGGTCATCTGACTGCCGTCCCCGGCGCGGTCATCGACAAGACGTTCGTCGCCCAGCAGTTGGCCGAGATCGCCGCTGAGCATGATCTGCAGTTTCTCGCCTTTGACCCGGCGGGCATCGCGGACTTCATCGCCGCCTGCGACGAGATCGGATTTCCGGTCTGGCGCTGGCAGGGGCCGGACAAGCCGGAAGGGATCGGCCTGAAGCTGATCGCTCATGCGCAGGGGACGCGCGTCGTGTTCGAAGACCGGCAGCTCTGCATGCCTCGCTCGGTCGAGCGGCTTGAGGATTCCATCCTCGACAAGACGATCACCGTCGACAGTTCGCCGGTGACCTACATGTGCGCGGGCAACGCCCAGCTGATCAGCGACGGCCAGAAAAACCGGGCCTTCGACAAGAAGGCGTCGCGGGGCCGGATCGACGGCCTTGTCACCCTGGCGATGGCGACCGGCGCCGCGCTCTATGCCGAGAAGAAGGAGGCGGGATGGAACGACTACCTCGCCAGCCTGGGGGTGCCGGCTTGATGTTTCGGGCGCTCTGGCCATTCAGCGCCAAGGGCGACACCCGTGAACGACTGTCCCTGACGGATCAGCGCAGCCGTGTCGGAAACATCGACGCGGGCGTGCCGGTCAACGAGACGACCGTGCTGAATCTTTCGGCGGCGTGGGCCTGCGTGAACCTGCTGGCTGGGACCATCGCCTCCTTGCCGCTGATGGTCTACCGCACCGACGCCAAGGGCGACCGGAACGTGGCCAAGGACCATCCGCTCTATCGGGTTCTGCACGACAGTCCGAACCTGGATCAGACCGCGATGGATTTCTTCGAGGGCGGTGTGGCTGCCCTCGAGCTGCGCGGCAACATGCACGCGCGGATCGGCAGGCTGGGCGACCGGATCGTCAGCCTGTCACCCATCGCCAGACCATCCGTCCGTCGGACATCATCGGGCACCCTGCGCTACAGCTGGAGCGAGGACGGCAAGCATTACGACGAGCCGTCCGAGAACATTCTGCATGTGCGGGGCTTTGGCGGCTCTCCGCTCGGCGGGCTATCGACCATCGCCTTCGGCCGGCAGGTCTTCGGTGTCTCTTCCGCCGCGCACCTGAGCGCGGCCCGGACCTTCAGAAACGGCGCTCGTCCGGGCATCATCCTGTCCTTCAAGGACTGGCTGAAGAAGGAACAGCGCGACCCGCTAGAGAAAGCGCTGGAAGACAAGTTCACAGGCGCCATCAATGACGGCCGCCCGTTCATCGCAGAGGGCGGCTCGACCGTTCAGACGCTCGGCTTCTCGCCGGAAGACACCCAGCTCCTGGCATCGCGCGGCTTCGGAGTTGAAGAGGTTTGCCGCTTCTTCGGCGTGCCGCCGCACATGGTCGGACACACCGAAAAATCGACCAGCTGGGGAACCGGGCTGAAGGATCAGACCGAAGGCTTCGTGAAGTTCGCTCTGCGCAAGCGCCTGAAGCGCATCGAACAGGCGATCATGAAACAGTTGCTGACCCCGGCGGACCGCGCGGCCGGCATCGTCGTCGAGTTCAATCTCGAGGGCCTACTGCGCGGCGACAGCGAGGGGCGCGCCGCCTTCTACGAGTCCGGTCTGCGCAACGGCTGGACAACCATCAACGAAGTGCGCCGCCGTGAGGGACTGCCCCCGGTGGAAGGCGGCGACGTCCCTCGCATGCAGATGCAGAACGTCCCCATCACCATGCAGCTGCCAGGCAAGCCGATTGGCGAGATGCCGGCGCTGTCGGCCGACTAGGAGGCCTCCTCAGATGCAGACCAAGGACTTCGACCTCGACCTCAAGGAGGTCGGGGATGACGGCTCGTTCGCCGGATACGGCTCGATCTTCGGGAACGCTGACAGCTACGGCGAGATCGTCGAGCCCGGCGCGTTCGCGGCCAGCCTTCGCGCGCACGCCAAGGCCAAGACCATGCCGATGATGCTGTGGCAGCATGACACCTGGCAGCCCATCGGCGTCTGGACGCTGATGGAAGAGGACCAGCGCGGCCTCCGTTGCGAAGGGCGTCTGCTCCTCGGGGTGAAGCAGGCCGACGAGGCCCACATCATGCTTAAGGCGGGCGCCATCCGCGGCTTGTCGATCGGCTACCGCGAGTTGGCCGCCGAGCCTGACGGCAACAACCGGCGCTTGAAGAAGCTGGACCTGCGCGAGGTCAGCATCGTGTCGTTCCCGGCGAACGAAAAGGCGACCGTCACGTCGGTAAAGACGGAACGCGCCGCCGAGTTCGTGCGGCGCCTGCGCGAGGGCGAGCCGCCCAGCACCAAAGAATTCGAGGACATCCTGGGTGATCTAGGGGTTCCGAAAGCCCTGCGGGCAGGCATCGCCTCCCACGGGTACGCCAAGGCCATCCGGAGCGAGTCCGGGGGCATCGATCCAGCCGTCAAATCAGCCATGACCGACCTGCGGGCGGCGCTGGACGGCTTCCTCAATCCCCGGACCTGATGGAGACCCCAATGTCCGAAGCCCAAGAAATGGAAACCCTCGTCAAGGATCTGAAGCGGGCCGCTGACGATGTGAAGAAGGTCGCGGAGACTACCCAGACCGAGGTCAAGAACCTGGGCAGGGTGACCGACGAGACCAAGCAGAAAGCCGACGAGGCGCTGGTCAAGCACAACGAGATCAGCGAACGCCTGTCGGTCATCGAACAGAAGATGACCCAGCCGGACGGCCGCGACGACGAGCGCCAGAAGTCGGCCGGTCAGATGGTCGCCGAGAGCGAGGAGCTGAAGAGCTTCATCGCGGGCGGCGGCAAGGGCCGGATCAGCATCGCGGTCAAGGCGATCATCTCATCGCTGACGACCGACGCCAACGGTTCGGCAGGCGATTTGATCGTGCCCCAGCGCGTGGACGGGATCATCACGCCCGCCCAACGCCGCATGACCATCCGCGACCTGCTGACGCCGGGGAACACCGCCTCGAACGCCATCCAGTACGTGAAGGAAACCGGCTTCACGAACAGCGCGGCGACCGTGTCGGAAACCTCGGGCGCGACCAAGCCGCAGTCGGAGATCAAGTTCGACATCGTCACCACGCCCGTCACGACCATCGCGCACTGGGTGCTGGCGACGAAGCAGATTCTGGACGATGTGCCGCAACTGCGGTCCTACATCGACGGGCGCCTGCGCTACGGCCTGGAGTACGTCGAAGAAGGCCAGATGCTGAACGGCGGCGGCACCGGCACCGACCTGAACGGCATCTACACCCAGGCCACGCCTTACTCGGCTCCGACGACCCTGCCGGCGCCGGTGACCAGCATCGACGTTCTGCGTCTGGCGATGCTGCAGGCCTTCCTGGCTGAGTTGCCCCCGACCGGTCACGTCCTGCACCCGACCAACTGGGCCGAGATCGAGCTGGTCAAGGATACGACCGGCCGTCACATCATCGGCAACCCGGTCAACGGCGGCCCGTCTACCCTGTGGCGCCTGCCGGTGGTCGAGACCCCGGCCATGACGGTCGGGAAGTTCCTGACCGGCGCATTCAAGCTGGGCGCACAGATCTTCGACCGCGAAGAAGCCAACGTCGAGATCTCGACCGAGGACAGCGACAACTTCCGCAAGAACCTGGTCACGATCCGCGCCGAGGAGCGTCTGGCCCTGGCCGTCTATCGCCCGGAAGCCTTCATCAAGGGCGACCTGGCTGCGGCCATCACCGCTTCGACCGCCACCGGCGGCTGATGCTGAGCGCCCCGGCTTCGGCCGGGGCCTCTTTTCCCGAGCGGCCGATCAGCGGCCGTTCCGGCAAGGAGAACACCGATGAAACTCTATGCTCTCGATACCGTGCAGATCACGTCCGTGAAGTCGCCCGACCCCCTGCTCGCCGGAGAGGCGTTCGAAATCGACGACGAAGCCGTCGCCAAACAGTTGATCGACCGCGGCCTCGCCAGTGAGAAGGCGCCCGGCGAGAAGGCAGCCCCGCCGCCGAAGAACAAGGCTGATCCTGCACCCGCCAATAAGGCCGAGCCGAAGCCGGCCAACAAGGCGGACGCCTGATGCTGAACGTCGTCGTCCTCACGGTTGGCCCGCTTTTCGACCTGGCCGAGGCCAAGCAGCACCTGCGCGTCGACCATGATGACGACGACACCCTGATCGAGGGCTGCGCGGACGCGGCCGTGCTGTCCTGCCTGGACTTCTGCGACCGCAAATTGGTCCCGCAGGGCGCCGAGCCTGTCTTCAAGGCCGCCGCGCTTCTGCAAATGGCCGGGCTCTACAACTCGCGGGAGTCGATCATCACCGGCGCCACGGTGCAGTTGAACCCGGCGGTCGAGAACCTGCTGCGCCCCTACCGCGTCATTCGCGTCTGAGGAGACCCGCCATGCGCGTTCGCTTCACCGAACCCTACGACTACACCCCGAGCGAAGAGCCCCGCGTGCTGATCGCTTTCTCTCCGAATGGCGGGGCCGAGAAGGACGGCGCCTATACCGTCCGCCGGGAATGCGGCGAGGCCGCTGTGAAAGCGGGCAAGGCGGTCGAGATCGCCCCGGACCCGCTCGACCACGACGGCGACGGCCGCAAGGGCGGGTCGCTGCCGAAGGCGAAGAAGACCAGTGCCGAAGCCTAAGGGCGCCGGCGACCTTCGCCATCGGGTGAAGTTCCAGCGCCGGCCGATCGACGGCGACGACGGCTACGGCAACCCCGAAGGCGACTTCGCTGACCTGGGCATCGAGCGCTCCGCCAGCCTGACCCCGACGCGGGGCGGCGAGGACGTTCAGGCGGGGCGCGTGGCAGGCAAGGCCTCGTGGGACTGTTGGGTCAGGAATGATAGCGGCACGCGTCAGATCACGACCAGCGACCGTGTGGTGGACGCCCGCGATGCGAGCCGCGTCTTCAACATCCGCTTCATCGGCGACATGGACGGCGACCGGACGTGGCTGCTGATGCAGCTGGAGAGCGGGGTCGCGACGTGAGCGAGGACATCGAAGGCCTGAACCGGCTTATGGCCCGGTTCGCCGCTATGCCCGCCAACGTGCGCAAGCGGGCTGGCCAGCAGGCGTTCATGGGCGCCGAGGACATGGTCGCGACGATGAAATCCATCGCCCCGCGCGACGACGGCGACGATGGCGACCAGAAGCTGGTGGATCACATCTACCACGAGGAAGGACGGCTGGGGGACATCTCCTACGTCGTCATCAGCGACGCCAAGGACAGCAAGGGACGGCCTAAAGCTCCACGTGTCGAGCTGGGCCACGTCGCGGAGGACGGAACCCAGGTGCCGGCTGTACCGCACTTCTACCCGGTCGTCCGGACCCTGGGTCCGAAGATCAAGCGCCGCATCGCTAGCGCCGTGACGCGGGAGCTTCGCAAGAAATGATCGACGGGCAACTGGAACTGCAGGGCGCCATCAACGCCACGGTGCGCGGATCGGCTGTCATGGATGGCCTGATCGGCAAGCGCATCTATGACCAGGTCCCGGCCGACGAGACTGGACGGGTTTCGGACGACCTCTTCCCGTATGTGTCGTTCGGCGCGATGACCTCTGGCGACGACGGCGACCAATGCCACGACCTGGTGGCGATCTCCGTCCAGTTGGACTGCTGGTCGCGCGCTGTGGGCTGGCCCGAAGTAAAGCGGATCGCAGCGGCCTTGGTGAAGCTGCTGAACGACAAGATCGCGGTGCCCGGCTTCACCGTCGTCATTCACGAAGTGGAGCGGGTGCTTTCGACCCGAGAGGCCGACCGGCGGACCAGCCGGGTCGCTATCCACCTTCGCTACCGGCTGGCGCCCCGCGCCTGATCCCGAGCAACCGCTCAACCCTGAACCGCCCCTGACCGGGCGGCGCTTTCACATGGAGAACCGCTATGGCGGAACCTGAATACGTTGAGGTCGTCTCGGGCGAGTCGATCCTGGTCCAAATAGGAAATGGCGCTGACCCCGAGGTCTTCGCGCACGACTGCATGATCAACGGCTCGCGCTCTTTCGAACGCACTGCGTCGGTGACCGAGCAGAGCATTCCCCGCTGCGACGACCCTTCACAGCCTGACAAGATCGTGCGGCGCGTCGACAGCACCGACAGCAGCATCGGCGGGTCCTTCAAGGTCCACTCGTCTTCCATGCTCGCGTGGATGCAGCGTGTCGGTCAGACGGTAAACGTGCGCGTCCGTCAGGCTGGCGTGTGGCGCGTGGCCGGAGCCTACATCCTGCAATCCTTCAGCGTCGAAGCGGAGGCCCGCGGCTACGCCACCGGCTCGATGAACATGGTGCAGGCCGACGAGCCGACCATCGGCGCGGACGCTCCTTAATGAGCCGCTCGGCCAAGGCCCGCGCCCCATTCGGCGACAGCGTTTATGACTTCCGGCTGACCATCGGCCAGTTGGAGGAGTTGCAGGAACTGACCGATGCCGGGCCGGAGGAGATCTATCAACGGATCTCGGAAGGTCGCTGGCGGCTGGCGGACCTGAGGCAGACGCTGCGCCTGGCGTTGATCGGCGGCGGCGTCGATCAGTTCAAGGCGCTGGGCCTGGTCGAGCGATACGCTGGGCCGGGCGACTTCTTGGCGTTGAAGCCGCTGTGCTTGTCCATCATCGCCGCCGCGCTGGTCGGCGCCCCTGACGAGGACAAGCCGAAGGGGGAGATGGAGGGGGAGACGAACCGCTCCCCCGACGAAAGCTCCGGTTCGGAAACTTCTACGCCATCGGCGGCGCCATAGGCCTGTCGCCTGAAGAGGTCGCGAAAACCTCTGTGTGGCGCCTGATGCGAGCTTATGACGGATGGCTGAAGGCGCAGGGCGTTGAGGAGAAGGGTGGCGCGCCGTCGGACGCCGAGTTCGAGGCGGCGGTGAAGGAGGCTCGGTTATAGGGCCTTTCTCGGCACCAGCGCTCGACCTATGCTTCTCATCTGCTTTGGGGAGGGCTCTGTGAGGAAAACCATTATCTTGGCGCTGGCGTTTCTCTCGGGCTGCGGACCATCTGCTCTCGACGTCCGCGATGCTAAGGATGCGGTGAGGAACACGCTTCGCGACCCTGGCTCCGCCGAGTTCAGGCGGATCAAAGTCGTCAGGTCGGATGGGCAGCCTCGTGTCGTGTGCGGCGAGGTCAACAGCAAGAACGCATTCGGCGGCTATGTGGGCTTCCGCGACTTCTACTATCGCGATGGTCGTTTACGCGTGGCGAGCGAGATAGGCGATGTCACTCGCTCGGTGTCCGAGATTGAGGACAACGCGAAGTTCATTCGCGAGCATGCTCGCCTCTGTTTGGGGCTGGATGTGCAGCCGTAAGCGGCAGGCAGTCTGAAGGTGTAACGGGCGGTTCTTCGGAGCCGCCCTTTTTCATGGGCGGTGTGAATGGCCGAAGAAATTGAGCGGCTGCTGGTTCGCATTGAGGCGAACGCGACGCAGTTCGAAGCGACCATCAAGAAGATAAACCGCTCGCTGCATGGCGCCCAGGCGGAGACCCGGCGTTCGATGGCGGAAATACAGAAGAGCGTCGACGGCGCCGCCATGGGCGTTCGTCGTTCGGCGTTGATGGCGACCAGCGCGCTGACCACACTGGGGGCCAGCTTTGGCGCCGCGCAGCTGGTCAAGAACTTCCGTGAGGGAGAAGAGGCCGCCAAGCGCTTGAAGGCGGTGTTGAAGACAACCGGCCACGCTGCGGGCCTGTCTTACGGCCAGATCGCATCGTGGGCGCGAGAGTTGGAAGAGGAGACGGGGCGGTCAGCGACTGAGATCCAGAACGCAGCGGCGCAGCTGGCGACCTTCACCTCAATCGGCCGAAGAGAGTTTACCGAGGCCATTGAGGTCGCCAATGACATGGCGGCCGTATTCGGCGGCGATCTGAAATCCAATCTGGACGCTGTGGCGCGGGCGCTGGACGATCCCATCGAAGGTTTCGCCAATCTGCGGAAGCGCGGGTTCGCCCTGACAGACGCAGAATTGAAGCGCGCCGAGGCCCATATGAAGGCCGGTCGCAGCGCCGAAGCGCAACAGGTCGTTTTGAAAAACCTGTCGTCTCAGGTGGACGGCACGGCGAAGGCCGTCAACACCGGTCTGACGAAGTCCCTGAACGATCTTCAGCGCCAGGCGGACGATACATTCAAGCAGATGGCGGACCAGGGCGGAACCGCCGCCGCCATCGCCGCCGTCGACCTTGCGACGAAGGGCCTCGGGTTCCTAGGCGACAATATGGATACGGTGCTGGATGCCGCCCAGGCGCTAGCCGTATTCCTCGCGACCCGTTACGCGGCCAGCGTCGGGATCGCGACGGCTGCGCAGCTTGCGAATGCGGCCTCGCTTGTGAGGACTAAGGGGGCCGTGGACGCCCTGTCGGCGGCTATGGCCAAGAACCCGTTTGGCTTGGCCGCCCTCGCCGTCGCCGGGTTGGTGACGGGCCTCGTAATGCTGGCGAAGGCCCAGTCTACAGCAGAGATCACCGCTAAGGCGCACGCCAAGGCCCAGGCGGAGATAGCACCCGCCACCAGCCAGTTGGAGAAGCTGGTCCGGAAGCTTGCCGCTGCCAATGATGAAGAGACGGCGAGCATTCGCCGGAAGATAGACGCCCTGCTGGCCGAGGAGCGGCTTAAGGCGCAGATGAAGCGGAACGCCTATTTGGAGGCGAAGGCTGAAGTCGCGTCGAAGCCAGTCACGACCTATTCCCAATCGCTTTCGATGGGGGGCATTCCGGCGGGCTTCTCACTCCTGCCCCAAGAACAGCGGCCCACCCAGATCGGCCCGAACGGCAACCCGATTGATACCGTCCAGGAGACGACGGACCTCAAACGCCTGCGCATCGAGGCAGAGGAAGCCGAGAAGGCCTATCGGGCGCTGGCCGAAACTGCGCAGGAGACGGTCGTTCAGGCGACAACGCCGCTCGAATACACCGACAAGGACGCGGGCAAGAACGCCAAGGCGGCCGAACAGCGGCGGCGCTTGCTGGAGGACCTGAAGGCCCAGACTGCGCTGGAAGTGGCGCAGCTGGGCGAACAGGTCGCACAGGTCCGCGAACTGGAGCGGCAGGCCGAGATCACGGCCCGCATCCGCCAGCTGGAGGACGCCGGGTTCAGCAAGGCGCAGGCGCGCGCCGAGTCCGCCAAGGTTCAGACCCAGCTGGACAAGGCCCGTGAAGCGGCCATGGAGCGTGAAGAGGGGCTGCTGAAGCGCAACTGGGACTTGGACGTCGCGCGTCTGGACGAAACCTGGGCGACGGTGCGGACCATCGAAGAAGAGGTCGAGCTTCGTGAACTGACGCTCGCTCTGATGAAGACCTCAACCGACGAGGTCTCGGCGCGGACCAAGGCCGAGAACATGCTCGCTGCGATCCAGACGGCGCGGGTCGATGCCGCCAAGCGCGGGCTGGACCTGGCCCGCGAGGAGCACCGGTTGGCCGTCGCCCAGCTGAGCGGCAATCGCGCCCTGACCAAGGAGCTTCAGGATCAGGCCGCCATCCGTGAGCGGACGAAGGCCTATCAGGCCGAGGGCTATGGCCTCAGCCCGGCCGATGCGGAGCGGCGCGCGACCGACGAAGTGACGCGCGAGCGGAGGGCGGCGACCTATGGCGAACACCGCGAGTTGTTCGCCTCGGCGTTCAGCGACGGCATCCGCGCGGCGATGGCGGGCGACCTTCAGGGATTCCTGTCCAATCAGTTCGGCAACTTCGCCGATACGATGATGCAGAAGGCTGGCGAACAGATCTTCGACAGCATCTTCGGTGGTATGGACGCCGTGGCCGAAGGGGCATCGCAGGGCGCGGCGATGGCGGCGACGGTCACGCCCGCCATCACAGGCGCCGGCGCGGCGGCCGGGGCGTCAATGGCCGCGTCGATCACGGCTGCCGGCGCGGCGGCCGGAGCCTCGATGGCGGCGGCGATTGCTGGCGCCAACATCACCAAGTTCCCGCTGTTCGATCAGGGCGGCTACACCGGTCCCGGCGGCGTGAAGCAGGCGGCGGGCATCGTCCACAAGGGCGAGGTGGTCTTCAGCCAGAAAGACGTCGCCCGTCACGGCGGCCCGGCGGCCGTCGAAGCCCTGCGGCGCGGGATGCCCGGCTATGCGCAAGGCGGCGTGGTCGGGCGGTCGGTGATCCCCGGCGTCAATGCCGCCGTCAATCGAATCAGCGGCGCCAGTCAGGCCCAGCAGCAACCCGTCATCATCAAGATGGCTGTCGAAGAGGGCGCGCTGTTCCAGCCCACCATCGAGGCGGTTTCGGGCCGCGTCGCCGTGCAGACTACGACCATGGGCGTCGCCACCGTTCAGGACCAACAGCGCACGAACGCGATGCGCCGCAGACAGAGTCTCGTCGGATGATCGAACTTCCCGCCTGCCCTCCCATCAAGGAGGCGGTCCCTCGCTATGTCAGCTTCGGCGTCGACCAGGATCCGATCCTGGGCGGTCCGCAGTCGAAGGTGCTGCGCATGGGGGATCGCTGGGCCATCGACGTCGAGACCTATCCGGCCGAGTACGCTGAGCACGGCATGAAGTACCTGTCGCGGCTGGTACGCGGCCTGAAGGAGACAGTCCGTCTGGCCTTCCCCGAGCCGGGCGTGAAGCCTCGGTCCTATGGGGCGCCGGTCGTCGTCTCCGCCGGATCGGCGGGGACGTCGCTGCCGGTCAGCGGTCTGATCCCCGGCGACGTGATCAAGGAGGGGAAGTTCTTCTCCATGATCATCGGCGGCGAGTCCTACCTCTATCAGGTCGCGGTCGCGGACGTGGCCGTCAGTGGCGGCGGGACGGCGACCCTGCAGATCGAGCCGATGCTGCGGCGCCAGCCCCCAGCCGGAACCGTTCTGGATTTCGAGCCCAAGATCGAAGGCTTCGTGCAGGGCAACGAACAGGCCTGGAACACGAGCCGGTCGAAGTACCTGCCGTTCCGCTTCACCATCAAGGAGCGCGCCTGATGTCCATGTCTCCGGCCATGCTGGCCGCGCTCCAGTCTCGCAATCCGTTGCTGGTCCACCTGCTGAAGATCGAGCTGCCGGGCAAGACGATCCGGCTGGTGGACGGCTCAGGCTTCGTGCTGTGGGGCGCTGAATCGTACACGGCCGAAGATGCCGATTTCGGCAAGATCTCGGGCTTCGGCGAGTTCACTGAAGCCGAGGGCACCGAGGCGCCGCGCCAGACCGTGCAACTGCTCCCGACCGGCAACGCCGCCATTGCCGCCCTGACCGCGCCCAGCGCCCAGGGCTCGCCCGTCACCATCTACGCCGCCGCCATCGATCGACAGACCGGCCAGGTCATCGGCGAGCCGGATGTGCGGTTCGTCGGTGAGTTGGACGACGCCGGATTCAACCACGCCCAGAACTCGTCGCTGCTGGAACTGGAGCTGGCGACGATCTGGGAGCGCCTGTTCGACGACAACGAGGGCCATCGCTGGAACGACGCCTTCTGGACCTACCTCTACGGCTCCAACGCCCGCGCCTTCCAGCACGTCACCAACGCGGGCCAGAAGCTGTTCTGGGGCTACAACGGACCGTCTTCGGGCTCCGGCGGCTCATACGGCGGCGGCAATGGCTCCATCGGCGGCGGTGGCGGCAATGTGGTGCAGCAACAGGTATGACAGAGCTAGAATTGCGGGTGGCCGCCACGGGAGCCACCTTCGCCCGGTTCAACGGTCAGCCGTTGGTCCTGGGGGCGACTGACTGCGCCCGAATGCTGGTCTTCCACTTGAAAGGCTTCGGTTTCAAGCCGTCGCTGTTGAAGGCAGGCGCCTATTCTACGCCGGTTGGCGCGCGCCGCGCTTTGAAGAAGCTTGGCGTCTCGTCTCTGTCCGAGATCATGGATCAGCATTTCCCGCGCATCGCGCCGGCCGAAGCGCGAACGGGTGATGTGCTCTGCGGGCCGTCTGGCGACGGGATGGGCGACGCCATGGCGATCCGCCTGCACCGGAACAACGCGCTCGGTTTCCTTGACGGGGTCTGCGGCGAGGTCGTGATCCACGACTACGTTGCGGCCTGGAGGGTTGTGTAATGCCGCAGCTGCTCCCCGCCGCCGCTGCCTGGGCGGCGACCGCATGGACCTCGGCCGTTACGGCGACCGCCACGGCTCTCGGGGCTGTTGGGACCGTGGGTGCGCTCGGCATGGGCGGCACCTATGCGCTGGCCGGCGCCATCGTTAAGGGCGGCGTGATGCTGGGCTTGTCCGCAGCCTCCGCGGCGCTGCTGCGTCCTAACACGCCGTCCAGCGGCACCAGCCTCGACTTCAAGCCTGACCCCAAGGCCCCGATCCGCGGCGCAATGGGATACACGGCGCTGGGCGGCAACAAGGTCTTTCAGGCGACGTGGGGCTACAAGCGTGTCGCCATGTCGTTGGGCGTGGCGCTGTCGCTCGGCCCGATCGATCAGGTTCCGCGCTTCGAGGCAGACGGCGCGACCGTCACCTTCAGCGGACCGCAGAACGAGGCGACCGGCTTCTACGCGGCCGACATGTGGCAGCAGACGACGCTGGGCCTGCCCGGCGATGCAGCCCTGCTGCCTCCGACCGGACTGAAGTACGGCAACCCCGGCCTGACCGGCTGGGGCACGCAGCACGCGGCGCCGCAGACCGCCTTCTCGTTCTGGACCATGGTGCTGGCGAAGAATCCGGAGGACCGGGACGTCTTTACCAATGGCGTGCCTGATCCGCGCTGGATCGGTCGCTGGATGAAGCTGTGGGATCCGCGCAAGGACTCCACCTATCCGGGCGGAAGCGGCCCGCAGCGCCGTGACGACTGGCGCACGTGGGAGTGGAGCGAAAGCCCCTTTGTCCACGCGCTGGCCTGGTGCCGCGGCCACTACAAGCTGAACCTGGACGGCACGATCGACCGCACAAAGCGGATTGCGGGCATCGGGGCGCCTGACGCCGCGATCGATATCCCGGCCTTCGTCGAGGGTATGAACGTCGCCCAGGCCAACGCCTGGACGATCTCGGGCGAATGGTCGACGTCGGACGGAAAGTTCCAGACCCTGCTTGCCATGCTCCAGGCGGGCGGCGGCGAGCCGATCAGCCGTGGCGCGCAGATCAGCGTCCTGGTCAACGCCCCGCGCGTCGCAACCTACACCTACACCCGCGACGACCTGATCGGGCAGGCCGAAATCCGGCCGCTGACGCCGCGCCGCGAGCGCAAGAACACCATCGTCCCACGCTACAAGTCGGAGGCGAACGGCTGGCAGTACGTCCCGGCGGGCGAGGTCACGTCGTCGGTCTATCGCGACGAGGACCGGGGCGAGCCGCGCTCGCTGGAGATCGAGTACACCCACGTCCGCCACGCCAAGCAGGCGGGGCAGTTGGCCGCCTATGATCTGGCGAACCTGCGCGAGGGCCTGACGGCGACTTTGCCGTCCAAGGTCCACCTGATGCACGTCCATCCGGGCGCCTGCATCACGGTGGACGTGCCTGAGCTAGCGCTGGCCGGTCAGAAGTTCATCGTCCGCCGCGCCACGACGAACCATCAGGCCGCGAGCGTGACGCTGGAACTGCGTTCAGAGAGCGATGGCAAGCACGCCTGGGCTCTGGGGCAGGCCGCGCAACCGGCGCCGTCGCCCAGTTTGTCGGCCGTCGATCCTAAGTACGTCCCGCCCCCCGCGCCAGGCGAATGGACGGTCGTGCCCAAGCCGCCAGGCGAGGGCGGGGTATCGCAGCCGATCGTCATCATCGAACTGCCGATCGAGACGACGGACATTGTCGCGGTCATCATCAAGCACGGGCCGAGCGCGGCGGGGCCATGGACGGATGGCTATGAGGGCTCACCTCGACCCGACGGCCGTTATGAGGTCGCCGGACTGACGCCGGGGCAGACCTACTGCTTCTCGCTCCAGTTCGTGGCGAAGAACGGCGCCAAGAGTGAACCGGACATCAAGTGCGGAATCGTCGCGGGCGATCTGACGGCCGGCAACGTCATTCCTACCGCCCCGACCATCGTCAGCATCAGGAACGACATAGAGGCGGCCTTCGGCGACATCTTCGACGTATCGGAGCTGCTCGCCGATGCCCGGACCCAGCTGGACGCCCAGGGCGCAGAGATCGCAGCAGCACGGGCAGGGGAGGCCAACCTCAGCGCCCGGATCGCTGGTGTGAACCAGGCCCGCATCGACGGCGACGAGGCCAACGCCCTGGCTATCAGCGGCGTCGCGGCTCGGACGGCCAACACCGAGGCCGATATCATCGACCTTGAGAACGCCCTGGCAAATGAGACGACGGCACGGGCGGAGGCGGTTCAGCAGGTCACTGCTCGGCAAAGGGCAGCGCCGAACCTGCTGCCACCCATTCGCGCTTGGCCCTTCTTCGGAGGGGCTTGGGTCGATGACAACTACCCGACCCTCGGCGATTACACATTCTCCACGGCTCCCGGTTCCTTCCGGTATTTCGACGTAGCCATTGAGGCGGGGGCGCCTTTCGTCGTCAGCATCGAGGGCGCCTCAGGCAACGGGTCTCGGGTGCAAGTCGAGTATCACGGCGCCAGCGGATACATTGCAGATAGCGGTATAGACCTTCGGGCGTTCACCTGGGGGCAGCGGGTCGAGGCGACCTTCGCTGCCCCAGTCGGGTTGGGAATCACGAAAGCGCGGGTGCTTCTTCAGAACTTCACGACTGCTTCCTGGGCGAGGGCGATGCTTCAGCCCGGCAGCATCAGCACCAGCTATCGTGAAGACGCGGCCGTTTCGAGCCTTGGGGCTATGGTCACCGAACAGTCCCTCGCGATTATCGACCTGGAGAACCAGCAGACCATCGCTTCCTGGCGGATCAAGTCGGAGGCTTCTGGCAGCAAGCCTGCCATCATCGAGGCCGTATCAGCTCTGGGGGGCTCGCATGTGGCTTTCGGCGCGGAGCAGATCTACTTCGGGGGCAACACCGTCTTCGACGATGCGACTGACACCTGGCAGACTGTCGAGGGATCGACCGTTTACGTCCGGGCGGATGGCGCGCCGTTCGGCGCCAATGCGAACCTACGGGAATGGTGGGGGCCGGTTGGCATTGCGCTCGGCGCCATGACGACAGCCAACGGGTACAGCGGTCGAATGACCACTGCTCCCTACAACTTCGACAACACCAGCGGGGTCGGCTTCCACGTGAAGTCGTCTCATATGTACATCAGCGCTTCACGTACGGGA
>NZ_JBRERY010000028.1:0-16839 GCF_052907225.1 Brevundimonas sp. RM1
TCCGGAAGGAGCGGCGGAGGCGGCTATCTAGTGAGAGCCGATCTCCTTGTCAACCGGGCTTTTCAGCCTTTCTGCTTTTTCCGAAACCGAAGCTTCGAAGGCCGCAGCAAAACGCCGGGAAAACCGAGAGGCTATCCCTCAACTCAATCCAGCGATTCGATTGAAGCGCGGAACCTAACCGATCCAACCATCCGAAGCAAGACGCTTTTTCAAGCCCTCACCCCGAACAAAACCCCGAAAACCAAGTCTCCGAAGCCCGCTGGGCCAGCCCGTCTCCGAGCGAGGCGGCGATATACGAGGCGCTCTTCGAACTGGCAAGCGGCAAAAGCGGCTTTCCCGATCTATCCACAGAACGGGCGCTTATGCACAGGACGGGGCCGCCCTACCCCGCCGCTATATAGGTGCGCAGGCTCTCAGCTTCCTGCGTGGCCTGGGCGATCTGGCATTTGACTACGTCGCCGATCGAGACGACGCCGGCCAGCCGCTTGTCCAGCAATACGGGCAGATGGCGGATTCGGCGATCGGTCATGCGCGCCATCAGCGCCTCGACCGTTTCGGCGGGATCGGCGAAGACCACTTCGCTCGTCATATAATCGGAGACGGGACGCTTCAGCGCCTCGGGGCCGTCGCGGGAGATGGCGCGAACGATGTCGCGCTCGGACAGGACGCCGACCACGCCTGCGTCCTGACAGACGATCAACGCCCCGACCTGGCGTCGCTCCAGTTCGGCGCAGGCGTCATTCAGAGAGGCGTCCGGCGCCAGGGTGAAGACGGCGTCTCCCTTGCCCTTGAGAATCTCGGCGACCAGCATGGCGACTTCCTCCTTATGGGCAGGCCGTCGTCCGCGCGTGTCGCGGACCGGCCGCAAGGCGGACAGGTTCGCTCAGACGCCGCCGATAGGCAAATCACGGCGCGCGGCGAACCAGCCGCCGATGGGGCCGATGGCGAGGATGCCGAACAGGAAGCCGACGGCGTGCGCTTCCCAGGCGATGCGGGCCCCGTCCGCGCCCGGCGCCAGGCCGATCAGGCCCACAATGAGATTCACCGCCATCCATGCAGCGGACGCTTTCAGAACCATCGGATGAAACAGCGGCAGGACTCGCCCATGCCCGCCCATCAACCGGGTCGCGGCGCCGATCAGGCCGAAAACCGCGCCCGAAGCTCCGACCAGCGGCGCCATGCTGTTCGGATGCACTAGGCCATAGCCCAGCGCCGCCACGGCGCCCGCCGCTATATAGAAGAGAATGAAGACCAGCGGCCCCGGCCCGCGCTCCATCAGCCGCCCGACCGGCGCGCCGAAGGCCAGAGCGCCCACGGCGTTCATCGTCACATGGGCCCAACCGCCGTGCAGCAGCATGGAGGTGAACAGGCCCGCCCATTGTCCGCGCCACAGCTCCGCCGGGACGAAGGCCATGGAGAGTCCCTGATCGGGAAGCCGTTCCTGCAGATAGAAGAGCACCGGCATGGAAGCTGCGATCAGCAGAGGCAGGAAGGGCGCGTTGAAGATCTTTTCGCGCGGCGGCCGCGGCGAACGGGCGTCAGATTGGGACATTCGCCCTTGATGGGGCCAGTCGCATCCGATCTCAAGACGCCGTTTTGCGCCAATACGACACTGAAACGGTATGGCACGGTCATTGCGTGAGCCGTTCCAGAAGTTCTCGGGAGCGCCTTATGTCGTCTCATAGCCTGACACTCATGACCGTAGCGGCCGCCGCCGTCCTGGCGGTCCTGCCCGCCGGCTCGGCCGCCGCGCAGTCGACCGGCTCGGCTGGAGCGGGCCAGTTCCAGGCCGGCTACGGCGCCTCGCGCTACACTACGGCCCAGGCCAGCCGCGGCACGACCCGCGACGCCAACGGCAATCGCCTGGTCGTCGACGGCATCATTCAGCAGAACGGCAGCGCCTATTCGCGCAGCGACAGCAACGCCTCGTCGAGCTACCTCAACGGCGGCGTCGGCTCGGGCGGCGGAACCAACATCGGCGGCTCCACCGCCATCGGCAACAACCTGAATGTGGTCGTCCAGGGCAACCGCAACACGGTCGTCGTCAACTCCAACCAGACCAACAACGGCGCCATCAACGCCGGCGCCACCCTGAACGGGCCCCGTCCATGAACATCTCCGCCATCCGTCGCTCGCCCGTGCGCGCCTTCGGCTGCGTCGCCGCCGCTGCTGCTCTGCTGAGCGGCTGCGCCACCTCGGCCGGTCCCTCGGGCCAGTACGCCAAGCCGATCGGCAATGCGCCGGTCACGTCGAACCCGACGCCCTATTCGACCGCGCTCTACTGCCTGGCCGACTATGCGCGCCGCTACAACCTGCCCTCGCCGCGCATGGCGGTGGGCCGGATCAGCGACTACACCGGCTCCATCTCCTCGGACGGCGGCCGCCAGATCACCCAGGGCGCGTCCCTGATGGCCAACACCGCCCTGGCGAAGGCCGGCGCCCGCATCGTCGAGCGCTACGACACCTCGGTGTCCGAGCTTGAGCTGCGCTACGCCAACAACAAGCTGATCGGCGACGACGTGCCGAACGGCGCCCCCCAGGACGCCGCCTTCCGCCGCATCCTGGCCGGTCAGGTGCCGGGCTCGGACTTCTATGTGGTCGGCGGCATCACCGAGGTGAACTACAACATCCGCTCGGGCGGCTTCGACATCGCCGGCGGCGAAGTGGGCCAGAACGGCGGCTCGGGCCTGCTGACCGGCAAGGTGTTCGTGATGAACGTCGCGATCGACCTGCGCCTGGTGCAGACCACCACCCTCGAGGTCGTGGACGTCGTCTCCTATCAGAAGCAGATCGTCGGCCGTGAAGTGTCGGCGGGCGTCTTCGACTTCCTGAACGGCAACGTCTTCGACATCTCGGCCGGCACCAGCGGCCTGGAGCCGGTCCAGCTGGCGGTCCGCGCCCTGGTCGAACGCGCCACGGTCGAATTCATGGCCAATCTGTACGGCGCCCCCGGCCCGGAAATCTGCCTCAACCCCGCCAACGACCCGCTGGGCGACAGCCCGGTCGGCGCCACCGGCGGCTACTATCCTGCTTACGCAAACACGGACACGAACAATGGCCAAACTCGCGCCGACCCGTCTCGCTGGCACGATCGCCGCGACAGCGCTGTGCGTGGCGGCGGCCGCTGAGGCTTCCGCTCAGGACCGCGGGCTGGTCCTGAATGAACAGCTCAACCTGGGCGACGTCATCAGCGGTCAACGCCTGAACGTCGTCAACGTCAGCGACAACGTCGCCGTGTCGAACACCGCCATGGGCAACGCCCTGTCCGGCGGCGCCGACGGCCGCGCCGCCGACGTCCGCTCGACCCAGGACATGCAGGGCGCCGCCGTGGCGGACACCTCCCTGACCCTGCGCGGAGAGACCGGCTATGTGAACAGCGTGACCCAGGCGCGCGGCAACTATCTGGCCGGGACCGCGGTCAACACGGGCATCGATGTCGACGCCGGTCAGAACCTGAACGGCGACGTCACCGCGCGCAGCCAGATCGTGGAGACCGGCGCTCGCCTGAACTACGGCGGCCACGTCTCGGCCGACGCCATCGGCAACACCATCGCCCTGGGCGCAAGCGGCACGGGCGAACAGCGCGGCGCCGTCACGGGGCGCACCGATCAGAACTCGACCGGCGAAATCTACGCCGAAAACGAAGCCCGCTTCACCTACGCCCCGGCGCCGGCCGTCTTCAGCAGCCAGGCTTCGGCCAACGCCGTGCAGGCGACCTCGACGCCGAACTCGCACCAGAATCTGGCGGTCAACCAGAACGCCTCGGGCGCAGGCGTCACCGCCTGGACCGGCGTGTGGGCGGGCAACGCCTGGGACATCGCCGCGCGCAGCCGCGCCGCCTCCAACCAGGCCGCCTTCTACAACCAGGGCGGTTCGCTGGTCGTGGATGTGGATCAGCAGAACGCGGCGGAAGTGCTGTCGCGCACCGAGCTCAGCTCCTATGACTTCGGCGCCGCCCATTCGACGGCCGAGGCCGTGGGCAATGAGGTTCATGCGGGCAACAACGACATCTATGTCAGCATCGACAACACCCAGATGAACACCGGCGGCGTCACCGCCAGCGCCGGTTTCACGGGTCAGAACGGTTACGACGCCTACGTCGGCGCCAATGCGGCCGGCAACGCCGTCACCGGCTTCGGCTGCTCGACCTGCGGCAGCGACCTGAACGTGCGCAACAGCCAGACCAACATGGGCGACGTGCGGGCGACGGCGAAGACCAACATCAACGGCTGGGGCCGCAACGTCGTCGCGGGCGCCAACGCCGTCGGCAACACGGCGAGCTTCTACGTCACCAATCCGGGAAATTAACTTTCGGTAACTTGAGGTAGTCAAGCTCGTTTGTCACCGTGAACAGGCGCGAGGCTGAAGAAGCTTCGCGCCTGTCTTACGTGCAGGGCCGCAATCAGTCCCGGGGGCCGCCCGCTCGCACGTCGCGGAGACTACTGAATGCGATCCCCTCGCCGCCTGCTCCTGCTTGCCGCGTCCAGTCTCGCCCTGATGGGCGGAGCCGCGCTTCCCGCCGTCGCCCTGACCCCGCCGTCAGCGGTCGCGACGCAGGACGCCCAATCTTCCAGGCCCTGGGCCCAGTCGACCAGCGACATTCCCGCCGACGCGGCCGTGCGCTTCGGCGTCCTGCCCAACGGCATGCGCTACGCCATCCTGAAGAACGCCACCCCGCCCGGTCAGGCGTCGCTGCGCCTGCGGATCGCGGCCGGTTCGCTGATGGAGAACGAGGACCAGTTGGGCCTCGCTCACTTCATGGAGCACATGGCCTTCAACGGCACGACGAACGTGCCCGAGAATGAGCTGCTGCGGATTCTGGAGCGTCTGGGTCTGGCCTTCGGCGCCGACACCAACGCCTTCACCAGCTTCGACCAGACCGCCTATACGCTGGAGCTGCCGCGCACCAACGACGAGACCGTCGACACCTCGCTGCGGATCATGCGCGAACAGGTCTCCGAAGCCCTGATGAAGGCGGAAGACATCGACGCCGAGCGCGGCGTGATCGAGGGTGAAGAGCGCCTGCGCAACACCCCCGCCCTGCGCTCGCTGAAGGCGCAGATCGCCCTGCTGGCGCCCGGCCAGCGTCTGTCGAACCGTCTGCCGATCGGCGACCTCAGCATCATCCGCAGCGCCCCGCGCGAGCGCTTCGTCGAGTTCTACGAAGCCTATTACCGCCCCGAGCGCGCCACCATGATCGCGGTCGGCGACTTCGACGTCGATCAGATGGAAGCCAAGATCAAGGCGACCTTCTCGGACTGGACGCCCAAGGCCGCCGACGGTCCCGAGCCCGATTTGGGACAGGTCGCTCCGCGTCAGCCCGAGACCCGCATCCTGGTCGAGCCGGGCGTGCAGTCCTCGGTCCAGTTGAACTGGATCCGCAACCCCGACCTTGATCCCGACACGGCCGCACAACGTCGCGACGCGCTGCTGCAGAACCTGGGCATGGCCGTGCTGAACCGTCGCCTGGGCGAACTGGCCCGCGCCGACAACCCGCCCTTCATCGGCGCCGGCGGCGGCCAGGGAACTCTATTCAAGACCCTGGACCTCAGCAGCGTCTCGGCCGCCTTCAACCCCGGCGGCATCAAGCGCGCGCTGGAGACCATCGAGCAGGAACAGCGCCGCCTGGTGCAGTTCGGCGTCTCGCAAGTCGAACTGGATCGCGAAGTCGCCAACACCCGCACTGCGCTGGAAAACGCCGTTCAGGCCGCAGCGACGCGCAGCACCCCGGCGCTGGCCAACGCCCTGCTGGGCGCCGCCAACGACGACAAGGTGTTCTCGGCGCCCGCCACTGACCTGGCCCTGTTCGAAGCCGCAGTGAAGGATCTCAAGGCGGAACAGGTCAGCGCCGAGGTCAAGCGCGCATTCGAAGGTCAGGGCCCGCTTGCCCTGGTCATCACGCCCGAACCGATTGAGGGCGGCGAGGCGGCCGTCACCGCCCTGCTGGAAGCCAGCCGCGCCACCCCCGTGACCGCTCCGGCCGCCCAGGTCGAACTGGAATGGCCCTACGCCGACTTCGGCGCCGCCGCCACGCCAGCCTCGACCACCGAAGTCGCCGCGGTCGGCGCTACCGTCGTCACCTTCCCCAACGGCGTGCGCCTGACCGTCAAGCCGACGGCCTTCAAGGATCAGCAGATCCTGATCTCGGTCCGCACCGGCATCGGCGAAATGGGTCTGCCGACCGACCGCTTCACGTCTCAGTCGCTGGCCCCCATGGTCTTCACGGCGGGCGGTCTGGGCAAGCTGACGGCGGACGAGCTGAACCGCGTCCTGACCGGCAAGATCTACGGCGCGGGCTTCGCCATCGACGGCGATGCCTATCAGCTGTCGGGCGCCACTCGCCCGGCCGATCTGCAACTGCAGATGCAGGTGCTGGCCGCCTATCTGACCGATCCGGGCCTGCGCCCGGCGCCGTTCGAGCAGATCAAGGCCGTCCTGCCGCAGTTCATGGCTCAGCAGATGGCGACCCCCAGCGGCGCCTTCAGCCTTCAGGCCAGCGGCCTGCTGGCCAGCGGCGATAAGCGCGAATCCATGCCCTCGCCGCAGGAAATCGCGGCCTTCACCCTGGATGAGCTGAAGCAGGGCGTGGTTCAAGGCCTGGCCTCCGGCCCGATCGACATCGTCATGGTCGGCGACGTGAAGGTCGAGGACGCCGTCGCCTCGGTCGCCTCAACCTTCGCCGCCCTCCCCGCCCGCGCTCCGGCCACTCAGCCGATGGCCGGTTCGGATCAGCGCCGCTTCCCGGCGCCGACGGCCCAGCCGATCCGCCTGACCCACGCCGGTCCGGCCGAGCAGGGACTGGCCTATATCGCCTGGCCGACCACGGATGCGGTCAACGATCGCACCGAGTCGCGCCGGGCCGCCATCCTGGCCGAGGTGCTGAAGCTGCGCGTCCTGGACGAAATCCGCGAGAAGCAGGCCCTGGCCTATTCGCCGAGCGTCCGCGCCACAGCGTCCGACGTGTTCCAGGGCTATGGCTCCATCTCGATCACAGCCGACACGGCGCCCGAGAAGTTCGGCGCCTTCTTCAGCGCCGTCGGCGCCATCATCGCCGACCTGCGCGACAAGCCGGTCAGCGAGGACGAGCTGAACCGCGCGCGCCTGCCGGTGATCGAGTCCCTGCGCCGCAGCCAGGCCGGCAACGAATACTGGCTGGGCCAACTGGAGGATCTGGCCGCCAGGCCCGCCTCCCTGGAGCAGATCCAGACGCACATCAGCGACCTGGAATCCTTCACCGCCGCCGACATCCAGGTGGCCGCGCGTCAGTATCTGAAGCCAGACACGGCGTGGAAGGCCGAGGTCGTCTCGGCCAGCGCCGCGCAATAAGACGGCCTTAGACGAAGAAAGGGCCCCGTTCCGCAAGGAACGGGGCCCAGTCGTTTAGGCCTATCGACGGAGAGTCGATGCCTGGACCTTAGGCGTCTGCGCCTGTCGCCAGGCTGAACAGCCGGTTCAGAAAACCCGGCCGCCGACCCCGCCGTCCATCATGATCATGCCCGTGGACGCCGCGCCCTCGACCATTTCCTCGCGATACTCGGTGTAGGTCTCTTCGCGCATCATGGTCAGCACCTTCACGCCGGCGCCGTAGCGACGCAGCAGCGAACGTTCGTTGCACTGACGCGCCTGCTTTTCGGGACGGCATTCCAGACGCCCGCCCGCGCCGTGCCACAGGGCGTCCCCCTTGTTGCAGGCCACAGTCTCGCCCGGCGCGCCTTCGGCGTCGCTGATGGTCCATTGCAGCTTGGTGCCCGCCAGGCAGCGATACAGTTCGCCGTCATAGCTGTTGGCGACGTCGCGGCCCGGCGTCACCTGGGACGCGGGGTGCGGCACATTGCGGTCGTCGATGCAGACGGCCTGCAGCACGACCTGCTTCTCGATGCGGCGCGTGGCGGTGAAGGGCACGCGCACCGACTGCATCCCGCCCTGGACGTTCAGGCCCTGGATGGTGGTCGGATAGGGCTGGTCGACGTTGAAGTAAGCGCCGCCGCCGCCCGCGACGATGACCGTCGAGCCTGCTCGCGATCCGGCCCAGGCGCGCGCCGAGGCGTTGGCGCTGGCGTTCGCATTGACGTTCACGTTGACGTTCACATTGCCGCCGCCCGAGCCGCAGCACGGAGGGGGCGGAGGCGGCAGGCAACCGCCCCCGGCGCAAGGCGGCGTCACCGGCGGACGCGGCGGCAGACAGCCGCTGGGGCCGCACCCCCCGCCCGGCGGCGTCACCGGCGGGGTGATCGGCGGCGAAGGCGGCAAGATCGGAGGGTTGGGCGGCGGAGGCGGCAGGCAGCTCGAAGGCCCGCACTGCGCCGCAGCGGCGTCAGCGACCGCCATCAGCCCCACAAAGGCCACGGCGCCCGCCAGCATTTTCGTAATCCCTATCCGCATGGGATCGGACTCCTGCATTGATCGTCAGCAGGGGCGATGCAAGCGCCGGGCCGTTTCAAGCGTCCGACATTGGGCGGTTTCATCCCCCTTGAGGCGAGTTTGCGCCATTCCGCCTCGCCCATCCCCAGGGCTGTCCCATTGTGAGCCGTGCCATTGTGGTGCGACGGCTCAGCCGATCGGCTTCAGGCCCGTCACATAGCGCCCCCAGTTCTGGACATAGTGCTGCGCCGACATCCGGAGGCCTTCGATCTGACCCTCATCCAATTCCCGGACCACCTTGCCGGGCTGGCCCATGACCAGGCTGTTGTCGGGAATGACCTTGCCCTCGGTGATCAGGGCGTTGGCGCCGATCAGACAGTTCTTCCCGATGCGCGCCCCATTCAGAATGACCGCGCCGATGCCGATCAGGCTGTTGTCGCCGATCTCGCAGCCGTGCAGCATCACCTTATGCCCCACCGTCACCCCGGCGCCGATGGTCAGGGGCGAGCCGACGTCAGTATGCAGGATGCCGCCATCCTGAATATTCGTGTCCGCCCCGATGACGATGGGGTCGTTGTCCCCGCGCAGCACGGCGTTGAACCAGATGCTGGCGCCCGGATGCAGAATCACGTTCCCTAGAACGGTTGCATTCGGCGCGATCCAGTATTCGCCCTCCGGCGGAAGCTGAGGCTTGCTGTCGCCCAGGCTGTAAACACTCATCCGCACACCGCCTATTCTTCTTAAAATGAAGGCTTTAACCCTTCAGAAACCACGTTAGCATCAGACTGTTGATGCGATTCGGCAGGCCCCATTCGCCCCCGGATCCGAAGCCGGATCAAGCCCGGTCCGGTCAGACGCTGGAGAATGCGCTTGGCGTGTTCGCGACCAGTTCGGGGACGGCGACGCACCTGCTGCGGCGAAGACCCTGCGACCGTTCGGGACGGCTGCGCGACTTCGGCCCCCACCTCCCCCACCGACGACCAAGGCGAGACCCTGCCAGGCTCGCCTTTTTTCATGCCCTGGAGGCGTCCATGAGCAAACGATCGGCCATCAAGCGTCAGCTGCGCGAAGGCGTGCTGGATTCGCCCGAATTCATTCAGGACGCCAAGGTGCGGCGATTGCCCGCCCGCGTCGGCGGCTGGTCGCCCCTGCCCTCGAACGACGAGCGGGACCAGGGCTATCTCAAGACGCTGAAGCCCAAGTCGGACGGTCAGGCCGAACTGATGGAGGCCGTCGACCACGCCAATCTGGTGCTGGCGCTGGGGCCGGCGGGCACGGGCAAGACCTATCTGGCCGTCGCCAAGGCGGTCGAGGCGCTGGAGGCGGGCAAGGTCGGCCGCATCGTCCTGAGCCGTCCCGCCGTCGAGGCCGGGGAATCGATCGGCTTCCTGCCCGGCGACATGGAGGACAAGCTGGCCCCCTACCTGCGGCCGCTCTACGACGCCCTGTCGGACCGTCTGTCGATGAAGCGGGTCAAGGCCCTGATGGCCGAGGGCCTGATCGAGATCGCCCCCATCGGCTATATGCGCGGCCGCACCCTGAACAACGCCTTCATCGTCGTGGATGAGGCGCAGAACTGCACCTACGTCCAGCTGAAGATGCTGCTGACCCGGCTGGGCTGGCACTCGACCATGGTGGTCACGGGCGACCCGCACCAGTCGGACCTGCTGCCCGGCGTGTCGGGCCTGTCGGACATCGCCGAAAGACTTGAGGCCGTGCCCGAAATCGCCGTCGTCCGCCTGGCCGAACGCGACATCGTGCGCCATCCGCTGGTGGCCAGCATGATCGGAGTGCTGTGACCCTCGCCCTCCTCTGATGAGAGAAGAAAAAAATAGAGTCCAATTCGTCTGAATCGTCTGAAATCCCCTCTCGGCCCGGATGCAGTCTAGCACAGGCGCCGAGGGGGGATGGTGGATTGTGATTCAGCGACACCGTGCATCTCCGCTGGTGGCGGGCATGATCGGGGTATTGTGTTCCTTGTCCTTCTCCCCTTGCGGGAGAAGGTGGCAGGCGAAGCCTGACGGATGAGGGGTTGCGAGACGTCGGCCTCGCAACCCCTCATCGGATTTCGGAGAAACCCCTCATCCGGCCCTGACGGGCCACCTTCTCCCACAAGGGGAGAAGGAAGATCGGTTTACGCTCGCGCTGCCCGGCTGGCGTCGACGCCCAGCGCCATCACGGCGGCGGCGGCGATGTGTTCGGCGTTCAGACCGGCCTGGGCGTACATGACCTCGGGCTTGTCCTGATCCTGGAAGATGTCGGGCAGGTGCAGGGTGCGAATCTTGAGCCCGCCGTCCAGGGCGCCCTTCTCGGCCAGCAACTGAAGCACGAAGGCGCCGAAGCCGCCCATGGCGCCCTCTTCGACCGTAATGAGCGCCTCATGCTCGCGCGCCAAACGCAGGATCAGGTCGGCGTCCAGCGGCTTGGCGAAGCGGGCGTCGGCGACGGTGGCCGAGACGCCCTTGGCGGCCAGCATGTCGGCGGCCTTCAGCGATTCCTGCAGGCGGGTGCCCAGCGACAGGATGGCGACCGACGTGCCTTCGCGGACGATGCGGCCCTTGCCGATCTCCAGCGGGGCGGCCAGTTCGGGGATGTCGACGCCCACGCCCTCGCCGCGCGGATAGCGGAAGGCGCTGGGGCGGTCGTCGATGGCCAGCGAGGTCGAGATCATCGCCGCCAGTTCAGCCTCGTCCGAGGCCGCCATCAGCACCATACCCGGCAGAGCGCCCATATAGCCGATGTCGAACGAGCCCGCGTGGGTCGAGCCGTCGGCGCCCACCAGACCGGCGCGGTCCATGGCGAAGCGCACCGGCAGGGACTGGATCGCAACGTCGTGGACGACCTGGTCGTAACCGCGCTGCAGGAAGGTCGAATACAGGGCGCAGACCGGCTTCATCCCATCGGCGGCCAAGCCGGCGGCGAAGGTGACAGCATGCTGCTCGGCGATGCCGACGTCGAAGGTGCGGTCCGGGAAGGCCTGACCAAACAGGTCCAGCCCGGTGCCGGACGGCATGGCGGCGGTGATGGCCATGATGGTCGGGTCAGCCTGGGCGTGCTTGATCAGCTCGGTGCCGAAGACCTTGGTGTAGCTGGGGGCGTTGGAGACGGCCTTGGCCTGCTTGCCCGACACCACGTCGAACTTGACCACCGCGTGCAGCTTGTCGGCGCTGCTCTCGGCCGGGGCGTAGCCCTTGCCCTTTTGCGTAACGACGTGGACCAGCACCGGACGGTCGGTGATCGCCGCCGCATTCTTGAGGATGGGGACCAGATTCTCCATGTCGTGGCCGTCGATCGGCCCGACGTAGTAGAAGCCCAACTCCTCGAACAGGGTGCCGCCCACGATCATGCCGCGGGCGTATTCCTCGGCCTTGCGCGCGGCGTCGCGGAAAGGCCGCGGCATGTGGTCGACGAACTTCTTCCCGACCTTGCGGATGTTCTGATAGGCGCCGCCCGAGACCTGTTTGGCCAGATAGGCGCTCATGCCGCCGACGGGCGGGGCGATCGACATGTCGTTGTCGTTCAGCACCACCATCAACTGGCCGCTGGTGGCCTCGGCGGCGTTGTTCATCGCCTCATAGGCCATGCCCGCAGACATGGAGCCGTCGCCGATGACGGCCACGACCCGGTTGTTCCCGCCCTTGGCGTCCCGCGCGGCGGCGAAGCCCAGCGCCGCCGAGATGGAGGTCGAGGCGTGAGCCGCGCCGAACGGGTCGTATTCGCTCTCCGACCGCTTGGTGAAGCCCGACAGGCCGCCGCCCTGACGCAGGGTGCGCATACGGTCGCGCCGCCCGGTCAGGATCTTGTGCGGATAGCACTGGTGGCCGACGTCCCAGATCAGAATGTCCTGCGGCGTCTCGAAGACGTGGTGCAGGGCGACCGTCAGTTCGACCACGCCCAGACCCGCGCCCAGATGGCCGCCCGTCACAGACACGACGTCGATGGTCTCGGCCCGCACCTCGTCCGCCAGCTGTTTCAGCTGGGCGATGTCGAAGCCCCGCGTGTTGGCGGGAAACTTGACGGTGTCGAGAAGCGGGGTGTGGGGCATGGGGATCGGGGGCCTTCAGACGACGGAGCGTCAACAGTAACCCGCTGAGGGCGGGCGCGTTTCCTATCAGGACCGGCGCTTAAGCACAAAGTCCACGCTGGCCTTGAGGATTTCGGCCTCATGACCGAACAGGTCAAGGTGCGAGCGGGCCTGGTCGGCCAAATGCGCGACCCTCTGTCGCGCCGCATCGACGCCCAGCAGGGTCACGAAGTTGGTCTTGCCCAGGGCCGCGTCCTTGCCGCCCGCCGCCTTGCCCATCTCCTCGGCCGAGCCTTCGGCGTCCAGAACATCGTCGACGATCTGATAGGCCAAGCCGATGTCGTGGGCGAAGCTTGTCAGGGCGTGCCAGGCGGCTTCGTTGGCGTCGGCGATGATCAGCGGGATCTCGAAGGCGTAGGCGAACAGGGCGCCGGTCTTCAGACGCTGCATCCGGGCCACCCCGCCCAGATCGTCGCGCACCCCCATCAGGTCGATCATCTGGCCGCCCGCCATGCCGCGCGCGCCCGAGGCGAAGGACAGACGCCGCGCCAGTTCGCAGCGCACGGCCGCGTCGTCGTGCGTGTCCTCGTCCAGGATGATGTCGAAGGCCGCGGTCTGAAGCGCATCGCCCGCCAGAATGGCCGTCGCCTCATCATAGGCGATGTGCAGGGTCGGGCGGCCGCGACGCACGTCGTCGTCGTCCATCGCCGGCAGGTCGTCATGCACCAGGGAATAGGCGTGGACGCATTCCAGGGCGCAGGCGGCGCGCAGGGCCGCGCGCTCCTCGACCTCCAGCATCCGCCCCGCCTCGATGGCGAAGAAGGGACGCAGCCGCTTGCCCGGCCCCAGGGCCGCATAGCGCATGGCCTCGGTCAGGCGCGCTTCCGGGCCATCGGCGCGCGGCAGCAGTTGATCCAGGGCGACAGTGACCAGATCGGCGATCTCGGCCACGCGGTCGATGACTGCCTGTTCCGGCGAATTGGCGGCGAGTAGGGTCAAAACAGCCTCCCGCCCAGCGGCAGGTCGCGGTCGACGCCGGCCAGGACGACGTTCCCTTCCGCGTCCGGGAAGCCCAGCGTCAGCACCTCGGACATCACCGGCCCAATCTGGCGCGGCGGGAAGTTGACGACAGCGGCGACCTTGCGGCCGTGCAGCTCGTCCAGGGTGTAGTGATGGGTGATCTGGGCCGAGGACTTCTTGACGCCGATCGCCTCGCCAAAGTCGATGGTCAGCTTATAGGCGGGCTTGCGGGCCTCTGGGAACGGCTCGGCCTTGATGATCCGGCCGATGCGAACATCCACCTTCATGAAGTCGTCGAAGCCGATCTGCGGCGCGATTTCGGAACCGGACATCAGCCGAACTCGGCCGGTTCGACGCCCTTGGCCTGGCCGTCGGCGCCGACGACGATCTTCTCGACCCGCAGTTGGGCGGCCTTCAGCCGCGCCTCGCAGTGAGCCTTCAGCCGTGCGCCCTCTTCATACAGGGCGATGGATTCCTCGAGCGGGGCCTGACCCGATTCCAGGCGCGAAACGATGCCCTCCAGACGCGACAGGGCGTCCTCGAAGCTGAGGTCGGCGGGCACGGCGGGGGAAGCGGATGCGTCAGTCATGATGGGCGCAACCTAGAGAGGCAGGCGCGCCGCTTCAACGGCCTTCCTGACGCCGCGACGTCAGCGCTTCACGAAACGGCGCTGGGACCAGTATTTGAAGCCCTGGTTGTGGGCCAGACGCCAGCCGTGCGCCTTCAACCGCTGGCCGACCATGTGGTTGAAATAGCCGTGCGCCAGCACCAGAACGTCATGGCCTTCCGAGGCGCGGGCGATCAGGACGCGCGCGGCCTGATCGGCGCGGACCTCGGCCTCGGCGCGGGTCTCCTGGCCCTCGTGGTGGTTGAAGGCGTGCCACCAGATGCGCGAGATCACGCCCCAGTAGCGGGGCGACAGCTTGATCCAGGCCGGAAAATGCGGCGGCGGCAGGGGGGCCTCGATGAACAGGGCGTCGACCAGGACGTCGCGGCCCGGCGCGACGGCGCGGGCGGTTTCCTGCGCGCGCGGCCGAGTGGAGGCGTAGATCGCCCCGGCGCCCTCGGCCGTGCTCAATAGGGCCTGGGGCGGCGTCTGACCCGCACGCAGGCCGCCGATCTCATAACGCCCCCACCAGTCGCGATACTGGTCCGAGGTGATCATGCATTTGCGCGACAGCGCCGGCTCGCCATGGCGCGCCAGGGTGATCGCGCCATAGGCGGTCTCCGACTCGGCGGAGCCGGCGGCCGCAACCGGCGTCTGAACTGCGGATTCGGAATGAGTCATGAGTGCAGGAGAAGACATAGCACGGGGATCAGCCTGTGAAACCAAGGCCTTGGCGTCCCTTTACCTCCCCGATCCCAGCATTGGCGTGCGCCGCGAACAGCGCACCTTGGACAAAGGTGGTAGCTTCCGCCGCGCGCCCCTGCAACCACGCAAAGATGACGAGGCTGCAATGAACAGGGCGCGGAGCGTCCCGACGCGCCTTCACCCGGCCTCCGCGCGGCGCTATGCGTCGGTCATGAGCGAACCCGTGATCCGTCCCGCCCGCCCCGATGACGCCGCCGCCCTGGCCGTGGTGGGACGCCAGACCTTCATCGACACCTTCGTCACCGGCTTCGGCATCCCCTATCCGACCGCCGACCTGACCATGTTCCTGGACGCCAGCTTCAACGCCGAAGCCATCACCAAGAAGCTGGCCGAGCCCGGCGCCGTCTGGTGGGTGGCCGAGCGCGAGGGCGAACTGCTGGCCTTCGCCAACGCCGGACCGAACACCCTGCCCCACCCTGACGGCCGCGCCAGCCACGCGGAGCTGCGCCGCCTCTACGTCGGCAAGCAGGCGCAGGGCCTGGGCCTCGGCACGAAACTGCTGAAGATCTCGCTGGACTGGATGGAGGCCCACACCGACGGCCCCCTGTGGATCGGCGTCTGGAGCGGCAATCTGAAGGCGCAGAAGCTGTACGCCGCCTACGGCTTCGAGAAGGCGGGCGAGTATCAGTATCCGGTCGGCGCCTGGATGGACGACGAGTTCATCTTGCGGCGCGGCTAGGCCGGGGCCAGTCTTAAGCCCATGCTGCTGCCCTTCTTCACCGCCCTGCGCGAGGCCAAGGTGCCTGTGTCGCTCAAGGAATGGCTCCATCTGATGGAGGCCATGGACAAGGGCGTGGCGGGCCGCGACGTCGAAGCCTTCTACCACCTGTCGCGCGCCGTCCTGATCAAGGACGAGAAGCACTACGACCGTTTCGATCAGGTCTTCGGCAAGGTGTTCAAGGGGCTGGAGGGCCTCGGCCCCGGCGAAGAGATCACCGCCGACATCCCCGAGGACTGGCTGCGGCTGCTGACAGAAAAATACCTGACCGACGAGGAAAAGGCCCAGATCGAGGCGCTCGGCGGGTTCGAGCAGCTGATGGAGACGCTGAAGCAGCGCCTCGAAGAACAGAAAGAGCGCCACCAGGGCGGCAACCGCTGGATCGGCACGGGCGGCACCAGCCCCTTCGGCCACGGCGGCTACAACCCCGAGGGCGTCCGCATCGGCGGCCCCGGACGTCACGGCCGCGCGGTCAAGGTCTGGGAAAAGCGCGAGTACCGCAATCTGGACGACACGATCGAACTGGGCACGCGCAACATCAAGGTGGCCCTACGCCGCCTGCGCCGCTTCGCCCGCGAGGGCGCGGCGGAGGAACTGGACATCGACGGCACCATCGACGGCACGGCGCGTCAGGGCTGGCTGGACATCCACATGCGGCCCGAGCGGCGCAACACCATCAAGGTGCTGCTGTTCCTCGACGTCGGCGGCTCGATGGACGGCCATATCCAGCTATGTGAAGAGCTGTTCTCCGCCGCGCGGACCGAGTTCAAGAACCTGGAGTTCTTCTACTTCCACAACTGCCTCTACGAAGGGGTGTGGAAGGACAACCGGCGCCGCCACAGCGAACGCACCCCGACCTGGAATCTGATCCACAAATACCCCGGCGACTGGCGCGCCATCTTCGTCGGCGACGCGACCATGTCGCCCTATGAAGTGACCATGCCCGGCGGCTCGGTCGAACACTGGAACGAGGAAGCCGGCGCCGTCTGGCTGAAACGCGCCCGCGAACAGTGGGACAAGTCGGTCTGGTTGAACCCGGTGCCCGAACGCCACTGGTCCTACACCCCCTCGGTCAGCCTGATCGGCGAGGTGATGGAGCACCGCATGTTCCCCCTGACGCTGGAAGGCCTGGAACAGGCCATGCGGACCCTGGCACGGTAACCTGCCCTCCCTTCACACGAAACGCCTTTCCGCAACCTCTATCGACGGAAGGGAGCAAAGATCCTGGGCGGATCAGAAGGCGCGCGTCACGCCGAAATTCACCTGGGTGTAGTCATAGGTGTAGCCACGGGCGACGGGGGTGTTGCTGTAGGTCAGGCCCGCTGTGAAGGCCCATTCGCGCAC
>NZ_JBRERY010000029.1:0-15721 GCF_052907225.1 Brevundimonas sp. RM1
TTCCATGATTCCAAAATAATGGAATTAATGGTGTCGTCAACCAAGCCGGGAACGCTAAGCAAGGATGGAATGTCAGCTGTCCGTCGAGAAGCCAATGACTGCTCCTGGCGCAAAGCGGATCAATAGCCGCCACGCGGCGGCTCGCAGGCGAGGCCGTCACCATCGCCGTCCATCCAGGAGCGATATGAGGGATCCCAACTGGGGATGTCTTTTCGGCCGGCTGCCCGCACGGCCGTGCAGCCGCTGTAATGCTGATCGGTCGTGCGCACTTTGACATATGACGCGACTGCTGCGCGAGGAGCTGATGGCGTGATCGCGAACCAGGTCAGGGCAAAAGCCACAACAGCGGTTAGGCCGACGACGGCAGCAAAAGGTAGCTGGAAGGGGCGAGCAGGGGGCGCTTGCCGGTGAGATCTATGGGGCGATTTTCGGCGCATCAGCACACGATGCTCGCTGAAGGTTGAGCGGCCGTTACGATGTTGATCGGCGTTCTCTGACATCGCCAGGGCGACCGTCAATCGAGGTGAGAGGGCTATCTGGAGATGGCCCAGCTTCACCCCAGCGCTGACGCCAGCCGTCCCGCGATCCGCGTCGCCGCTTCTCTCACCGGGTGGTCGGCAAGGTGCGCATACCGGGCGGTGGTCTGAACCTGAGTGTGTCCCAATAGCTTGCCGATCATCGGCAAGCCTTCGCCCGCCAAGACGCCGTCCGACGCATAGGTGTGGCGAAGGTCGTGAATGCGAACGTCTTCCAGGTTGGCAGTCTTACGAATGCGCCGCCACGGATGCTGGAGATCGGTGAGGTGGCTTCCTTCCAACTTGCCGACGATGACGTAGGGATTGCCGTCAACCTCAGGCAGCTTGCGCAGCAGTTCGACGACGGCGTCGCCCAGGTAGACCGTCTTCGCTCCGGTCTTGCTGTCCGGCAGCCGGAAGCGGCCAGCCCTGAAGTCGATATAGCTCCACTTCAATGTCTGGATTTCGCGCAGGCGGCAGCCGGTGAGCAGCAGCAGCCTGAAGGCGGCGACGGCGAAACGGCTTTCTGCGCCTGTGCGCTCGGCCTCTTGAAGGGCCGCGCCCAGGCGCTCGATCTCTTCGGGCGACAGGAAGCGCTCTCGCTTGCGCTCGGGGAAGGCCTTCACGTCGTCGCATGGATTGGTGCGCTTGTCCCGCATGCCCCAGACCTCGGCCAGGTTCATCATCTTGGAGAGAACGCCTAGGACCCGGTTCGATTGGTAGGGGGTATGGGCATACTTCCCATGCAACTCCGCCACGTCGGCCGAGGTCACTGTCCGAACCCTCTGTTTGCCGAAGAACGGATTGATGAAGAACTGAATGGCTCGCTTGTACTCGTACTCGGTGGTCGGCTTGCAGCGCACGGCGACATGTTCCTTGAGGAAGCGCGCTCCCAACTCCTGAACCGTCGCTGCCTGACGCTCCATGTCGCGCAACGTCGCTGGATCGGCCCCGCCGCCGCGAACGGCGCCCAGCATCCGGTTGGCCTCTCGTCGCGCGATCTCGGCCGTCACGACGCCATGCTGGCCCAGCGCCATGCGTCGCGTTCGGCCGTGCCGCCGATACTGGATCAGATAGAAGCGTTTGCCATTTGGCATCACGCGGACGCCGAAACCCGGCAACTCGCCATCGAAAATAATGTAATCTCTGGCGCGAGCCTCGAGGCGGTCCACCACGCGCTTGCTCAACTTCTCGCTGGCCATCTCCAAGTCCTTTTCTGACGAAGTCGCCGCGTTTCAAGCCGGTTGTTCCGTGGAAGCAATATGGAAGCGGTTGGCGGAAAAGCAGGGCGAAATAGATCGCAGAAACGGTGAGTCAGAATGGCTGGGGCGTCAACAGAAAGTCAGGCATAGTAGGGGTTTAGCGTTCAATAAGAAGCGCCGTCGCGAGAAGTGAAAACTCTAAAAATCGTTCTCATAACCTGAAGGTCGCAGGTTCAAATCCTGCTCCCGCATCCAAGTTTAAAAAGCCCCGATGGCATATGCCTCGGGGCTTTCTGCTGTCTGCGCCGAAGCAATGAGAATACGGGCTCGCTCTTATGGCCTGCGCTCCGCATGCTTATGACTACGGTGTGATCCTTCCTAGTGAAGTCGACAGGCTCAGTTGTTTCAGCCGGACGTCAGGGCAAGTGGTTCTCCTTCGCCAAGCTGCTTACGTGCCGGTGCCGAAGCCCTTGGAGCCGCCGGCTCCGGCGGCTCCATCGCCGCCTGTTGAAGGCGTTGCGTTTCTGTCGGCGGGATTATTGTTCGCTAAGGGGTCTTGATTGGCTCCCGTCTTCCGGGCCTGACGACCGGCCTCGACTTCTTCGCCCTTCAGATCGGGAGCATCGGCCTGATCACGGTTGGGGTTATTGGGTTGGACGTCGGTCATGATGATCTCCTGTTGGTTGAATTGAGCCAATCAACAGGCGCAGAGGCTGTTCCTGCGGCTCCGCTACACGATAAGTTTTGGGAAGCGGTCGGAACCTCAGCGCGAGGCTCGGCTGCTGCGCTCTGCTCAATCAGCAGTTTTGCGCCTCAGGGCTATAAGATCTGGAGGGAGCGTGATGCGTCGGCGGTCAGCCTGAAGACCTATTCGCTGACCGTCAGTTGTTTCATTCTGTGGACGATCTATGGCGTCATGGTCTCGGCTTGGCCGGTAGCGTTCGCCAACGCCTGCGCCTTGTTCATGGCGTCAGGCGTTTTGCTCATGAAATGGCGTTTCAGAGACAGAAAGCCGGGCGCGACGCCGCCCTGAACATCACGCGGCGATGGGCAGGCGCACCGTGAAGCAACTGCCTTGACCGGGGCCGTCGCTGGCCAGTTCTATCGCGCCGTCGTGCATCTCGACCAATTGTTTGACCAGCGCCAGGCCGATGCCGAGGCCCTCCCGCGAACGATCGTCGGGGCCTTTGGATTGGGTGAACAGATCGAAGATGCGACCTTGCATGTCATGCGCCACGCCCACGCCGTTGTCGGCGATGTCGATCCGCACGTGGTTCTGATCGACGTCGGCCGAGACGCGGATCTGACCTTCAGGCGGCGTGTATTTGGCGGCGTTGGTGAGCAGGTTGCTGACCACCTGCGAGAGGCGCGTGAAGTCCCCTTTCAACCACAGGGGCTGGGCAGGCAGGGCGACCGTGAGGTCATGCGCCCCGGCCTCGATCTTGGGGCGACTCGTGTCGACAGCGGACTCGATGATGCTCTGCAGGCTGACGCGCTCGCGCTTGAGGGAGATCTTGCCTTGGTCGATCCGGGCGACATCCAGCAGATCTTCGATCAGGCGTGAGAGGTGGTGGGCCTGAATCTCCATGCGCGCGTGGATGCCGGCCTTCATCCGCTCGTCAGATTGACGCTCCAGCAGTTGAAGACCCGCCCGCAGAGCCATGATGGGATTGCGCAACTCATGGCCCAGCATGGCGATGAAGTCGTTCTTGCGCCGATCGGCGGCGCGCAGGGCGTTGGCGGAGGCTTCCAGCTCGTTGCGTTGGGAGAGGATTTCCATCCGCTGGCGATAGAGGTCGATGAAGACCTTCGCCTTGCTGCGCAGGATGTCCGTTTCGACCGGCTTCTGGATGAAGTCCACCGCGCCGGCCTCGTAACCCCTGAAGCGACGCTGCAGGTCCGCGCTACCCGCCGTGACGAATATGATGGGGACGTGGCGCGCGTTCACATTGCCGCGCATGAACTCGGCCAGCTGGAATCCGTCCATGCCCGGCATCTGCACGTCCACCAGCGCCAGGGCCACGTCGTGAACCAGCAGTAGCTCCAGAGCCTCGTCGCCCGAGCGGGCCTTCAGGCAGACCACGCCCTCGCGCTTCAGCAGCGCCTCCAGCGCGAGCAGGTTCTCTTCAAGGTCGTCGACCAGCAGAAGATGGATCGGCTGTTCCGGGCTGGTCATGCTTTTCCGAGACCTTTCAGATGTTCGGCGATGCGTTCGAGCGGCAGGGCGAGGGCTGCGTCGCAGGCGTTGCGGGCGGCCTGGGGCATGGCCTGGGCGTAGGCAGCCGCGGGCTCCTCCACCAGGGCGATCCCGCCCGCAGCGGCCACGGCGCTCAGTCCTGCGGCGCCGTCCTCGTTGGCGCCGGTCAGGATCACGCCGGTGAGGCCGGCGCCGTAGGCGTCCGCCGCGCTCTCGAACAGTACGTCGATGGAGGGGCGGGAGTAGTTTACGGCTTCGTCGGAAGACAGGGCCAGATCGCCGTTGCTCTCGACCAGCAGATGGTAGTCCGAAGGGGCGAAATAGACCACGCCGGGACGGGCGGTCTCCTTGTCTTCGGCCTCCTTGACCTCAAGCAGGCATTTGGCCTCGAACAGAGGGGCCAGGACGTTGCCGCGGTCGGCCGGGACGTGCAGGACGATGAAGATCGGCCAGGGAAAGTCCGCCGGCAGCGTCGGCAGAAGAGCGAGCAGCGCCTGCACGCCTCCGGCGGAGGCGCCGATCGCCACGGCCCGGTCCGGGGAAGGCTTCACGGTTCACGCTTCCTGTAGATCTTCTCCGCCGGGACGAACTCTGAAAAGGCGGCTGCATGGCGCGAGAAGCGCAGGTTCTCCTTTGATCCGATGCCCAGAAAACCGTTGCGCGCCAAGGAGTCCTGGAACAGGCCCACCGCGCGATCCTGAAGCCCCCGGTCGAAATAGATCATGACGTTGCGGCAGGAGATGAGCTGCATCTCCGCGAAGACGGCGTCCGTAACCAGGCTGTGGTCCGAAAAGACGACATTGGCGCGCAGCGACTTGTCGAAGACAGCCCGGCCGTAGTCCGCCGTATAGTAGTCGGACAGCGACGATCGTCCGCCGGACTTCTGATGGTTCTCGGTGAACTTGCGAATGCGATCGAGGGGATAGATCCCGGCTTCGGCGGCGCGCAGGGCGTCAGGATTGATATCGGTGGCGTAGAAGAGGGTGCGGTCAAACAGGCCTTCCTCGCGGAAAAGGATGGCCATGGAGTAGAGTTCCTCTCCAGCGCTGCAGCCCGCGATCCAGACCTTGAGCGAAGGATAGGTGCGCAGGTGGGGCAAAACCTGCTCGCGCAGGGCGCGGAAATAATCGGGATCACGGAACATCTCGCTGACCTGAACGGTCAGGAAGGCGAGCAGACGCGGCAACATTTCGGGGTCGTGCAGCACGCGTTCCTGCAGGGCCGTCAGGCTCGGCATGCCGAAATGGCTGCGCGCCTGAAGCAGGCGGCGCTTGATCGACGCCCGCGCATAATGGCGGAAGTCATAGTGGTAGCGTTGAAATAGCGCCTCGAGCAGAAGCCCGATCTCGATGTCCTCGATCTCGTTCGTCATGGCGGAACTCAGCGGGGCATCCAGACGCGGACCAGGGACAGCAGCTTGTCCACGTCCAACGGCTTAGCCATGTAGTCGTTCGCCCCGGCCGCCATGCAGCGCTCTTGGTCGTCCGGCATGGCCTTGGCGGTCAGCATCAGCACCGGCAGCGTCTTCCAGCGCGGATCTTTTCTCAGCTCGCGCGTGGCCGCCAGACCGTCCATGACCGGCATCATCACGTCCATCAGCACCAGATCGACGGCCTTCGACGGGTCGGTTGAGGATCGCTCCAGGGCCTCAAGCGCCTCCTTGCCGTTGCGGGCGATCTCGATCATGGCGCCGCGCGGTTCGAGGACGTTGGTCAGGGAGTAGACGTTGCGGACGTCGTCCTCGACGATCAGAATCCGACGCCCCTCCAGCACGGCGTCGCGGTTGCGGGCCTTGCGGATCATCTTCTGCTGTTCGGGCGGCAGCTCCGACACCACCTGGTGCAGGAAGAGGGACACTTCGTCGAGCAGGCGCTCCGGCGACTTGGCGCCCTTGATGATGATGGAGCTGGAATAGCGGCGCAGCTGCTGCTCGTGATCGGGCGATAGATCGCGCCCTGTATAGACGATCACCGGCGGGAAGCCGTGACCGCCTTCGCGGCTGAGGGTCTCGAGCAGGGAAAAGCCCGACGCGTCCGGCAAGGTCAGGTCCAGCACCATGCAGTCGAAGGTCTGGCTTCTGAGTTGTTCCAGGCACTCGGCGGCGGTGCCCACGCCTACGGTCTCCACATCGCCTGAGGCCAGCAGGCGGCTCACAGCGTCGCGCTGGACCACGTCGTCCTCGACGATGAGCACTCGACGCACGGTGCGGGTCAGCTTGTCCTCCAGGGTGCGCAGAACCTCGGCGAGATCTTCGCGCTTCACCGGCTTGACCAGATAGCCGATGGCGCCCAGCGACAGGGCGGTCTGGCTGTGATCCTCGGCCGAGACGACGTGGATCGGAATGTGGCGGGTGTCGTCGTCGCGCTTCAGCACGTCCAGAACGGTCAGGCCCGACTGGTCGGGCAGGCCCACATCCAACACGACCGCGCTGGGGCGATGGCGCTTGGCCAGCTTGAGGGCCTCCTGCGCCGTGCCCGCCACAATGCACTGGAAGCCCAGTTCGCGGGACAGGTCGCGGACGATGGCGGCGAAGCGGTCGTCATCCTCCACCACCAGCAGCAGCCGGCGCGTCCCTGCCAGATGATCGCGGTCGTCCTCTATGCTTGCCGGCACATGAGACAGGCGGCGCTCGGAAGGCGTGTCCGATTGGGGCGAAATTTGTGGGGCAGGGGCGGGCGTTTCACGAGAGGCGACCTGCGCCGCGTCATAGGCGCGCGGCAGAGAAAGGGTAAAGACGCTCCCTTCGCCCAGACTGCTTTCCAGCGTTATCCGTCCGCCCAGCAGACGCGCCAGTTCGCGCGAGATCGACAGGCCCAGGCCCGTGCCCCCGTATTTGCGGCTGATCGTTCCGTCAGCCTGTTGAAAGGCATCGAAAACGCCCTTCTGCTGCTCGGGCGATATGCCGATGCCGGTATCCGACACGGCGAAGGCGACCCTGTCGCCGGGCTGGGCCGAAATGCTCAGCTTTACCGTGCCGCTTTCCGTAAACTTGAAGGCGTTCGACAGCAGGTTCTTGAGGATCTGCTCCAGCCGCTGACGGTCGGTCTCCATCAGGTCGGCTCCGGCGTCCAGCTCGATGTCGAAAGCCAGGCCGCGATCGTCCGCCACCGGCTGGAAGAGTTGGCGCACGTCTTCGGTCAACCGCTGCATCGACACCGCTTCGGGGCGCGCCTGGATGTGGCCGGCTTCGATCTTGGACAGGTCGAGGATGTCGTTGATCAGGGCCAGCAGGTCATTGCCGGACGACTGAATGGTGCGAGCGTAGTTGACCTGCTCCTCGGACAGCGTTCCCTCCGGATTGTCCGCCAGCAGCTTGGACAGGATCAGCAGCGAGTTGAGCGGGGTGCGCAACTCATGGGACATGTTGGCCAGGAAGTCGGATTTGTACTGGCTGGCCTGCTCCAGTTCGCGCGCCTTCAGCGTCAGAGCCGAGGCCCCGCGCTCCAGATCGTCGCGCTGAGTCTCCAGAAGTTGGGCCTGCTCCTCCAATTGGCTGTTGGTCTGCTCCAGCTCCGCCTGTTGCTGCTCGAGGCGCACCTGGGACTCCTTCAGCGCGCGGCCCTGCTCCTCCAGCTCTTCATTGGAGACGCGCAGCTCTTCGCTCTGGACCTGGAGTTCCTCGGCCTGGCGTTGGGTTTCCTCCAGCATGTTCTGCAACTGCGCGCGGTAGCGGGCGGACCGCAAAGCCGTGCCTATGGCGGGGCCGGCCTCTTCGAGCAGCGCCATGAGCCGTTCGTCAGGCGAGTGCAGGAAGCCGAGCTCCAGAACCGCATTGACGGCTCCGTCCGCTCGCGCCGGGGCGAGCACCAGGTGCCGAGGCTTGTCGCGGCCCAGAGCCGAACCGATCGTCAGATAGCCTTCGGGCACGTCAGACAGGGTCAGAACCTGACCTTCAGCCGCCACCTGACCGAGCAGTCCCTCACGCAGGCCGAAGCGCTCTGCGATGGGCGCGTCAGACGGCACGCCGAGGGCGGCGATGCGCCGGTAGAGGCCGCCTTCGCCCTTGAACAGGGCGCCGGCTTGCACGCCGGCATAACGCCCCAGATAGGCGAGGATATTGTCTGCGAGCTGTTCCAGGGACTGATCGCCCATCATGGCGGCGGCCAGGCCGACCTGCCCTTCGTGCAGCCATTCCTGGCGGGCGCGCGCTTGCGCGCTGCGGCGGATCAGGGTGAAGACGACAATCGTCAGCGCCGCTCCCAGCAGGCCGGAAAGCACGCCGCTGATAAGCGCCGTCCGATAGGCGGCGTCCATTTCGTTCAGACGCAGTTGGCGCACCCGCTGCTCTTCCTGGCGCAGGAGCGTGATCTGGGCGCGGACCGCATCCATCTCACGCTTGCCCTGGTCCGTCTCCATGCGCGCCAGGGCGGCTTGCATTCCTTCGGTGCGGCGCGCCTGAAGCGTCGCTCCCAATTCAGCCATCTTGGCGTCGATGTGGCGTCGCAGTTGGCGCAGATGGGCTTGCTGGGTCGGGCTGCCCTTCGTCAGCTCGCCGACGTCGTCCAGGCGTTGCGCCAAGTCCCTACTCGCGGCTTCATAGGGCTGCAGATACTGAAGGTCGCCCGTCAGCAGATAGCCGCGTTGCCCCGTCTCCGCATCCTGAGCGGCGGACAGCACTTCATCGACCGCGACGATCACCCGGTGTGTATGGATGATCTGCTGGTTGTTGGCCCGCAAGACTTCCACGTTGCGCCAGGCGATGACGCCGGTGGCGAAAAAGAAGGTGAGAACAAGGGCCAGCCCCAGCGTCGCCCAGGCTTCCATCTTCGAGCCCGTGGACGGGCGGCGTGGCGATTTCATCAATCTGCAAAACCTTGGCGAGCCTCGGGAAACACCCTGCCTACAGGCGGGAGCGACCCGTGCAATAACCTATGCTGGACTCATCGCACAGGCTTGGCGAAGAGCGAGGCTGGGGATCGCACGTCCTGTGTTCAAGTCCGTCAAGGGGAACCCCGTGGAGGCCTGAGCTTTGCCTGCCTATGGCTTCCGGCATCCACTTCGGCCCCATACCGGCAAACGCCGTCCATCTGTGCGTGGACATGCAAAGACTGTTCGCGGAGGACACCGCTTGGCGCACGCCCTGGATGCCGCGCGTCCTGCCTGTGGTCGTGCGTCTGTGCGAGCGCAAGGCCGAGCGTACCTGTTTCACCCGGTTCATTCCCGCCCGCTCGGCCGAAGAGGGGCGGGGAGCCTGGCGTCGGTATTGGCGGCGATGGGCCTCGATGACGATTGAAAATCTGGGGGAGGAACGGGTGGAGCTTTTGCCCGAGTTGCAGGCATTCGTTCCGCCCGGACAGGTGTTGGACAAGGCGTGCTATTCTCCCTGGGTCGGCACGGGTCTGGCGTCGGCTCTGATGGCGAGCCAGGTCGACACCTTGGTGGTGACGGGCGCCGAGACCGACATGTGCGTGCTGGCCACCGTTCTGGGCGCCGTGGATCTGGGTTTTCGCGTGGTGGTGGCGTCGGACGCTCTGTGCAGTTCTTCAGACCAGTCGCATGACGCCTTGCTGGGTCTCTATCACGACCGTTTCGGCCAGCAGATCGAGACGGCGGAATGCGACGAAGTTCTCGAAGCTTGGATCTAGGCGGGGCCGCCCAGCAATCGCGCCAGGCTCGAATCGAAACCTTGAGCGTCTGGACCAGGCAGTAGGGTTGTGAGGCTTCCGGTTTCATAAAGTTCAATCACACGCGGGTGCACATAGGAGGCCCGGCAGACCGTCGGCGTATTGCCAAGCAGGCCCGCGATCGTTCTCATGCAGGCTGAGACGTTGCGTCGGGCTTCGGTTTGGGACGTGGGGAGGGCCATCTCGCAGAAGGCGCGGGCGGCGGACACGGTGGCCGCCCAGGTCCGGAAGTCCTTGGCGGAGAACTGATCCCCCATGGCCTCGCGGATATAGGCGTTCACGTCGTCTGAACTGATCGGCTTCAGAACGCCTTCGGCGTCGCGGTATTTGAAGAGGTGCTGGCCAGGCAGGCCTTCCAACCCGCGCATGACGCGCGCCAGACGCCGGTCGCTGACCTTGACGCAGTGTTCCTTGCCGCTCTTGCCCCGGAACTCGAAGATCAGGGCCGAACCGTCGACTTCCAGGTGGCGTTTGCGCAAGGTCGTCAGGCCGAAACTGCGGTTCTGGCGGGCATAGGCGGCGTTGCCGACCCGGATCAGGGTGATCTCCAGCAGACGGACGGCCGACGCCACTACCTTCTCCTTGCAGGGCCCCCGGCGCGATAGATCGTTCTCCACCCGCTCGTGCAGCCGCGGCAGGCGGCGAGCGAAATCAGGCAGGCGGGCGAACTTGTGCGAGGCGGCCTGAGCCGTCCATTCGGCGTGATAGCGATACTGCTTGCGGCCGCGCGCATCGCGTCCCGTCGCCTGGATATGGCCGTTCGGGTCAGGACAGATCCAGACCTCCCGCCACGCAGGCGGAATGGCCAGGTCGTGGATTCGCTTGAGGATGCTCTGATCGCGGACCAGGCGGCCTTTGGCGTCACGGTAGCAGAAACCTCGCCCGCTCCGGCGACGCGTGAGGCCTGGGGTCTCGTTGCTGGACCAGATCAGTCCGTCGTAAGACGGCGGCTGGGTCGCGCTCGTCGGCATCTCTGCGGCTCTGGCTGAGTTTGGGTCTAGGCAACGCCAGAGCGCAGCTTCGGCTCCCTCATGCGGCGCCGCAGCGGCACGAAAGATCTGAGAGGCTGGCGGCGTCCAGGATCGACGCCTTTCCGCGGCTGAAACGCACGGCGCCCATCGCCTGCAGGTTGCTGGCGGCGGCGTTGATGCTCGTTCTTTGGACGCCGAGCATGGCGGCCAACTGGGCCTGCGTCAGGCGAAGCGCCGCGCCGTTGCCGCCGTGGTGCAGGCGAAGCAACCATTTCGCCAGACGCTCCGACACGCGGTGCGAAGCATTGCAGGCGGCTTCCTGCTCTAGAAACGTCAAACGCTGAACCGCCTGAAGAGCGATGAAACGCGACAGCCAGTCGTAGCCCAGCGCTTCGCGGACGGCGGCGGCTGGAACGCGAAACAGCCGAACATCCAAAAGCGGGCGCACGTCGGCGCCGCTGCCGCTGGAGCCCAGGGCGTGATCCCAGCCGTAGACGGAGCCGGAGACGATCGGCGCCACGCAGACGTCGCTGGCGGCGGGAAAGACGCCCAAAACCCCCGACAGAATGAACCAGAGGTGGTCCCTGTCCAGCGGGGTCTGCGCATCGCCTGCCAGGTCGAGCTCCACCCCCTCGGCGATCAGACGCTGTTGGGCGTCCGACGGCAGGGCGCGATAGACTGGATGGTCGTGGATGTTGGGGCGGGAACGGCCGATAGGCCGTGCGGGCGAGGGGAGAACGACGGCTGAATCTGCGGGCATGGGGCCTCCTAGCCTGAAGCCCTGCCATGGATGTCGACGAACCCCACTTACATGGGTTAGTCGCGGCTGGGCGGCGCATCCGCGAGGTCGTCGGCGACGCTGAGCCCCGCGGCCAAGGCCAGACCCTGCAGGTTAGGCAGGATGGCTCGCCCGGTCCGGTAGTCGACAAGGCCTGCCCGTCGAAGCTGCTGCAGCGTGCGGTTTATATGCACGGCGCTGAGCCCCAGGATGTCCGCCAGCATGTCCTGGGTCAGGGGGAGATGAAGAACGCCGGGCTCGACGGCGCCGAGGCGGCTTTGCCGCTCGTACAATTCCAGCAGAAGATGGGCCGTCCGCTCATAGGCGCTGAGCCGCCCCAGACGGATCACGTGCCGCGCCAGGCGCAGACGCTCCGCAGAGCGGACCTGGCGCCAGGCTTCCAGCAATCGGGGGCTGACGTCGACGCTTTCTGAAATCGCCTCCCACAGCAGGGAGGCGTTGAGGGTGGAAGCGTCGGTCAGGGCCCAGACCGCCATGTCGGCGTCCACGGCGTCGGCGGCCAGGATGACGTCGCCGGGCAGGCTGAGGCCCACGATCTGCCGCCGGCCGTCTTCCAGCATGGCTCCGCGCGCGATCCAGCCGCGGGCCACGACGCGGGCGTCCTGACGTTCGGGGTGAAGGGACACAGACCCGCCGGGCGGGTGGACCAGCGCCGGACCGTGGAACCAGCCGCGGACGCGATCGACGTCGGCGGGCGACAGCGCGACGAAGCTGGACAGCATCCGCTCCAGCGACGCCGCGGCTATGTCTACATCATCTTGATAAGACTGATTCTTCATCCCTCTGACCAACAGCACGGCCGGAGGTGTTTCGTTCTTTACATAGGTTAGTCGGACCGCTCGACCGTGACGCTTGCGCCATCGTCATCGGAGCTCTTCTAGGCGCGGTAGTAGGAATCCGAGCACAGGGTGCGAAGCTGCCTCCATGTGGCCTTGCCTTCCAATTGGAAGAGTTCGGCCTGGGTATACCGATCCGAGATCAAGGCTTTTCGCACTTCGCTTGGAATGCGGAAGCGGCCGCTGCGGGCCAACTCAAAGGCGCGTTCGATAACTGGTGTTCTATTCACGATACAAACTCCCCTGTTACGCGAAGATAATGCGGTTCAAGCTCCAGGGTTTCTCTGTGTCGCATTTGCTGCCTTGGTGACCTTGGCGGCTTTCCTGCGGCGCAACATTCGCGAAGAACCGGCGTTGTGTTTCCGCCAACAAGGGGAGCGAGATGCACGACCACAGCCGTCTTCTGGAGAACAAGCTTGAGCGCCGCGATGTCATCACGGACTGCGAACGGCAGGCCTTGCGAAACGTGCTGACCGATGTGGTTCTGAAGCCCGCCGGCAGCGACATCGTCTCCCAGGACGCTCTGGTCGATCATTCCAGTCTGGTCGTCGACGGCTTCTGCGCGCGTTATCGCGATCTGAGCGACGGGCGGCGGCAGTATACCCAGATCAACCTGCCTGGCGACTTCATCGACCTGCACGGCTTCGTTCTAAAGCGTGTCGATCATGGCGTGCGTGCGCTGTCGGACTGCCTGATCGCCGAGGCGCCGCACGACCGGCTGCGCAAGCTGACTGAAGAGCATCCGCATCTCACGCGCTTGCTGTGGCTGGAGACGGTGGTGGACGCCGCGATGCACCGCGAATGGCTGCTGGCGCTGGGTCGACAGGAGGCGCTGGAGCGGACGGCCCTGCTGGTCTGCGAAATCTACGCCCGCCTGGAAGCGGTGGGTCTGGCGCGTGACGGCGCCTTTCGCTTTCCCATCATACAGGCCGAGATTGCGGATCTGCTCGGCATGTCCGCCGTGCACGTGAACCGTACGTTGAAGGTCATGCGCGAGGCCGGATGGCTGGAGTGGACGGGGTCTGAGGTTCGCATCCTGGAATGGGATCGTCTGGCGGACGCGGCCGAATTCAATCCCTCCTATCTGCGGCTGGAGCGACTGCCGGTTTAGCGCCGCATGACGGCCCCGCCGCTGATCGGGCGGCAGGGCCGTCGGAAGTCAGGCGGCGGGCTTCAACGCCTCGGCGTTGATCGCGGCGTCGGCGATGGCCGTCAGATCATCGTCGGTCTGGCTCTCTTCCTGCAGGGTTTCATCAAGCAGTTTGACGGCGTCCTTCAGCCCCATCACCTCGGCCCAGCGCTTGAGCGTGCCGTAGCGGGTGATCTCGTAATGCTCGACCGCCTGGGCGGCGGCCAGCAGGCCAGCGTCCAGCGCCGCCGAATCCTTGTACTCTTCGGCGATCTCGTCGCCCTCGGCCAGGATGCCTTCGATGGCGTCGCAGGTTTTGCCGCGTGCGGGCTTGCCGATGATCTCGAACACCTGTTGAAGGCGCTCGATCTGCCCTTCCGTCTGCTCGTGGTGCTTTTCAAAGGCTGCCTTGAGATCGGGCGACTGGGCGGCGCGCGCCATCTTCGGCAGGGATTTCAGGATCTTGCGCTCGGCGTAATAGATATCGCGCAAGGTGTCGTGAAACAGGGTCTGCAGCGTTTTCTCAGCCATGGGGCTCTCCTGAATATGAAAGGGGGAGCTTGCGAAGCGACAGGCGCACAAGCCCGTTCCTTAGTGTTCGGATCTGGACAGGACCGCGGGCAACGGAACCCCGCAAATAGACGCCGTAGAACGCGGCGCGGGGTCGCTGAATAGAAAGAAGGGGCGGACCGCAGTCCGCCCCTTCGCGCCGTTTTAACTTTCGGGGTGCGTCAGCCGGCCAAGTTGGATTGCAACTGCTTGGCGCGCTCCAGGTGGGCTTCGATCTTGGGCAGGACGGTGCGGGCGTGCTCCGCCAGGGCAGGGGCGTCCGTCTTGTCCGAGAAGCCGCGATGCAGGGTGACGGCCTCCTCATGGGCGGCGACCTGCTGGTCGATATAGGTCTTGTCGAAGTCCGCCGCCGAGGCTGAGCGCAGGTTGTCGATCAGGCCCTTGCGGCGCTGATCCAGTTCGGTCGGCAAGGTCGTGTCCGGCGCAGCCTGCCCGGCGGCGGCCTTTAGAGCGGTCGAGGCGGCTGTATGGTCCGTCTTGATCATCTGCGCCAGTTCCTTGACCTGGGCGTTCTTCGATCGCTCCATGGCGATGTCGGCGGCCTGGATCTCGTACATGTCGCCCATGGCGGCGTTCGGGACATAGGCGCTGACCATATTGGCGCCCATGGTCGCCGCCGAGGTCTGGCCCACCGGCTCGGAAACGGCGTCCTGCGCCTTGTCGACGGCTTCGGACCCTTGCTGTTGATTACAGGCGGCCAGGGTGAGAGCGGCGGCTGAAACGGCCAGGACGGCGGCGGTTTGCTTCATCATCATTTTAAACTCCTTGGGTGATCAGGACTTGGCGGCCATGCCGGGCGTGACGGGGGCCAGTTCTTCCGCCTGAGTTTTGGGCGGGGGCGCGTCGGCGTGCTGAAGGCCGTCGTCCGGCGTTTCGCGAATGGACAGCACGGCCTCGTGCGCGCGCATCAGCGGGGCAGCGGCGTCGACGGCCTGGGCGTCGGTGGGCGAGGCCACTAGCAAGCGTCTTTGAGGGCCGCTGTCGCTGCCGACCACGACTTCATAGAAGCGCATTGCGGCCTCCCGTGGCGAGAACGCCCGGCGGGCGGCGATGGCGATCGGTCATGTCTTTATCCTCCCTGTGACGGGAGCTTAAGCGGCGGGACGCTGCGGTGTTCCAAACGCTCAAGCCTGGACATGCCGTCACATGGCGCGTTCCAGGGGCGCTTCGGCGCCGGTCATCCGCGGATCCGGAGACTTCGTTTGCGTGCGGAGGAAGCCGGTCGCCGCCGTGGCCAGGTAGACGATCAACAACAGGGCCAGAAGCGTTCCGACGAGCATCAACAGTCGCCGCGGACGTCGCAAAACCTCAGGCTTTTCCTTATTCGCGAGGGGCAAAAGAGACTCCTTTCGTACTGAGGGGAGAAGGGATCGACGCCAGGCGTGTTCCATACGGCGCCGGTCAGTTTCCTATTTTCGGCGTGGGGCTTTGAGGTCTGGCTCAAGGGGTTCCGACGCGCCGTTGCGTCGCGCCAGCACGGCCAGGGTCAGTTTCTCGGCCGTCAGCCGCACCTCATCCTGAACGGCTCGGTCGCGATCCAGGGCGTCGTGACTGGTGGCGTAGGGCTCCCAATAACCGATGTAGCGGTCGATCTCCGCGTCGGCGCCGACGCTCGACAACTTCATTGAGACCAGCCAGTCGGACAGAGAGCGGCGCACGTTCTCTGCGCCTTCCGTATCGCCATGAACGACCAGGGCGAAACGCCGACCCGCTAAATGGCGGGGATAGGGCCAGTCGGCCAGCTCCAGCGCCTTGGCCATTGAAACAGTCTTGCCGTGCGTCGTGGTGGGGTCGGGATTGCCGCCGTCGGCGCAAACCAGCCGGTCCATCATCAGCTTGAACGGGCTGGAGGCGTGATACCAGTTGACCGGGGTGACG
>NZ_JBRERY010000030.1:0-15327 GCF_052907225.1 Brevundimonas sp. RM1
TTCCATGATTCCAAAATAATGGAATTAATGGTGTCGTCAACCAAGCCGGGAACGCTAAGCAAGGATGGAATGTCAGCTGTCCGTCGAGAAGCCAATGACTGCTCCTGGCGCTCTGCTGCCGTTCTCAGTCCTGCCTGGTGGCCGGTGGAGCCTAGGTCTGCCATGCTCGCTGAATGGCGTCAGTGGATTCGTTCAGCATTCAGGACTGGGTCGCTATAGCATCGCTTGCGGTGGCGATCGCGGTACCGCTTTCGGGAGGGATCGTCGCGTGGCTTCGTCATCGAGATCGATCGGCTGATCGGATCCAGATCGAGGCTCAGGATCAAGGTGACGGAGTCTGGACTGCTCGCCTTTCGGTTACCGGTCTCCCGGTCTTCACCAGCCACGAGGCCGCGCTGAAAATCCTCACACCGGGCTCTCAGTTCTTCGACGACGTGAGCGCACCATGGCGCGACATAGGTGGCCCATCGCTCATGATGTTCAGGCAAGACTTCGACCGTCAGCATTTAAAGCTCGAGGGGAACGCTGTCCGGACGAAGCTTTTGAAATCCAGCAAAACCGACGAACTGACGGCCCCGTTGGGCCTCTCAGTGCCGAAAAGCGACGCCTGTCGAATCCGCATCGACGTCTATGCAAAGGGCCGAGTGCGGCGGGTCGCGCGCCGCACTCTTTCGGTGGCCCCAGTCGAGTAGTCCTAACTCATCGGGTGACAATCAACGTGCGAGTGTCCGCTTTTCGCGCCGGCAACGATGTCCCCTTCTGGCGCTTCGAAGCCCTTGCTGAAGGAGGATGTCGACAGATCCGCAATATTCTGCACGAGCATTTAGGGTCTGGGGGCTCTGCATTCGTCTCTCCACCCGTCGCCTGTAAGGCGATGTTTCCAGTGGAGTTTTTGTGCGCAGTTCAAAGCTTGTCGTTTCCCCTACATATCGTCAGTGGAAATCCCGCGATCCTGGCAGGATGCGTATGTCGCGCGGGTGCCGGTGCGGCGGCTGGCGTGGCAGTTGCGGATGGGCGACGATGTCTGCGCGGGCCAACTGCACGTGGGTTTCGTGGTCTTCTGACAGGCGGGACAGTTCGGCGCTGCGGTCGATGATGCGGCGGGCGACGACGTGGACGACGCCCTCGGGGCTTTTCTCGACGACGCCTTCGACCTGCATCAGGCGGGCGCTCATGACCTCGCGCCTGAACTGGTCCAGCATCCGTGCCCACAGGACCACGTTGGTGATGCCGGTCTCGTCTTCCAGGGTGACGAAGACGGCGTTTCCCTTGCCTGGGCGCTGACGCACCAGGACCACCCCGGCGACTTGCACCAGAGAGCCGCCGCGTTTGGCCTCGGTTCCGGCACAGGTCAGGACCCGCTCGGCGGCGAAGACGGGGCGCAGGATGGCCATGGGGTGGCCCTTCAACGACAGGCGGGCGGTCTGATAGTCGGCGGCGACGTGCTCGCCCAGCGGCATCAGGGGCAGATGGGCGTCGGGCTCCGCGCCCAGTTCGCGGGCGCCGCGTTCGCGCGCCTCGGCGGCGGCGAACAGGGGCAGGGGATCGTCGTCGGGAAGGCGGCGCACTGCCCACAGGGCCTCGCGCCGATCCTGGCCCAGGGAACGAAAGGCGTCGGCGTCGGCCAGCTTGCGCATGGCGGCGGCGGGCAGTTCGGCGCGCCGGGCCAGGGTTTCGATATCGGCGAATGTCGCCGCCGCCCGCGCCGTGGACAGGGCCTTGGCCCAATCCTCCCTGAAGCCGTCGATCTGACGCAGGCCCAGACGCAGGATGGGGGCGCTCGCCGGCCCCTCCAGACTGTTGTCCCAGTCGCTGTGCGAGACGTCGATGGGGCGCACTTCGACCCCGCCGACCTCCTGCGCCTCACGCACGATCTGGGCCGGGGCGTAGAAGCCCATAGGCTGGCTGTTCAGCAGGGCGCAGGCGAAGGCCGCCGGGTGGCGGTGCTTGATCCAGGAAGAGATATAGACCAGCCGGGCGAAACTGGCGGCGTGGCTTTCGGGAAAGCCGTAGGAGCCGAAGCCCTTGATCTGCTCGAAGCAGCGCTGGGCGAAGGCCGGGTCATAGCCGCGTTCGACCATCCGTCCGACCATGCGCGTCTCATAGGTGTGAAGGCTGCCGTCGCCCCGGAAAGTGCCCATGGCCTTGCGCAGGCCATTGGCCTCGCCGTCGCTGAACTTGGCGGCGACGATGGCCAGCTTCATCGCCTGTTCCTGAAACAGGGGCACGCCGAGGGTCTTGTGCAGCACCTGTTGCAGTTCGTCGGGCGGGCCGTGATCTGGGGAGGGCGAGGAATAGACGACCTCCTCCTCCTTGTTGCGGCGACGCAGATAGGGGTGAACCATGTCGCCCTGGATCGGACCGGGACGGACGATGGCGACCTGGATGACAAGGTCATAGAGGCAGCGGGGCCTCAGCCGGGGCAGCATGTTTATCTGGGCCCGACTCTCGACCTGGAAGACGCCGATGGACTGGCCTCGACACAGCATATCGTAGACAGCAGAATCTTCGCGCGGGAGGGTGTGCAGTTCCCAATCCTCCTTCTGATGAGCGCGGATCAGGTCGAAGGCCTTGCGGATGCAGGTCAGCATGCCCAGCGCCAGCACATCGACCTTCATCAGGCGCAGGGCGTCGATGTCGTCCTTGTCCCACTCGATGAAGGTGCGGTCGGGCATGGCGGCGTTGCCGATGGGGACCATCTCGTCCAGCCGGTCCTGGGTCAGAACGAAGCCCCCAACATGCTGGCTGAGGTGGCGGGGGAAGTTCAGCAGACGAGACGCCATCTCGACCGCGCGGGCGATCATAGGATTGGCTGCATCCAGTCCCGCCTGAATGACGTGGCGATCGCCGATCTCGGTCCCCCAACTGCCCCAGTGGCTGGAGGCCAGACGAGCGGTGACGTCTTCGGTCAGACCCAGGACCTTGCCCACCTCGCGGATGGCGCTGCGGGGACGGAAATGGATGACAGTGGCGGCGATGCCGGCGCGATGGCGGCCATAGCGTTCGTAGATATGCTGGATGATCTCTTCCCGCCGCTCGTGCTCGAAATCCACGTCGATGTCGGGCGGTTCGTTCCGATCCTCGGACAGGAAGCGTTCGAACAGCAGATCGGACTCCATCGGGTCCACCGAGGTGATGCCCAGGACATAGCAGACCGCCGAGTTTGCGGCCGAGCCGCGCCCCTGACAAAGGATGCGCTTGTCGCGCGCCACGCGGACGATGTCGAAGATGGTCAGAAAATAGGGGGCGATGTCCTTGCGGGCGATAAAGGCCAGTTCCTTGTCCAGCAGGGCCTGAACCTTGTCGGGAACGCCGTCGGGGTAACGCATGGCGGCGTGGCGGCCCGTCAATTCTTCCAGCCAGGCCTGCGGCGTCCAATCGGGCGGGACAGGCTCTTCCGGGTATTGATAGCCGAGTTCGGACAGATCGAAGGTCGCGCGCGACAGGAAGGCGGTCGTCTCGGCCACCGCCTCGGGCGCGTCCTTGAACAGGCGGGCCATTTCTTCCACGGGCTTCAGCCAGCGTTCGGCGTTGGCTCCCAGCCGACGGCCGGCGGTTTCGATGGTCGCGCCTTCGCGGATGCAGGTCAGGACGTCCTGCAGGTCGCGGTCGTCGGGGGCGGCGTAGAGGACGTCGTTGAGCGCCAGCAGCGGAACGCAAGCCCGCTCCGCCATGGCCTTGAGCCGGGCCAGTCGGCGCCGGTCGTCGCCGCGTCTGTGCAGGGCGGCGCCCAGCCAGACTGCGCCCGGCGCCGCTTCGTTCATGCGGGCCAGCACCTCTTCCAGCCCCGTCAGCCGATCCGGCGGGACGAGGATCAGCAGCAGGTCTTCGGGATCAGCCAGCAGGTCTCGCAGGCCGATCTCGCATGCGCCCTTCTTCGCCCGGCGATTGCCCAGGGTCAGCAGACGCGTGAGCCGGCCCCAGCCCGCGCGCGTCTCCGGATAGGCGATGACGTCCGGCGTCCCGTCGTTGAAGATCAGCCGCGCCCCGGTCAGCAGGCGGAAGTCCGCCGCGCGACGCATCACCTCTTCGGACAGAGCCGGATCGTTCAGCGGGTCCTCGATGAAGGCGATCTCGCCGGGACTGCCGCCATCCCGCACCCTGTCCGGCGGGGCGAGGCCTTCGGCCCGCAGTTCCTTCAACGCGCTCCAGGCCCGCACGACGCCCGCCACGGTGTTGCGGTCGGCCAGCCCCAGCCCGGCGTGGCCGCGCAGGACCGCCGTCAGCACCAGGTCCTTGGGATGCGAGGCTCCGCGCAGGAAGGAGAAGTTGCTGGCCGTCGCCAGCTCGGCGTAGGCGCCGCAAGGGTCGAGCCTTCTCATGCGAACAGGCCGTGGATGAACCAACGCGGTTCGGGCGTCTCGCCATAGAGGCCCTGGCGGAACAGCCAGAAACGACGGCCGTCCCGGTCTTCGACCCGGTAATAGTCGCGGGTGCGCTGGCTCGGCGCGCGCCACCATTCGCCGCTGATCCGCTCGGGTCCTTCGGCGCGCGTCACCTCGTGCAGGACGCGCCGCCAGCGGAACTTCAGCGGATAACCGTCGGGCACCTCGGCCAGGGTTTCGACCGGCTGGGGCGGGTCGAACACCTGCAGCGGCCGCAAGGGCGGATCGTCGGGATCAAGGTCGGGCCAGGTCTCGTCGCCATGACGGGCGGCGGCCGGAACCAGTCGCGCGGCGCGTTCGGGAATGTGCGAGGCGAAGGGCTCGAAACGCAGCACCGCCTCCGGCCCTAGACGGACGGTTAGTCGGTCCACCAGACGGCTGAAGGCCTCCTCGCCGGGCGTCTCGGGCTCCAGTCCCTGCTGGGTCGGCGCCAGGACCTGGGTCCGGGGCACGGACATCCGCATCTGGTCGAAGCCGAAACCGGGGTCCAGCGGGGCGGCCAGGGCCGCTATCCGCTCGCGGAACAGCCGCAGGGTCGCGGGGGCGTCGCGGGTCGGACGGCCGGTGCGGACGACGATGCGGCGCGTCTCGCCGTCCACGCGATAGAAGCTGGCCTCGAAGGCGCGGCCGCCCAGGCCTGTCTGATCCAGTCGATCCATGGTATCGACCAGCAGGTCGGACAAGACCCGCTCCACGTCCTCGGGCGCCGAGATGGGCTCGAAGAAGACGCGGTCCACGATCACGGGTGCGGGCGGACGATGCGGGATGATGCGCATGTCCTCGTCACCCAGAACCCGCGCCAGTCGGGTTGGAAAGTCGGCGCCGAAGCGGGCGGCCAAGAGCGCGCGGGGCCGGTCGTCCAGGTTGCCCAGCCGCTTTAGGCCGAGACGGCGCAGGGCCTCGTCTTCCTTGTCCGAAAGCTCCAGGGCGGCGACTGACAGGCGGCGCGCGGCGGCGCGATCTTCGCCGGCTTCGAACCGGCCGCCAGGTCCAAAACGGGCCAGGGCGCGAGAGACCTGGGGCGTGCCGGCCAGGGCGCACCGGATTTTGAGTCCGGCGCGTTCGGCCCGCGCCTGAATTGTCCGTATCAGGCCCATCTCTCCGCCGAACAGATGGGCGCAGCCGGTCACGTCCAGCATCAGGCCATGCGGCGGGTCCGGCGCGATCATGGGGGTGAAGCGGCCGAAATCCTCCAGCACCCGCCCCAGCAGGGCGTCGTCGAGGTCCGGTCGATGGGCGACGACCCGCAGGGCCGGGGTCCGCGCCCGCGCGTCGGCCAGGGCCAGGCCAGGGGTCAGTCCCGCTCGCGCCGCCGCCGGATCGACGGCCGCCAGCCGCAGGGCGCCCTTGATCTTTTCGGCCAGGACGACCGGCGGCGCATCCTCAGGCGGCGCGTCGTCCCGCTGCTCCTGACGCCGCAACCGGTCGCTGGGCAGCCAGGGGAACCAGACCGCCAGATAGCGTCGCAGGCGGACGGAAGGTTCGCTGTTCACGATCCCACTCCATGATCCAGGTTCCGGTCGCCCCGCCGCCGCGCCGCCGCAGCAGGGTCGCCGAAAAAGACGGCCGCCCCGGCGCTCCGCCTTCCAGAGGTTCGGAGGCGCAGGACGTCACCGACCAGCGGGTCTCGGCCGCGCTTGGGCAGGGCAGGGCGCCCGCCCGCGCCAGGAACAGGGTCGCGCCGCCCGTCTCGGCGGCCAGCGCCAGTCGCCGGCTGGCCGTCAGGTTGAAGGCCTTGGCCTCGCCCCAGGCGCTCAACAGCACGGCCCCCACGGCGGGACTGCGCAGGGCTTCTTCGCCGACGGCCAACAGGGTCTGCACGTCGCGCGTCCGCACCAGCAACAGGTCGCGCAGCGATAACCCCATCTCATGCAGGCCCGGCCCGTGCGGCCGTCCCGCCTCCTGGGCCATCATCTCATGCAGGCCCCAGACGATGGGCCGCCCGGCCGCCGCCCTCAGCGCCATGCCCAGCCCGAAGGCGTTGACCGCCACCGCGTCGGCAGGCGAAGCGGCGTAGAGATCATGCAGAACGCCCGTGGCCAACGGTGCGAAGGCGTCGTCGCTTCCCGCGCGCACGCCCGCGCCGACGCGCCGACCGCCGGCCCGATCCAGGGCCTCCAGGCGAGTCTTCAGCGCCGCCAGAGCGTCAGGCTGAGAATGAATGTTCCGCATATGTTCCTATATGCACGCCAACCCCCTACGGGAGTCAAGCGGGGCCGTCGGGAAGGTCCGCTGCCCTCATGTCCGGTCGCATGATCGCATCGACATTTAGGGGGAAGTCTCTTCTGAAACGTCTCTCCACCGTCGTCCGAAGACGATGTTTCCAGTGGAGTTTTTGTGCGCAGTTCAAAGCTTGTCGTGCCTTCGCCAGTTGACGCGTCCGTTCCAAGAAAAAGAGGGCGTCCGCCGCTCCCGATCGTCACTCATCCAACTGCCTTGTGGGAGGTTCATGATGACCCCCGGGACTTCCACGCCGCGCTGGATCTCCAGATCCGCCGGCATGGCGAGAACTCCCATCGTCTGCACCGGGCCATCGTGGTCGCCGGCGGGCTGACGGACCGGACGACCCTCGCGGCCTGGCGGCGGGGCCTGAAGGTCCCGCAGACCCCCGCCAGCCTGAAGGTCCTCGACATCATCGAGCATCGCTATCAGTTGGAGGCTGGCTATCTGCGGTCGAGGCTGCAACGGCGTCGCGCGCTCTCCGGCCTGGTTCCGCCCGAGGTGCAGTATGCGGAATCCCGTCGTCTCGCCTGGCACCTGCCGGATGACTTCGACGAGAGGTCGGCCGAGGAGCAGGAGGAAATCCTGGCCTGGGTGCGCTCGACTATCCTGTCCGGAGGCACGGCTTATCATCGTTATCATTCAACGGTTTCGAAGCATCGGTTCGCGCTTCGCTTTGATGGAAGCGGGCCGTCCGAGCTTGCCGCCCCTGCACAACTCCGGGCCGAGATGGCCGCCCTCCTGCGGTTCAAGTCGGCGACGCTCACGGACATCGGCTATCAGCGCTCCGGCGTATGGGGAGCGGAGACAGCCGCGCAGCGCGAGGAGCATCTGGCTCTGCTGTTCGGCGCCCTGGCCGCCCTGCCTGACGACGAGGTCAGCGGGCTGGGCGTGCCCCGGGAGGACCTGACCTTCGGGCTGCTCGTCCTGCCGACGGTCTGGGACTGGTACGTGCAGTGGCGCGAGCGACGCCGGGGCTTCTTCACCGGTTGGGAGAGCGAGATGCTCCTGCTCGGCGCGGCCTTCTCGCGCAGCCAGACAGGGTGGCTTCGGCAGAGCCCGTGGCTGGCGGATCGGCTCCGACCCATTCCCGGCGTTGTCGCGCAGGAGGAGATCGACCGGATCTGCGGGGATTGGGACGGCGCCTGCGAGCAGGTGCATCGTCATGCCCTAGCCAGGTCCAAGGAGATCGAGCGGGTTGCCAGAGTCCATCGGGATCCCTTTGAACCCATCCTGCCCATTCTAGAAGCGGCGAGCCCTGTCGGGGAGTATCGCAAGATCACGGAGGAGATCCTGCGCCGTATGCCCGAAGAGAGGCGCTATCCCCGGGCCGCCGCAGAAGCGGTCCGGTCTTTCCTGATGCTGAGGTTGGGTCTGCACCTCGGGGTCAGGCAGAAGAACCTGCGGCAACTGCTGCTGCGTCCGCGGGGGAGCGCGCCGACGCCCGAGAGGGAACTGGAGGTCCGGCGGTGCGGCGAACTGCGCTGGAGCGAGAGGGAAGGCGGCTGGGAGGTCTTCATTCCCTGCGCGGCCTTCAAGAACTCCGGCTCGGCCTACTTTTCCAAACGCCCGTTCCGGCTTCTCTTGCCGGACCTCGGCGGATTGTATCGCTGGATCGACGCCTATGTGGGACGCCATCGACCGGCTTTGCTGAACGGCTCGCGCGATCCAGGCACCTTCTTCGTCAAGACCGTGAAAACCTCGAGCCGCGACGCCGCCTACAACCAGCAGACATTTTACAGCGCCTGGCGTCAGGTGATCCAGCGCTACGGGATTTACAACCCGTACACGAAAAGAGGAGCCATTCGAGGCTTGCTTCCTCATGGGCCGCATAATGTGAGGGACGTCCTGGCGACCCATGTGCTGAAGCTGACCGGTTCCTACGAGCAGGCCAGCTACGCCATACAGGACACGCCGGCCACGGTCGCCGACCACTACGGTCGCTTCCTCCCGCAGGACAAGGCGGCGCTGGCGGCCCAGGTCCTGAACCGGGTCTGGGAGGCGCCTTAGGTGAGCGGAGGGGGCCGGATGCGGGCGACGTTTTCAAGGGCCAGCCTCAAAAGGGGAATACTGGCCGTGGAGGAGGCCGGCCACACGGTTCATGCGGTCGAGTTCCCACCCGGGGGCGGCTTCATCTTGATCCTTGCCGCCGGACCTGAACAGGCCGAGGTCAACGAATGGGATGTCGCCCTGGGGATCACGGACGCGCAAGGACGCCCCTTGCCCCGGTGAGGATTGGGAGCTTCCCTATCTTCCGGCAGCTGACGTCGTCAGGCGAAATGAGTTCCCGTTTTGTTCTCTAACTGCTAGATGGCGCCTGTGATGGGAACGGCAGCGCCTCGCAAGATCATCCATGTGGACATGGACGCCTTCTTCGCCTCGGTGGAGCAGAGGGACGATCCCGCCCTGCGCGGTCGTCCCGTCGCCGTAGGCCACGCCGCCTCGCGCGGCGTGGTCGCCGCCGCCAGCTATGAGGCGCGCAAGTTCGGCGTGCGGTCGGCCATGCCCTCGAGCACGGCCTTGCGGAAATGCCCGGACCTGATCTTCACGCCGCCCCGGTTCGAGGTCTATCGCACCGTCTCGGCGCAGATCCACGCCATCTTCGCCGACTATACGACCCTGATCGAACCCCTGTCTCTCGACGAAGCCTATCTCGACGTGACCGCCAATATCCGGGGGCTGCCGACGGCCTCGGCGACGGCGGAGGAGATACGCGCGCGCATCCTGGCGGAGACCGGACTGACGGCGTCGGCCGGGGTTTCCTACAACAAGTTCCTGGCCAAGCTGGCCTCGGACCAGCGCAAGCCGAACGGCCAGTTCGTGGTCCCGCCCAAGCGAGGGGCGGCCTTTGTCGAAGCCCTGCCTGTAAAGCGTTTCCATGGCGTCGGGCCGGTGACGGCGGAGAAGATGAATCGCCTGGGCATCGAGACAGGCGCGGACCTGAAGCGTCAGTCCTTGGCTTTCCTGCAGCATCACTTCGGCAAGTCCGGCGCCTGGTACCATGGCGTGGCGCGAGGAGAGGATCATCGCCCGGTCAATCCGGATCGCGAGCGCAAGTCGAGCGGATCGGAGACCACCTTCGCCAGTGATCTGGTCGATCCGGCGGCGATAGAGGCCGGGCTGGACGAGATGGCGGACGACGTCTGGGCCTGGTGCGAAAAGGCCGGGTCGCTGGGCCGGACCGTGACAGTGAAGGTGAAGTGGGCGGACTTTCAGCAATCGACCCGGAGCCGCTCCTTCAGTGAGCCGGTCGCCTCGAAGGCGCGCTTGCGCGAGATCGCCCGCCTGCTGGTGCGATCCCTCTATCCGCCGACCAGGGGCGTACGCCTCGTCGGGGTGACCCTGTCCAATCTGGAGAAGGCCTCGCCGAAGCCTGCGTCCGGCGAACTGGCGCTGTGACGGGCAGGCTTCAGGGCGATCTCTTCGGCCACGTCTGCGCGCCTGCCGTTCCGCAGGGCTTCGACTATTGGCCGGAGGTCCTGACCGGGGCGGAGCAGGCGGCGGCGGTCGAGCAACTGCAGCGGCTGGACTTCAGGCCATATGAGCACATGGGCTACCAGGGCTTCCGGCGGATCGCCGCCTTCGGACGGCGCTACGACCTCGACCGGGGCAGGCTGGAAGCGGCCGATCCCTGGCCAGGGTTCCTGCAAGACCTGCTGCGACGCCTGGCGGTGCGGCTTGGTCTGGACGAGACGGCTTTCGTTCAAGTCCTCGTCAACGAGTATGCGCCGGGGGCGGGGATCGGCTGGCATCATCACCGGCCCGTCTATGGGGAGATTGTCGGCGTCTCGCTGCTGGCGCCCTGCGTCATGCGGCTGCGGCGCAAGGCGGGCGCGCAATGGCGTCGCGCCGGGGCGGCGCTGGAACCGGGCTCTGTCTATCGGCTGTCAGGCGAGGCGCGGCAGGATTGGGAGCATTCGATCTCGCCTATGACGGTCCTGCGTTACTCCATTACTTTCAGGACCCTGGCTGACAGGCGAAACTAACCGTTCAGGATTTCGGCGGCCTCGGGAAAGCGCTGGGCCAGACGAGAGGCCCAGTCCGGAGTCCTGCCGCCAGCATGACGCGCTTCGCGGGGTCGCGCCAGGACGAGGGCGGCCGCTTCCCTGTGAGCCGGCCAGTCCATCAGGAGACGCATGGCGGCCTCGAAGTCCGGGTGACGGGAGGCGTGGGCGAAGGCCCGGTCCAGGGCCTCGACGTCGTCGAAGTCGGGCAGGCGCGAGACGTAGTCCCGAAGGACCGGCGCCGACAGGTCGCGTTCGAACAGGCTCCAGCGCAGGTCCTGGGCCTCCTGACGGCCGCCTTCCGCCTCGAGGACGTCGATGGAGGCGGCCTCCCAGGTCGGGGTCAGGCGGGGGGCGCCGTCCTTCGGGCTGTGGCCGAAGGTCCAGCGGCGGTTGAGTGGGGAGGGGCTCAAGGCGCCCTCCAGGGCGGCGCGGGCTTCGGCGACGCGGCCAGCGTCCAGGAGGCGGCGAGCGATGTCAGCGGCGACGTCGGGCGAACCCGCCTGTTCGGGGGTGACAAGCGACAGCCAGAGGTCGAGGTCCCCGGCCTTGTCCGCCAGGCGGCGCAGCAGGTTGCGGCCTGCCGGGGTCTTTCTGGCTGATGCGTCTAGACTGTCGAGCAGCCGGCGCGCCGTGCGCGGGCCCAGGGTCTCGCCGACGGCGGAGATCCAGCGAGCGTAATCCTGCGGATGCCGGCGCAGGGCGTCGACCAGGTCGCGCAAGGCCGCGTCGTCGGCGGTCTCGGCGAGGGTGAAGAGATCGTGGGCTGCGGCCTCGAAGGCGGCAGGCAGTTCGCCCTTGGTGTCTTTCACGCGGACGGCCAGGCCGGGATAGAGGTCGAACCAGCGAATGAGGACGGCGAGCGCCTCGCCGGGAGCCTCGGGCGCCAGGCGACCGACGATCATCTCGCGGTGGGTGTTCAGGTCGTCGAGAAGGTCGCCGCGTCGGCGCCAGGAAACGCGGGTGCGGGCAGCGGCGAGCGCGGTGAGGCGTTTGTCGATCTCCAGGGCCAGGATGTCAGGGCTGATCTCAGCCGCGAGCTCGAGGCGGAGGCGGCGTTTGAGATTGGCGTTCCCGGCGCCCGCCTCTATCAGCAGGTCCGCCAGGCGCGGCGCGCCGAGGTGGACTAGGCTGGCTGCGGATAGCCGGGTCGAAATCCGAGATTGTCGCGCCATGAGGTCCCTGGGGCAGGAAGGGTGTTCGCCACCCGGGCGTCTATAGCATGCTCATCCCGACACCGGCTCAGGCTTGGCCGGAGGCGCCGTTCTTCTGGCCGTGTAAAAGGCGCCGCAGGAAGGCCGCTGCCCGGCTGAAAGGAAGGCGCTCATGCCCAAGGTCAACGACACGGTGCACATCCTTTTTTCCATGCGCGGCATGTCGGGGCCCTTCTGGCAGACCAACGCCACAGTGGCCGCGGTCAGCGGGACATCACTGCTTCTGGACGGTCTGGACCGTCAGGTTCCCGCGGCGACTTCAGAACTCAAGCCGGCCGGGGAGGGGCGGTGGACGCTGGACTGGGAGGTGCGGTGTCGGCCTTGAGGCGTTGTTCTGCTGCGACCCCGTCATAGGCGTCGCGCAAGCTTTGCTTTAAATGGGACTGGCGGAAGCGACCGACCTCGCTTTCGTAGACGGCCCGGCGCGTCTCTCGCCGAGCGGGTCGGGTCGTCGATCTTCGTCCGGGTGAAGGCGAACGGATCCGCTTTTGTTGGCGTCCCGCAGTCGAACGGATCAAAATGGCCCGATGGAATCAGGCATCAAGATTGAAGCGGGATGGTCGGGCCGCGGGCGTGGCGGCTTTGAGGTCTATCGCGGCAAGGGGCGACATGCCCGTCGCTTGCAGCCGCCTGCTTTCGGCGGTTTTGTTTTTCGGGTCTTCATGGCCTGGCTGAGCGGTAAATCCTGACCTGCGGACACCGCAGTTAGGGCGAATCCGGGTGCCCGGCCCAGGCCCCTGAAAGCCGCCGCGCTGGTTGAATTCAAAATTGTAAACAGAAGAGCCCGCCTGCGGCGCAAGTCTGCTGGACGACTCGCGGCTGTGACGCATTACTTCCCGTCTGTACGGGGGAGCGGTCTATGCCTGAAAGGCTGTCTCATAGGCAGGCGGAGTGCCTGAAGCTCTCCGCTTTCATGAGCGATAAGGAGATCGGCCGGAAGCTCGGCCTGTCGCCGCATACTGTTGAAAATCATATCCGAGAAGCCAAGCGAAAGCTCGGCGTATCCAGCCGCAAAAAGGCTCTGGAGTTACTGACGGAGTTTCCGTCAGGCGGATCTGGAGGCATGGCGGGCGTTGGCGAAAACGGTCCAGCTCAGGGTGTCAGCGAGGCGTCCATCGCCTTCGATCACAACATTGGCGCTCTTGATCCAGAAACGCCGTTCGGCGTGTATTCAGGGCTGGGGCGATGGCGTACGACGGCCGGGTGGCGAGGACCGAAGCTGGTCCTCATCGTTCTCCTGGCCTTGGGGATGGCATTAGCGATCGGCGCCATCCTCGCCATATGTCTGATGGTGTTCGGGGTCGTCGCGACGTTTTTGAGCTGGCGTTGAAAAGGGACATCCGCCATGCGCAACCAGAACGAAACCGCCGAGACCATCGGCTCCATCGTCGCTCATGATCTCATCGCTTTCGAGCACGCTCTGGATCACGCCTTCATAAAAGCCAACCAGCTCTCAATGAGCATGATCGAAGGGCGTCTGTCGGCGCAACTCTCGGCCGGCTGCGGTCATGCGGCCCTGCTGAGCCTCCACGGCGCCATGGGCGCCGTCCTCGACGCCAGGGGGCAGACGCTGCGGACGCATGACCGGTTGCAGAAACTGGCTGGCGAACTCGGGCTTGTCCCCACCCGTATGGGACCATCGGAGTCCAAGACGGGGGAAGATGTCATTGAAACCCCGATCAAGAAGATCGCGCAGGGTGACCCAGAGGGGCAGGCGATGATTTGATCGGATACGCTCTGTGGTCACTCAATATCGCTGGCCTGTTGTTGATGGCCTGGAAGGGCGCTCGCATCGAACGATGCGCCGCCGCGCTTCTCGCGACCTACATCCTGATCGAGCCATTGGTGCTTCAACTCCAGCTCTCGACCTGGAAGATTGGTCTGGCAAGCTTGAATTTGGCGCTCTTCGCCGGGTTGTGGCTGTTGAGCGTCAGGTCAACGCGCTGGTGGCTGGTCCTTGCGGCGGCGCTTCAGCTTCTGGTCGTCTGCACGCATCTTTTGCCTTTTCTCTCGTCCCAGTTAACCGCCTGGACGGGCGTTACGGTACGGCTGACGCTGTGGACGCTCATCAGCCTCACGATCTTCGGAGGGGTCTGGGAAGCCATGGCCGATCGTCGCTTCAGGGGGGTGGCGGATGGACGGGGACATGACGCAATTCATCGCGCCGGACCTGAACACGGTCTGGACTGATGGAGACCTGTCGCTTCTTCAGGCCTTCATCGCAGGTGTCGAGCCGCTTGGGGTCGAGAGGCTGGCGGCGAGGCTGTCGGGTGAGTTCGACACGCTCGGCGCCCTTTTTGCGGCTTCGCCGGAGCGGCTGTCCCGCGCCGTGGTCCAAGGGCAGGATGGTCAGGGCTTTGTCCGGCACGTCAGCATATGCTCGGCGATCGCCGCCCGATCCCTGCAACAGCGCTTGGACGGCAGAAAGATCCTGTCCTCTTGGCCGGCCCTGATCTCATACCTGAGGGTCAGTCTTCAGTACGAGATCAAGGAGCAAACGCGGATCCTGTTCCTCGACAAGAAGAACGCCCTCATCAAGGATGAAGTGGCGGGCAGGGGAACCGTGGATCACGCGCCGATGTATGTCCGGGAGGTGATCCATCGAGCCTTGGACGTCGGGGCGTCCGCCATCGTGCTGGCCCACAATCATCCGTCAGGCGACGTCAAGCCGTCCCTCGCGGACAGGAGCCTGACGAAGGACATAGCGGAGGCTTGCAGGGTGATTGGCATCACGCTGCACGACCACATCATCATCGGGGCCAGAGGTGACTTTACCTCGTTCAAGCAACAGGGTTTGTTGTTTGGCTGACATCGCTCAGAGAGGGCTGACTTGTCGATTTGCATCGTGCCGCACCAGACCATCAGCCGCATCGTCGGCTTTGCCGTCGGTCACGCGGATCTCCTGCCAGTAGGCTGGTCTTCCAGCGACCTCTACCGGAAGCTAAGGGAAATCAACGAACGAACCTTCCTGGCCCGCTACCCGCAGGCGGAGCTCGAGGCCGATTCCAGCGAGCCGCACATTCCCGGGGACGCCGCTGACTTCACGAAGCTGGTCCGGGCGCTTGGCGAGTATGAGTACAATTCCGACCTGTCAGGCGAGGGGCAAATGGCGGCGCTGCTGGCTTCACTCATGTCGCGGGATGAGCGGTAATATTTATGAAGTACCATTTCGTATGCTGCGCGCACTTGGTGTGCCCTGCTAATCCGATTGCAAATTTGGGTCTTGGCGTTGTCAATACATCTTGAAAGATGTCTGTATCACGCACTTTTTACATAAGTAAATTTTCGCAATGTTTTCAAAATACTCGAAATCTGCCGGTCTTCGGGCCGGTCGCGGCTGACGGAAAATAGAAAAAATGATGTAAAAACAAATGCATAAATAATTTTTGTGTCATCGAGTGGGAATGATTCAGGCTCTTTGAAAGTCTCTTGGCGCTGCTTCCAGCGGCGTCGATAGATTGCCGACATAAAGTGATGTAGCGAGACCCTTCGAAGTTTTCGGGG
>NZ_JBRERY010000031.1:0-15235 GCF_052907225.1 Brevundimonas sp. RM1
GGGTCGGCGCGGGCGCGGGGGCCGGCTGAGCCGCCGCTTGAGCGGCGGGCGCCGGGGCGGGCGCGGTCGCAGCCTCAGTCGGAGCCGAAGCGGCGGCGGCGCGGGCGGCGTACTGCTGGGCCTGGAAGCGCTTGGCCAGCTTTTCGGTCAGTTCGCGCGCGGCGGCGGGCTGCATCTGGGCCATGATGGCGGCCAGGGTGCGCGGGCGCATGGCCGAGGCCACCGGCAGGCGCACGCTGTCGTCCAGGGTGGCGAAGACGGCCGCCGCCTCCTTGGGCCGCATGGCGGAATAGACGGCGACCAGACGATCAGCCTCGGCCTTTTCCTTCTCATCGACCTGGCCGACCAGGGCGCTGATTTCGCCCTTCAGGGCCTCCAGCGCCTGCAGCTTGGCGTCCAGCTTCTGCTCGGCGGCCACCATCAGCGGCAGGGTGGTGGCGAAGTCGGCGTCGCGCGCGTCCAACTGGTCGCGACGCTTCGACAGCGACTGGATGATCCGCAGTTCAGCCGGAGAGATCCCCGCCTGCTGGGCCAACTGCTCGGGCGTCAGGGCGCAGACGGCGGCGGGCTTGGGCGCGGGCTTGGCCCCCTCGCCTTCTCCGGCGACCGCTTCCTGGGCCCAGGCGGTCGCGCCCTGGAACAGCTCCGGCGCCACGCCCGCGGCGCGCACGGCCACGACGCCGCCGATGGCGACGGCGATCAGGGGCAGAAGGCGGGGCAGCTTGCTCATCGGTCAAACTCAGCGAACGGTTCGGCGCCACGCGCCGGGCAGGGAAAACACTTGGCCCCTCAAGTCGTCCGAGGCCGCGCCTCGGACATAGGGGCTGACATCAGGCGGCGAAAAGGTCGTCGTCCAGACTACGGCGGGCGCGGTTTAGGCTCTGTTGCGCAGCATGGTTAGCGGCCAGGGCCTGCATCACCGGCGAGGCGCGCTCGGGGACAGGCGCGGGCTTCAGCGACGGCGCCTTCATGACCGCGCGGGCGCCCTCGATGCGCTCCATCAGCGAGGCCATGCGGCGCGCGCGCGCCTCGTCGTCCAGCAAGGGGGCGACCGACGAGGCGCGGACGGTCTCGCGCTCGACCTCCATCATCGGCTCCATGTCGGCCAGGGCCTTGGCGGCGGCGCGACGCTCGTCCTCGCGCGTCTCGATGCGGCTCTCGGCCGGGCGGGCAGGCGCGCGGGCGATCAGCACCTCCAGCTCCTGCTTAACCGCGCGAGCCTTGATGATGCGGTCGTGCAGCAAGTCCGTCTCCTGCCCCGAGGCGCGCAGGGTGGCCAGCGCCTGTTCGGCGCGCCCGGCGGCGCTGTTCAGCTCGGTCACGGCGGCGGCGAAGGCCAGCTGTCCCTCGCGCAGGGTCTTGAGCTTGCGCTCCAGCTTGATGCCGTAGCCGATGGCCGCGACCAGCAGCAGCATGAGGATGGAGTCGAGGATGATGCCGGTCATGTCAGCTGTTCTCCCTGGCGAGGCGGGCGGCGGCGTCGGTGCTGATGGGGCCTTCGACGCGGACGGCGATGTGCTGGCCCTTGCGGCCCATGCGGCCAGTGGTCAGCGGAATGGAGCCCGCCCGCACCGACACTTCGGACTCAGGCGTGACGTTCAGCATCAGGGTGTCGCCGACCTTCAAGTCCAGCACCTTGGACAGGGGCATCTGCTGCTCGTCCAGCACGCAGCGCACCTCGGTTTCCGTGGTCCAGAGTTCGGTGGCCAGGTGGCCTTCCCAGATGTTGTCGCGGCCGAACTTCTCGCCCATGAACTGCTGCAGCAGCATCTTGCGGATCGGCTCCAGCGTCGAATAGGGCAGCAGCAGCTCGACCCGGCCGCCGCGATCTTCCATGTCGATGCGCAGCTTGACCAGGATGGCGGCGTTGGCCGGGCGCGCGATGGCGGCGAAGCGAGGGTTGGTCTCCAACCGATCCAGGTTGAAGTGGACGGGGGTCAGCGGCTCGAACGCCTGGCGGGCGTCGTTCAGGATAACCTCGACCATGCGCTGCACCAGCACCCGTTCGATGGTGGTGTAGGGCCGCCCCTCGATGCGCAGGGCCGCCGTGCCGCGACGCCCGCCCAGCAGCACGTCCACGATCGAATAGATCAGGTTGGAATCGACCGTCAGCAGGCCGTAGTTGTCCAGCTCCTCAGCCCGGAACACCGCCAGGATGGCCGGCAGCGGAATGGAGTTCAGATAGTCGCCGAAGCGGATGGAGCTGATGGTGTCGAGGCTGACCTCGACGTTGTCGGAGGTGAAGTTGCGAAGGCTGGTCGTCATCAGCCGCACCAGGCGGTCGAAGACGATCTCGAGCATCGGCAGGCGCTCATAGGAGACCAGGGCCGAGTTGATGATGGCGCGGATGCCGCTGCGCTCGGCGTCGTCGCCGCCGCCCATGTCGAAGCCCAGCAGGCTGTCGATCTCGTCCTGGTTCAGCACCCGCTCGGACAGGGCTGCGCCCAGATCGACCTCTCCGCCGAAGGGGTCCAGTTCCGTCTCGGGGGCCAGGGCGTCGGTCATGACTACTGGACCAGCATTTCTTCGATCAGCACGGCGTCCACCTTGCCCGGCGCGGCGATCAGATTGACCCGGCGCAGGATCTCGGCGCGCAGCTGATACGACCCGGCCGACCCAGCCAGATCCTCGGGCCGCAGTTCGCGCAGGAAGCCCTGGAACATGTCCTGCATGCGCGGCGCCTCAGCCTGAAGATGCGAGGCGACGGCGGCGTCCTTCATCTCCAGCGTCAGGCGCAGCTTCAGATAGGTCGGGCGTCCGTCGGCCGACTGAATGTTCACGATCATGTCCGGCAGGGTGTAGAAGGTCACGCCGTCGGGACCGGCCGCGATCTTGCCCGCGCCCTCGGCCGCCTCGCCTTCCTTGGCGCCGCCCCCGTGGCCGCCGCCTTCCTTCTTCTCTTTTTTCTCTTCCTTGGCCGGAGCGGCATGATCGCCCGCCGCCTCGGCGGATTTGGGCTTCATCAGCAGGAAGGCCGTCGCCCCGCCGCCGCCTAGCACCACCAGGGCCGCCGGGATGATGATGAACAGCAGGGGGATCTTCTTCTTGGCGGGCGCGGCTTCGCCGTCCTCGCCCTCGGCGCCGGGCGCGCCGTCGCTCACGGCGGGCAGGTTCGCGTCGTCGCCGGTCGGCGCTTCGCTCTTCTTCTTGCCCAGCTTCAGTTTCAGCATGCGTAAGCCGCCCCGATCCTCACATGCCGGGTGTGGCCCTGTTTTGGTTAACGAGGCGTTTACGATCGGCAAATCCTGCCGGGCGCCGCAGGGGCGAAAACCGCTCAAACCCCCGTTCCACGGGCGTTAACCCTGTTGGCACGGTCGTTGCGACGGGAAACGGCGAAAGGAGCCCGCTCGTGGAAAACGCCGCCTATATCGGACTGTCGCGCCAGATGACGCTTCGTCGCGAGCTGGACATCGTGGCCAACAACGTCGCCAACGCAGACACCACCGGCTTCAAGGTCGAACAGCTGATGGTCGGGACCGAAGTGGGCCAGCGCGCCCGCAACGACAATATCCGCCCCTCGGCCAGCTTCGTGCTGGACAAGGGCGTGGGCCGCGATTTCGGCCAGGGAACGTTGAAGCAGACCGGCCGCGATCTGGACTTCGGCATCGAGGGCGAAGGCGCCTTCTTCACCGTGCAGACGCCGAGCGGTCCCGCCTATACCCGCGACGGCGCCTTCGTGACCGATCCGGAAGGGCGGCTGACGACCAAGCAGGGCCTGCCGGTCCTGGCCGACGGCGCCGAGATCGTTCTGGACCCGCAGCGCGGCCCCGCCAGCGTCGGCGCCGACGGCACGATCAGCCAGGAAGGCCAGCCCGTCGGCCGCCTGACCGTGGTGCGCTTCGACGCCCTGTCGGTGCTGCAGAAGTCCGGCGACGGCCTGTACCGCAACGCCTCCAACGCCCAGCCGATGGATGCGACCGACGCCCAGGTCCGCCAGGGGATGCTGGAAGGGTCGAACGTCAACACCCTCGTGGAAATCACCAACCTCATCGAGATCAGCCGCGCCTATGAGCGCGTCACCAAGATGATCGAAAACGCCAACGACCTGTCACGCCGCTCCGTCGAGCGGCTGGGCCGGGTTTCGTAAAGGAGAGCTGAGACATGCGCGCGCTTCGCACCGCCGCCACCGGCATGGCCGCCCAGCAGCTGAACGTGGAGGTCATCTCCAACAACATCGCCAACATGAACACGGTCGGCTTCAAGCGTCAGCGGGCCGAGTTCCAGGATCTGCTGTACCAGAACGTCGAGCGCATGGGGGCCCAGTCCTCGTCGCAGGGCACCGTGGTGCCGACCGGCATCCAGATCGGCTCGGGCGTCAAGGCGGGCAGCGTCTATCGCATCACCGAACAGGGCAGCCCCAACCGCACCGGCAACACCTACGACATCGCCATCCAGGGCAAGGGCTACTTCCAGATCACCCTGCCCTCGGGCGAGCTTGCCTATACCCGCGCGGGCAACTTCACCGTCAACGGCGAAGGCCAGCTTGTGACTGACGACGGCTATGCGGTCGAGCCGGCCATCGCCATTCCGCAGGACGCCCTGGACGTCTCCATCTCCAAGTCGGGTCAGGTTCAGGTCACCACCGCCGGCCAGACCGAGCCGCAGGTCGTGGGTCAGCTGGAACTGGCCACCTTCTTCAACGAGGCGGGTCTGGAAGCCATCGGCGACAACCTGCTGCTGGAGACGGCGGCCTCGGGCCCGGCCACAGTCGGGGCGCCCGGCGAGGTCGGCTACGGCAATCTGCTGCAGCACTACACCGAGGCGTCGAACGTCGACGCGGTCAGCGAGATCACCGCCTTGATCGTGGCCCAGCGCGCCTATGAGATGAACTCCAAGGTCATCACCACCGCCGACGAGATGCTGTCCGTCTCGGCCCAGGTGAAGAGCTGAAGGAAAGGTCTGAGCCATGAAGCGCGCCCTGATCCTCGCCGCCGCCGTCGCCGCACTGGCTGCTCCCGCATGGGCCGGGCCGGTCAATCTGCTGCCCGATCCGGTCGACGACGACGGCCGCATCACCCTGGGCGAGCTGTTCGACGACGCGGACGCCGCCTCGAACGTCGTGGTCGGCCGCCGCGCCGGCGCCACCGCCGTTCTGGAGGCCTCCCAGGTCCAGATCGCCGCGCGCCGCGCCGGGCTTGAGTGGAGCAATCCGACCGGCCTGCGCCGCATCGTGGTGCGCGAAGGCGGCGCCCTTTCTGGCGGGGCCCTGCCAGCCGAAGCCTCGGCCCGCCCCGCCGCCGCCAGCGTCGGCGCGCCCGCCCGAGCGGGATCCAGCGTCGAGGTTCTGACCTACGCCCGCAGCCTGGCCGCCGGCGACGTGATCCAGCCCGAGGACGTGGTCTGGGCCTCGGTCCAGTCGCACCTAGCCCCCGCAGGCGGCCCCCAGGACGCCGAGGCGGTGATCGGTCTCCAAGCCAAGCGCGCCCTGCGCGCCGGATCGCCCGTCGGTCCGCGCGACCTGGCCTCGCCTCAGGTCATCGCCCGCAACGACATGGTCGAGGTCGCCTATATCAACGACGGCGTCGAACTGACCGTCACCGGCAAGGCGACCCGCAACGCCTCGGCGGGCGAGGCCGTGCCGATCCTGAACGTCCAGTCCAACCGCACCATCGACGCCGTGGCCGTGGCGCCCGGCCGGGCCGTCGCCGGTCCCGCCGCCCAGATCGCCCGCCGCAACCCGCAACAGTTCACCGCCCGTTGAGCGAGAGTTCCATCATGCGCCCCATCACCGTCGCCGCCCTGTCCTTGTCCGCCCTCAGCCTGGCCGCCTGCTCCACCGCCATCGAAGCGGTGAAGGGGCCGGAGCTGGCGCCCATCGGCTATCCGGCCGCCCTGGTCCCGGTCGAGCAGGCCTATCTGCCCGAGCCGACCTCGGCCAGCGCCAACAGCCTGTGGCGCACCGGGGCGCGCAGCTTCTTCGGCGACCAGCGGGCGCGCCGCGTCGGCGACATCCTGACCGTCGCCATCGACATCAACGATCGCGCCCAGACCCAGAACACGACCCAGCGCAACCGCACCAACAGCGCCTCGGGCGGCGTCACCAACTTCTTCGGCCTGGAGAACAGCCTGGGCCGCGCCTTCCCCGGCGGCTTCGATCCGGCGAACATGATCGGCACGGAAGGGGCGGTGAACGCCAACGGCTCGGGCAGCGTCAACCGCTCGGAACGGGTGAACCTGACGGTCGCCGCCGTCGTCACCGCCGTCATGCCCAACGGCAACCTGGTCATCCAAGGTCGGCAAGAAGTGCGCACCAACCGCGAGGTGCGCGAGCTGACCGTGGCGGGCATCGTCCGGCCCGAGGACATCTCCAGCGCCAACACCATCCGCCACAGCCAGATCGCCGAGGCGCGCATCAGCTACGGCGGGCGCGGCGACATCAGCCGGATGCAGGCGACGCCCGCCGCCCAGTCCCTGGTCGAACGCTTCAGCCCCTTCTGACCCGCGTTCACCGAAACGTGTGATTCCGGCCGCACCGCATCACTGAATCGCGCGCGATCCAGCGGAGCCGTGAACCGTTAACAAGCGACCCGCGTTTGATCTGTCGAACGCGAGTGGACTTGTCATGCGTAAAACCGTCTTTCCCATCTTGGCCGCCGTGGGCCTGGCCGCCGTCGCGGCCCATGCGGCGACCTATTCTCCGTCCTCGTCCCGCAGCGGCGGCGAGGCCGTTCCCGGCTGGCATATGCTGCACGAGGGGACGATGGCCAAACTGGCCTATGGCCTGCCGGATTCGGACCAACTGGCTCTGATGCTGACCTGCGCGCCGGGCGACGGCGTCGCCGTGGTCTACGGCGACGTCCAGCCGCGCAGCGCGGGGCTGATCCTGGCCTCGCACGAACCTCAGCCCATCGACCCGCTGTCGAACGGCGAGGCCTTCGAGACGCGTCTGCCGCTCGGCGACGCGGCCCTGACCGGCCTGGCGCGCGGCGGCCGCATGGCGGTCCAGACCGAGGCCGGGGACCGCCAGCTGACCGCCACCCGCGCCGAGCGGCGAATGGTCCAGGGCTTTCTTAGCTATTGCGCTTCGGGACATGCCTGACCACAGTCCCCCGTCTTCCTCAGCGGGGGCTGAAACATGACCTCAATGCTTGGCCTGGTTCAGGCCACGTTGCTCTCCTTGGCCGTGCAGACGGCCCCTCAGACCGGGGCGCATCCGCCCGCAGAGCGGCCCCAGGCCGCATCGCCCGCCCGATCAGCCCGCGCGTCCGAGGGCTGGACCTGGACCCTCTACAGCGGCGACGGTCCCCTGGTCCTGGCCAATGAGATTCCCGACACGCCGCGCCTGCGCACCACCCTGGAATGCGCGCCCGGCTCCAGCATCGTCCGCCTGGCCTTCCATGACGCGCCCGGCGCCGACGGCTTCGCCGTCATCCGCTCCGGCAGCGCCTCGGCCGAGGTCGAGGCCCGCGCGCGACGCGGACGGCTGGAGGCGACGTTGCGCGCCGACCATCCCGTCTTCGCCGCCTTCCTGGCCTCCGGCCGCCTGACCCTCGCCCTCGGCGATCAGGCGACCGCCATCGAGATCGATCGGGCGAATCTGTCCAAGCTGCGCCGCTTCGCCGAACTGTGCACCGGATAAGGACGAGGATGCGCCCTGCCCGCTGGCTGACCGCCGCCGCCTTCATCACCATGAGCACCCTGGGCGCCTGCGCTCCCAGCATCGCCCCGCTAAACACGACCGGCGCGCCCTTGCCCGTCGCCGGCTACGACTGGTTCCTGAACGAAGACCCGGACGAGCCGCGCCTGTCCTATGGCCTGGCCCAGTCCGACGACGTTCCGCTCAGCCTCATGTGCGCGCCCGGCTCGGGCAAGGTCGGCCTGTCCCTGGCCGCCGATCAGGCGCCGAACCGTCGCGCCATCACCCTGGAATCAGGCGGCGACACCGAAACCTTTCCCGCCCGCGTCGAGGCCGCCGACATGCACGACGGCGTCCACCTGGTCGCCACGGCGCCCGCCTCCCACCCCGTCTTCCTGCAATTTCGTCGCGTCGGCTGGCTGGCGGTGTGGGACGGGAACCAGCGCGCGATGATGGCCGCCCAGCCGGGTTCGGAAGGCCGCGCGGCGCGTTTCCTGGAGTTGTGCCGCTGAAGGCTTGACCGCAGCGGCGCGGTCCGCTCCCCTCCCCGCCAGTTCTTGGGAGGGCTTTAGTTCATGCGTCATCTTCTTCTCGCCGCCGGTATCGGCCTGTCGGGCCTTGCGGGCGCGGGCGCCCTGCCGGCCCAGGCCGCCGTCGTTCAAGGCCAGTCGTCGGCCGCCGCCGCGCTGGACGCCTTGCTGGTCGATTACGAAGCCTATCTGCGCCAGGTCGACCCCATCGGCTCGGGCATGGACGGCGACCGCGCCGCCCTGTCGCGCCTGCCCGACGCCAGCCGTGCGGGCGAACTGGCCCGCCGCGCTCCGCTGAACGCCCTGAAGGCGCGGCTGGACGCCATCGACCCGGCCGCGCTGGACGAAGCCCAGCGCCTGAACCACGCCTTCGTCGGCTATCTGATCGGCCGCGAGCTGGAGCGGATCGAACTGGACCCGTCGCGTCTGGCCTTTGATTCCGAAGGCGGTCCCGGCCAGCTTCTGGCCTATCTGGCGTCCGCTGCGCGCATCGCCACGGCCGCCGACGCCGAGGCCTGGCTGAAGCGTCTGGAGGCCGCGCCCGCCTATTACGACGCCGGGATCGCCAACACCCGGCGCGGGCTGGAAACCGGCCTGATCCAGGCCCGATCAGTGGTCGACAGCGCCCTGGCCCAGGCCGAGCGCGACCTGAAACCGGGCGCGGCGGGCGACGTCCTGCTGCGTCCGTTCAACACCCTGCCCGCCTCCATCCCCGCCGCCCAGCAGGAACAATTCCGCGCCCGCGCCCGCGCCCTGGTCGAGGGACCGATCACCGCCCGCCGCACCGCCTGGCGCGACCTGCTGCGCGACGAATATGCGCCCAAGGCCCCGCAGGAGCCGGGGCTGGTCCACCGCCCCGGCGGCCGCGACCTCTACGCCTTCCTGGTCCGCAGCCACACCACCACCGACCTGACGCCCGATCAGGTGCATGAGATCGGCCAGCAGGAAGTCGCCCGCATCCGCGCCCGCATGGAGACGGAAATGCGCGCCGCAGGCTGGACCGGCGACTTCGCCGGCTTCCTGACCTTCCTGCGCACTGATCCGCAATTCTACGCCAAGACCCGCGAGGAACTGCTGGAGAAGGCGTCGGAGATCGCCAAGCGCGCCGACGACCGCCTGCCATCCCTGTTCGCCACCCTGCCGCGCCTGCCCTACGGCGTGCGCCCGGTGCCGGTCGAGATGGAAGAGACCTACACCACCGGCCGTTACAACTCAGGCTCGATGGCGACGGGCGTGGCCGGGGGCTACATCGTCAACACCGGAAAACTGGACCAGCGGCCGCTGTATGAACTGCCCGCCCTGACGGTGCACGAGGCCGTGCCGGGCCACCACCTACAGGTCGCCCTGCAACAGGAAGCCGCCGACCAGCCCTATTACCGCCGCGACGCCTCGGTCACGGCCTTCAGCGAAGGCTGGGGCCTCTACTCCGAGTTCCTGGGCGAGGAGATGGGCATCTACCGCACGCCCTATGAGCGGTTCGGCCGCCTCAGCTATGAGATGTGGCGCGCCTGCCGTCTGGTGGCCGACACCGGCCTGCACTGGCTGGGCTGGAGCGAGGAACAGGCCCGCGCCTGCTTCCGCGACAACTCGGCCCTGTCCACGCACAACATCGAGACCGAACTGCAGCGCTACATCGGCGATCCCGGCCAGGCCACCGCCTATAAGATCGGCGAGATCCGCCTGCGCGAAATCCGCCAGAAGGCCGAGCGCGAGCTGGGCGACCGCTTCGACGTGCGGACCTTCCACGACGCCCTGCTGGTCGACGGCGCCCTGCCGCTGGCCCTGCTGGACGCGCGCATGGACCGCTGGATCGCCGAACAGAAGACCAAGACCCGGTAAGAAAGCGTCCCTTCGACATGAATTTCATCAAGCGCATCTTCGGCTCGGTGCAGCCGCGCTATCTGATCCGCGCCTATGTGCTCAGCGCCGCCTTCATGGCCTTCATGACCTGGATGATGCTGTCGCTGGACGGCGCCAAGCCCATGCATGATCGCGCCGCCACCCTGGCCGTGTTCGGCGTCGGCGCCCTGCTGTTTCCCTTCTCCAAACTGGTCTGGGACGAAATCAAGCGGGTGATGATGGGCGAAACCGTCTTCTTCATGAACGCCATCATCCTGATGGTCCTGAAGGTGCTGGTGAACTTTTTCCTGTGGGGCTTCTCGATCTTCATCGCGCCCCTGGGGATTCTCTACCTGTGGTTCCGATCGCGGAACGCCGCCGCCTAAAGCCCCAGTTCGGCCCGCGCCTTCTTCGTCAGCTTGGCGGCGATCAGGGCGTGGGCCGACTTCAGGTGATCGGCCAGTTCAGCATCCGGCCAATCGCCCGGATCGGCCAGATGCACCCACTTCGCCCGCGCCAGATAGGGGGCCGGCGCCGCCCGCCCCTCCTCGGTCAGCACCGCATAAGCGATGTCGGAGACCTTGAACGACAACCCGCCCTCGGCGCCGACGATGGCGAACATCTTGCCCCCGACCTTATAGGCGTCATGGCCCGGCCCGAACGGGTGATCCATCGTCGCCCCCGGCAAGGCCAGGCAGGCCTCGCCCACGCCCGCGCGATCCATCCTAGGCCCCGACGCCCAAGCCGATCGGGCAGACCACGCCCGTCCCGCCGATGCCGCAATAGCCCGCCGGATTCTTGGCCAGATAGCCTTGGTGATAGCCCTCGGCGAAGTAGTAAGGCCCGGCCGGTTGGATCTCAGTCGTGATCGCCCCGCGCCCCGCCGCGCTCAGCGCCGCCTGATAGGCCTCGCGCGAGGCCAGCGCCTCCGCCTGTTGCGCCTCGTTCAAGGTATAGATCGCCGAACGATACTGCGTGCCCTGGTCGTTGCCCTGACGCATGCCCTGCGTCGGGTCATGGTTCTCCCAGAAAGCCTTCAGCAGGTCGCCGTACGAAATCTGGGCCGGATCAAACACCACCTGCACCACCTCCGCATGGCCGGTGCGGCCCGAGCAGACCTCCTCATAGGTCGGGTTGGGCGTGATCCCGCCCGCATAGCCCGCCGAGGTGACCCACACGCCCGGCAGCTGCCAGAACACCCGCTCGACGCCCCAGAAACAGCCCATGCCGAACACGGCCGTCTGCATCCCCGCGGGGTGCGGTCCCTTCAGCGCATGGCCCAGCACGAAGTGGGTCTCATCGGTCGGCAACGCCTCAGCCCGGCCCGGCAGAGCCGTCTCAGGCGTGGGCAGTTCAGCATTCTTCTTCAACAACATGGCGCGAACTCCGCGAAAACAGCGTCTTCGCCTATATGGAGGCTTCAAGGGCGCTTGCCCATGGGGTCGTCATGCTCTAATCAGCCCCTCCCGTCGGTCCGCTCCCGACGACTCCGCCCCGGACGCATCCGGGCTTCAGGTGGAATGGACAGGTGGCCGAGTGGTTGAAGGCGCACGCCTGGAACGCGTGTATAGGGGCAACTCTATCGAGGGTTCGAATCCCTCTCTGTCCGCCACATCCCTGTCCATCGGCGTCCGCAGCTATCCACACCCCACCCGCTGAAACCCTTGCGCTACGGGCATTTTCGTCCGCTGGTGTCCGTCAGCGTCCACGGGCAGTTGCGCTCTTCGGGTAGGGAGAGAGTTAGGGAGGCGACCGCTCCCGTCGTGATGCTATGTTCTGGTTCCGTTCTCGGAGAGGATATGGCTTCTTACAACCTTCTCACCAACGTCACGCTCAAGGCGATCCGCGAGCCAGGACTGCACCTCGACGGGCGCGGCCTCTACGTGCGCGTCGATCAGGCCGGCGGACGGTTTTGGGTGCTGATCTTCAAATTCCGGGGGCGGCGCCGTGAGATGGGCCTGGGCTCCCTTATTGACGTCGACCTCAAGGAGGCCCGGCACCGCGCCGATGACGCGCGACGCCTCCTTCGCGACGGCATCGACCCCATCGAGACGAGGCGAGAGGAACGCGCGGCTGTGGAACGCACGCCCTTCGCGCGTGTGGCGTCGGATCTGATGGATGATCTCGAGCCGACGTGGCGATCCGCCAAGCAGCGACCTCAATGGGAGGCGTCGCTCAAACAGCACGCCCCGACGGTGTGGCGCTCATCGGTCACGGACGTGGATACCGAGATGGTCCTCCGCGACCTGCGGAAAGTCTGGACCTCCCGGCCCGAAACTGCACGGCGCGTGCGCAATCGTATTGAACGCATTATCGATGCAGCAACAGCCAAGGGCCTGCGAACAGGCGACAACCCGGCTCGATGGAAGGGACACCTCGACAAGCTACTACCGGCGACCAAGCGCGGCGGCGGCCATCATGCGGCCATGCCCTATCAAGGCGTCCCAGCCTTCATAGAGCTACTCGGCACCCGGAAAAGCGTCTCGGCGTTTGCCCTAACCTTCCTCATCTTCACCGCGGCCCGCTCCGGCGAGGTGCGGGGGGCGGTTTGGGAAGAGATCGACGGCGACGTGTGGGTTGTCCCCGCCGCCCGCATGAAGGCCGGTGCCGAACACCGCGTTCCACTGTCTGAAGCCGCGCTGAGCGTTCTTGCTCGCGTAGACAGAGGCCACCGAAGCGGTCTGATATTCCCCGGCCTCAAAGGGCCGCTCTCTGACATGGCCCTGGCGATGGCCATGCGGAAAATGGGCGTGACAGACGCCACGCCGCACGGTTTCCGGTCCGCCTTCAAAGACTGGGCTGTCGACTGCACGAGCTTCGCGGACGAGATCAGCGAGGAAGCACTCGCTCACACTGTCGGGTCAGCAGTCCGCCGAGCTTACAGGCGCGGCCAGGCTATGGAGAAGCGCCGCGCCCTCATGGACGCCTGGAGCGACTACTGCACCGGCAAGGCGGGAACAGTGACCCCATTCCAGAAGCGAGCATGAGGAAAGACATGGAAACGAAACCCCTTGGCCCAGATGAGGCCTTCGCTCGTGATCTGGAGCAGCTGGACCGCGAGCTTGAACAGCGCGACGGCGCAGACATTCCCGCCCCAACGGTCGACCTGATCGCCGGGCTGGTCGCCGGCATGCGTCTGGTGGGGCGTCCGCAATGAGCGACTTTGTCCCAACCGCTACCGAGCTTCAGCTGGCCCAGATGGTCGCCGTTTGGCGGCAGGGCGAAGCGGCCAGGCATGACCCCGTGTTGGTCAACATGCTGGCTCGCCATGCGGCCACGCTGAACCGCATCGCTCCAGGCGCTGCCGAGAAGGTTCTGGCCGCCTTTGAGGACATGAAGGCGCAGGGGTTATCACTTCGCGCTGCGTCCGGGGATCATCCATGACGCGATACAAGGGCATGTCTAGCAAGCAGGTGCTGGACGCGAACGACCTAGCGGAGCTGGACGACATCTACCGCCGCCTCCAGCGACTTCATGGCCAGTTGAACCCGGTATCATCTCAGCGCTTTCCGCTAATGGCCGCGTCGGCAACGGTGAAGGCCGCTTGGACCGACCTCAGCGGCGCTACGTTTAGCTGGAGCTACCCTTATGAGGGCATGGCGCGCGCTGTCGCTCGGTCCAAGAGCAAGCTTCAGGAGCCGGACTCCACAACCGGCTGAAGGCGTGAGAGGCTTCGCCTATGTGCAACAACTATCGCCTGCACGTCCCGGCCAACCAGATCGCGGCGCCATTCCGCGACGCGGGGCGGACGCTCGTCTTTCCGAGCGGTCTGCCCAACTTGGCGCGGGCCGACTACCGCATCGGCGACGCCGCGCCCATCGTCACCCAAGGCTCCGAGGGTCCGCAATTGACCATGACGCCCTGGGCATGGAAAAGTCCGACCGGAAGGCCCGTCTTCAACTTCCGGTCGGACGGCCGATCTTTCGCGAACTCGACCCGATGCCTCATTCCAGCCGACGGCTTCTATGAGTTCACCGAGCCCAAGGTGCAGGGAAGAAAGACCAAGTGGCTGTTCACGATGATTGATCAGCCGTGGTTCTGGATCGCCGGAATCGTCAAAGACGGTGCGTTCGCCATGCTGACGACCGAGCCGGGCCCAGACGTGGCGCCCTACCATGACCGCCAGATTGTCCTCCTGCCGCCCGGCGCAGGCGTCCACTGGCTGGACCTGAGCGCAGCTGAAGACCTCATTCTACAACCCTCCCGCGCTGGATCGCTGACCGTGCAGAAGGTCTGGCCGGAAACCGCATGACGGCCGAGACACACCAACAGAAAGCCGCACGGTTTGAGCTTGAGGCCCGTGCTCTACACCGCCGATCGCGCGCAGCGGCCAGCCGGCCCACGTCCATCGTCCTGCGCTTCCGCGCGCTCTGGAAGGAAGAGGCGGCGCGGTTGCTAAGGCAGCGCGCCCGTTAGACCGGACGCTCGCGACTCAGGTACACCGCTGCGCCATGACCCCCGACGAACTAAACGCCACCCTCGACGCCATGGCCGCAGCCGCCGGCGACGATCCCAACAGTTTGCCCGGCCTCATCGAAATCAACAGCGCCGAATGGTGCGAAACGCTCTATCAGATCGAACACACGGCCAAGTCATTAGACGAAGGCGTCCGACATCGAGGGATCAAGGTCGCCATCTCCTCGGCGTTTGACACCCGCGTCCTGACCCGCGCCGAAGCGGGCGAGCGAGGCGAGCCCTATCGGGATATTCTGCCGGGGGGTTGAGCGCCACTCCGTCGCCAGGATAACAGCGGAGGGCGCTCTTCCCCAGTAGCGCCGCACGGGGCCAGCAAGCGCAGCGCTGTGTGCCAACCAGCCCGGCGCTGAAGAGTTCCGTCCGCGGGAACCGCCTACCGCCTCTCGAGCTTTATCGGGTCGTTCAGGAGGTCGATCATGGTCGTCAGTTCACGCGCCACCCTGCGCGATCAGGCCGGTGTGAAACTGGTTCGGATAGAGCGCCTGGCCAAGCAGCAGCGCGATATCTCTTTCCGCCTCTCGTCGCATCGAGACGGCAGTAAGCGCCTAATCATGGATGAGGCCGAGGCGCATCGCGCTTTCGCGCGCGAAGTCGCTGCCTCCCTTCAAGACCCCGTCGTCCTCGGTCTGATCGAGCGCGGCGTCCTACAAAACTAAAGACCGCCCAGCCCTTGAAACCCCGCCATCTCTGACCAGATAGCGCGCGCCTTCAATCTTCACTGGAGAAGCTTCGATGCGAACCGTCGTTGTTGAACCCTTTGGCGATGTCTGGGCTGTCCGGTTGGACGACGTAGAGCCGCAGTTGTTCGCGCGCG
>NZ_JBRERY010000032.1:0-15211 GCF_052907225.1 Brevundimonas sp. RM1
GGATCGACGGCCGTGTCGGAGATTCCGTCCGGCCCGTGCTGTGCATGACTTGCGGACCCATGAGGTCCAGCAGATGCGTTGTGTTTCGACTCGGCCATGAGCCGCCCCTTTTCAATCGCAGATCGATCCGGCGCCCGACCCGATGTCGGGCCGACAGTTGTTGATCCTAGTGAACCATGAAGCAACGCGTCTGCAAATCTTCAAAGCCGAGGCATAGGTGACGCCCTTTTCCCGAACCACCGCTGGAACCACCTCCACATTTTTGGAACGCCGCGTGTCGATGCGAACGACCAATCCTATCAATTTCAGCGGGTCTGGTCCAATCGAGACCAGCCGGGGATTGGGGTAGCCTAAGCGGCTCAATCGATTATCGGCATTCTTCGGAAGTGGTCGGCGGCAGGCCATCGGTTCAGTGCCAGGTTTGGGCGGTGCGCATCATGCCCTGGGTGACTTGAGGAGGCACGGTCGGGATATCGACTGGAGTCGCGGCTTACGTCCCGGACGGGGCCAGGTCCAGGTGGAAGCGGTGCGGGTAGCCGTCGAAGCGAACCTCCCTTGAGCGCGGCGCGGGTAATCCGACCGTGGCCGTTCTGGGGGAGCTGGCCGAGGTGCTCGGGGTCCGTCCCGCCGACCTCTACAAAACTGAGTCGCGGTCTTCGTTACCGCCCCAAGGGGCCGGCACCACATAGCGGCGCTCTAGGAGTTTTCGCTTGGCCGACGTGGAATCAGCGGCGCGCCGCTGGCCGCGCTTGGCGTCGCATTGTCACAGGGTAAGCGTCATAGGGTTGATGCCGAATCGCCCGTGCTTCGCGGGTATTGGACGCCATGCGCGCGGTCATATGCTCCATGAGGTCCGACAGTTGGTAACGCGGGTCTCGGCGCAGCGCGGCCGAGTAGCGAGGGCCGTGCCCCCGGAGGCGCCATTTCGACAGCGTCTCCACCTTCACGCCCATGTAGGCGGCGGCCTCTTCAGCTGTCAGCCAGCGATTCTCTAGCGGCGTCAGGCTGGGTGCGTCACGTTCGTCGGTCTTCATGGCTCTCTCCTTGGGTTCGTTGCACGTCTCCTATGGGTCGGTGCGCGGTTAGCAGTTCCTTCATGAAAACTTAACTAAATGCGTTAGTCAAGTTGTGATGTCGCGGTTATTGGAATAAAAGTTCAGTTAATTCTGTATTAAGGTAACTTTATTCCAAACGACTACTTGTTCGACTTGATTGGAAACTCTCGGAACTTCCGCTCCAGAAACTCGGCAACCACCGCCCACGGATTGTTAGGGGAGATTTCCCTTGCCGCCTTCTGTTTGACTTCAACCAGCAGGGCCTCACGTTCCATGTAAGCGGCCACGGCTGCATACGCCGATCGCCGGCAGCGAGGCCCTGCCTGACTCAAGCGCAGAACCTCCCCCAGGCTGCGATTGCCCTTCAACCGATTGGCCTGGTCGCAGATAACCCTGACATTGCCAGGCTGGTAGCCTTTTGCGGGGTCAATGCGATCCAGAGACGGCGAGGCGTCAGACCGCGCCTCGCCCACGATCAGAGGAAGACCCAGAACCGGACATCTTGTCGGCAAGACAATGTCCTGGCGGCGGAGGGAGTAAGGAATCCCCTGCCGTCTGGCGCGCTGCTTCGCCCGCTCAAGGATCGCCTTTGCCGGACGGGTCTTGCGCATGGTGCTCAGGTAGCCCCGCATGTAGGCGGCGTTACATTTTTGGCAGGTCGCGCGCATCGTCGGCTTGCCGTGGAGCGGACAAACTGGCGGATCGCGTTTAACGTCGTTCATGGTCACCTCCCTCGCGTAAGGTTGGTGCTAATTATCAACTATGGTGCTATTGGTCAATCATGCAGCCGAATCATAATGCGGACGTGCGCGACGTGGTCGTTACCGGCGCCCAACTGCGCGCTGCCCGAGGCCTTCTGAACATGTCCGTTTCTGATCTCGCTGAGCGGACGGGCTTGGCGCTAAACACGGTGCGTAAAGCCGAGAGCACCAACGCCGCCGCTCCAGTCACAGCCGCCAACGCAAAGCTTCTGACCTCCACCTTGGAGGCCGCCGGCGTGATGTTCATACCCGCTGGCACGCACGGCGCGGGGGTTCAGCTTAGGTCGCCTGATCAGGAGCCGCTCAAGCGGCGGCGTGTCGCCAAATAGGCTGGCTCGACCCGTCGGCGAGTGAAGATGAGGGTGTAGGGCCTTGATCCCCGTGCGCACCCATGTGCTGCGAAGGACTCGTTCAACGAGTCAACCGTAGCATTCAGGATGGGGTGTTGTAGGTTGCTCGCCGGGGGGAGGCCCTGAGCGGCCTCGATGCGAGGGGACCAATCGATGGCCAACACGATAATTCACGCCGCCATCCATGATCTCGTCAAGGGTGAAGACGGCTTTCGTGTGCAGATGGGCAATGGCGCGCTCACTGTGACAACGACGGCGCAGCGCGTGATCGACGATCTGTACGAACTCTACAGCCGACGCGCGTCTAAATCGCACGGCAAGTTCTCGACGGCCGCCGACGCGGCGCCGACGGAGGCGCATGTTCGTGCTTATGCCGACGGCGGCTACAAAGACTTCGCCGAACTGACCGGCAGCCTGATGGAGACGTTGAAGCACCAGGCTGGGTTGAGGAACGCCGCCCAGGGAGGGCATGTCTTCTTCGCCCATTTCACGCGAGATGGCCGAAATTATCTGCTGGTCGTTATCGTCAATGACAAACTCGGCGCGGCCCTTACCAACACCTACGACGTCGCCGACGTGCATCACCTCGACGTAGACGGGTTCCGTTTCGCCGGCCGGGTCAATCTCGAAGGATGGGCTGCCAAGGACGAACGGTACATCGGCTTCCTCAAGGGGAAGGGAGCCGTTTCGGAGTATTTTAAAGCCTTCCTTGGCTGCGACACCACAGTTCAAGATCGCCAGGACACCACAGACCTTGTGCGCACGCTGAAGGCATTCGCCATAGATCAGGGCCTTGTCGGTGAGGCGAAGGATGACTTCCTGAACCGTGCCAAGACGATCTGCAGCCGCTCGGCGAGGAGTCGATCCGAACTTGAGTTTGAGGCCCTGGCGAATGAGTTGATGCCGAATTCGCCGCGCGTCCTACTCGACGTCCTGGTCGATCCGGATCGTCAGTTGAATGACCGGTTCGTCCCCGACGGACGGGCACTGAATGGCTTGGTCCGATTTCGCGGCAAGACCGCTCTGTGGTCAGTCGAATTTGATCGCGAGGCTCTGACAAGCAACAAGGTGCGGTATGACGCCGCCGAGAACAGCCTGACCCTCGTAGGTCTTCCGGACGAACTCGCCGCCCAGCTTCGGGGGGAGTTCAACGTCGATGCCTAACCTGCGGTTCGATCAGCTCGTCGACGTCTACCGCAACATCGCGTTTGATGCGGATGGAGTGGAGGGCGATCTGACGATCGCAACGGCAGAAATTCTCGCCAACCTTCAACTGCTCGAGCAGGATGCTGTTGCGGCCGACGACGCTAACCTAGCGGTGCTGGTCGATGAACTGCCTGGTGTTGGCGACGTGGTTCCGGTGCGTGCTGGAGCGCCTCGCATAGGCACAGGGTTGCTTGTGCGGACCCTTGACGACCTTCTCCGGGCGCGTGAAGCGCGCCTTCATGAACCCGCTCGATACTACATCATCGACGGCGCGGTCGATCATACGACGGTTCCTGTGCCGTCGAGGATTGCAGCGTATCGAAAGGTTCTGGCCTTTGTGGCTCTGGTGTCAGAGTGCGCGGCCTACGTCGACCCGCTGAAGCAGGAACTGGTCTTCTTCAGGGACCGAAAGGTGGTCATACCTGTCCACTACGATGCGTCGGCGCTGGCGCGGGTATCGGTGCCGGCGATCGACGCCTTGCTGGCCCACTTTACTGACGACGTTCACAGGGATCAGAAGCGGGCGATCCTCGCTGAAACGCTCATCACGACGGCAGAGCCGCAGCCGCTGGCCGACCGTTTTACCTACCTTCTCGACAACGCCGAAGCGCTCAACGATGCGGTGAAGAACGGCTACAGCCTCTTTGCTTCAAGCTTCTCCTACGCTCGAATTCGGGGCGAGATCGAAGCGGCAAAGGTCGAGTACGTCTCCAAAATCCACAAGACGTTGATCGACATCCAGGGGCAACTGCTCGGCATTCCAATCGCCACGGTGGTCGTGGCTTCCCAGCTTAAGGCATCGACGGGCTGCGATCTGGAGGCCTGGACCAACCGCGCGCTGCTCGGGGGCGTCTGGATTTTCGTCGTCCTGCTAGCGGTAGCGATCGTCAACCAGTGGCTAACGCTGGCTGCTATCGGTGAGGATATCGATTCCCAGGGAGAGCGGCTGAACACTGACTACGCTGCGATCAGCGAGCGCTTCTCCGGTGTTTTCGCGGGGCTCAAGCGCCGCATTCGGTGGCACTACGCAGTACTGGTGTTCGTCGCTGGCATTGCGATCGCAGGGGCTATCTTCGCCACCGCAGCCTATTTCAGGGTGACAGAGACGCCTGGCCGCTGCCCAGCTTCTCTCACATCGCCAACGACGGCATCACATTCAGCGTCCAAACTGTCTGAAGCGCAGGCCTTCGCGCCTATGGTGAGCCCGACACCGACACCGACACCGACACCGACACCGGCACCGGCAGCGGCAGCGGCACCACCCGCCCCGCAGCGCGCTTCTCAGTCCACGCCCGCCAACCCGCGCTAAACATCGGCCAGGTCCATCGCAGGATACGTCGACCGAAGGTCGCGTTTGGACGGCAGTCCCGCTTGACCCTCTAGCTACTACAGGGTGCAACATACCTTTATGGCGAACTGCTGCGGCGACGATCTTTGTGCGGATGAGCGGCCCCCGGCAGGTCGATGGCGTTTGGCGCTGTGGCTGGCGCTGGCGATCAATGCCGGCATGTTCGCGGTCGAGGGCGTCGCCGGGCTGTTGTCGGGGTCGGCGTCGCTTCAGGCAGATTCGCTCGATTTCCTGGGCGACGCCGCCAACTACGGCATCAGCCTGGGCGTCGTGGCTCTGGCTCTGGTCTGGCGGGCGCGCGCGGCGCTGCTGAAGGGCGCGACCATGCTGGTCTTCGGCGGCTGGGTGGCCGTCATCACATTGGTCGGTGTCTGGCGCGGCGAGACGCCTGAGGCGCAGGTAATGGGTGTGATTGGATTGGCGGCACTGATCGCCAACGTGGTGACCGCCGTCATGCTGTTCGGGTTCCGAAAGGGCGACGCCAATATGCGGTCTGTCTGGATTTGCTCGCGCAACGACGCCATCGGCAATCTGGCGGTCATGCTGGCGGCGCTGGGCGTGTTCGGCACGGGGTCGCGCTGGCCCGACCTGCTGGTCGCCGCGGTCATGGCTGGACTGGCGCTACAGGGCGGTTGGCAGGTGGCCCGCCACGCCCGTGCTGAGTTGAAGACCGTCAAGGCGGCCCCTGCGCCAGCCCCGTTCAAAGTCGAATCGCGTCACAAGCCGGTCGCCTGACCCGACAGCGCCTTCCTGTTTTTCCGAGATTACTGGAGCCTTGGTGTCCTCTTCTTTCATTTCGCTTCGCAATGGCCGCCGCGCGGTTTTGGCGGCAGTCGCCGCCACCCTGGCTGTCAGTCTGTCGGCTCCCTCAGCCTTCGCGCAGGACGCTGAACACCATGATGACGAGCAGGAGCACGGGCATGACGAGGCGACCGAGGTCGAAGACATCATCGTCCAGGCGACCCGCTCGGGCCGCCGCATTCAGGACGAACCGATCCGCGTCGAGGTCATCGGCCGCGAGGAGATCGAGGAAAAGCTGCTGATGACGCCCGGCAACATCGCCATGCTGGTCAATGAGACCGGCGGCGTGCGGGTTCAGGTCACGTCGCCCGCGCTCGGCGCGGCCAATATCCGTATGCAGGGCATGAGCGGCCGCTACACCCAGCTTCTGGCCGACGGTCTGCCCCTGTACGGCGGTCAAGCGTCATCCCTAGGCGTGCTTCAGATTCCGCCGACCGACCTGGGTCAGGTTGAGGTCATCAAGGGCGCGGCGTCGGCGCTGTATGGCCCGTCGGCCCTGGGCGGGGTCATCAACCTGGTGTCGCGTCGACCGGGCGATGAGGTCGAGGCCGAGGTTCTGGCTAACATCACCAGCCGCGACGGGCAGGACCTGACGGCTTACGCCTCGGCGCCGTTCAAAGGGGCGTGGGGGCAGTCGATTGTCGGCGGCTATAATCGCCAGAGCCGTCAGGACCTGGATGGCGACGGTTGGAGCGACATCGCCGCTTATGAGCGCTGGTCCGTGCGCCCGCGCCTGTTCTGGGAAGGCGACAATGGCGGTGATGCCTTCGTCACCGTCGGCGCCATGACCGAGACCCGCAGCGGCGGGACCGAGCCGGGCCGCACCGCGCCCGACGGCCGTCCCTTCGTCCAGGCCCAGGACACCGACCGCTTCGATGCGGGCCTGGTGGCTCGCCTACCTGTCGCCTGGGGCACGGCCCACATCCGCGCCTCGGCCATGACCCAGGCCCACGACCATCAGTTCGGCGATGTGTTCGAGCAGGACCGCCACGACACCGGCTTCTTGGAAACGTCGCTGGGGTCCGAGGTCGGCGCCACGACCTGGCTGGCCGGCGCGGCGGTTCAGGTCGACGCCTATCGCTCTGAGACCTTTTCCGGCTTCGACTACACCTACACGGTCCCCGGCGTCTTCGCGCAGGTCGAGCACGAGTTGACGCCCGACCTGACCCTGGCGGGCAGCGCGCGCTTCGATCAACACAGCGAATACGGCGGCCAGTTCAGCCCGCGCCTGTCGATGCTGTACCGGCCCGGTCCCTGGACCGTCCGCGCCTCGGTGGGGCAAGGCTTCTTCGCGCCAACGCCCTTCGTCGATGTTACCGAGGCGACCGGCCTGTCGCGGCTGGAACCGCTAGACGGGCTGAAGGAAGAAGTCGCCCGCACCGCCTCCCTGGACGTCGGCTATCGGCGGGGGCGGATCGAGGCCAACCTGACCCTGTTCGGCTCCGATCTGGACGACGCCATTCGGGCGGTAAACGATGGCATGGACCGCGTGCGCCTGATCAATGTCGAGAGCGTGACCCGGACGCGCGGGGCCGAGGCCCTGCTGCGCTATCGCCAAGCGCCGTTCACCCTGACCGGCAGCTATGTCTTCGTCGATGCGACCGAGCCGGACGACAACGGTTTCGCCCGCCGCGACACGCCCGTGACCCCGCGTCACACGGCGGGCCTGGTCGCCATGTGGGAGGAGCACGACCGGGGCCGCTTGGGGCTGGAAATCTACTACACCGGCAAGCAGACGCTGGAGGACAGCCCCTATCGCAGCGAAAGCCCGTCCTATGTCGAGGTCGGCCTGCTGGGCGAGGTCATCTTCGGACGGGTCAGCCTGTTCCTGAACGCCGAGAACCTGTTGAACGTGCGCCAGACGCGGCATGATCCCCTGCTGCTGCCGCAACGTGCCGCTGACGGCCGCTGGACGGTCGACGCCTGGGGCCCGACCGACGGCTTCACCGTCAATGGCGGCGTGCGTCTAAGGTTCGGCGGCGGACACTGAGGCGGGAAACGGAGGGGCCGTAATGGCGCTGAGCATCGGCGAACTGGGGCGGCGGACCGACACCAAGGTCGAGACGATCCGCTACTATGAGCGGATCGGCCTGCTGGCCGCGCCCGCCCGCACAGAGGGCAACTACCGCGCCTACGGCGAGGCGGAGTTGAACCGCCTCTCCTTCATCCGACGCGCCCGCGATCTGGGCTTCTCCATCGAACAGGTGCGCGACCTGCTGAACCTGTCGGATCGGCGCGACCAATCCTGCGCCACGGTCGATGAACTGACGCGCGCCCACCTGGTCGAGGTCGAGCGCAAGATCGCCGACCTGGAGGCCCTGCGTCGTGAGCTGGGCGCCCTGCTGTCCCAGTGCCGCCAGGGCACGATCTCGGACTGCCTGATTATCGAGGCGCTAGGTCCTCGGTCCGTCTAAGCGGGGGGGGCTGAGCCCAGTTCCTCAATGACAGGACAGCGAATTTGTCCTCCGTCGCCGCAGTCAGCGACCGTCTGCTTCAACAGGGCCTGAAGGCGTTGCAGGTCGGCGATCTTGGCTTCGATGCTGACAAGGTGATCCTGAGCCATGTCCCGCACCTCGCTGCAAGATTGGAGCGTCGGTTCGCTCAACGCGATCAGGCGACGGATAGCGTCAATGCCGAACCCGAGTTCGCGAGATCGGCGGATAAATCTCAGCCGCTGGGCGTGCTCGGGCTCGTAGCACCGATGGCCGCCCTGAGTTCTGGCAGGCGCAGGCATCAACCCGATGCGTTCATAATAGCGCACGGTCTCCAGGTTCACCCCGGTGCTGAGGGCCAGGCGGCCGATGGTTAAACCCTGTCTGGACACGCTCTTGATCCCGTAGTGGCTACGGGTTGTAGGCTGTATCAGAAGTCAGACAGGATAGCCCATGACGACCGATCAAAACCGTCCCCATATTCCCGAAGTCACCGTCAGCGCCTCAGCGGCGGTCGGCGGGTTCGCTTCCCTTCTGGCATGGGCGGCCTGCTGCGTCCTGCCGTTGGCGCTGTCGGTCGCCGGGGTGTCATTCGCGGGCGTTACTGTGCTCGCTGGAGCGCGTCATTGGCTGACTCCGATCGCCGCCCTGGTTCTTGCCGCCGGCTGGCTGCTGCACTGGCGCCGCTCCCGGATGTGCCGACGCGATGCGGCCTGCGGCCGACCTTCGCGGCTGGCCTTCTGGCTGCTTGTCATCGCCACGCTGCTGATCGTGCTTTCCCTGGCCTGGGAGCCCTATGTCGAGCCTTGGCTTCTGCCCCAATTGGCCGCCGTTAAATGAGCGCGTCGATCCTGCTCCAATCCACGCTGACCTGTCCGCATTGCGGTCATGTCGCGACCGAGACCATGCCCACCGACGCCTGCATCTGGTTCTACGACTGCCTCGGTTGCGGCGTGAAACTGAAGCCCTTGCCCGGCGATTGTTGCGTCTTCTGCTCCTACGCCGACGTGCCGTGTCCGCCGATCCAGGAGGATCGCAAGGGCTGTTGCGGTTAGGGAGATCGGTCAGCGGCCGGTTGAATGGCAATCCCCTCAGAAGGCGAGGGCTCCCGCCAGACCGGCCGCGACCAAGGTGATAGGTATCGCCAGTTGCGCCCGCCAGCGGTAGGCGGCGACTAGGGCGGCGCCGAAGATCGCCAGGGCCAGCGGCCAATACGGAACAGTGCCGACCAGAGAGGCCCCCAGTTGAAGGACGGTGGCGACGATCAGGCCGACGACGGCGGCGGCGACGCCGTCCAGCAGGGCGTGCAGCGACCTGTTCTCGAGGACCAACTCCAGCCGATCATAGAAGATGAGGGAGAAGCTGAAGGCCGGAAGGAAGATGCCGGCCGTCAGCGCCATAGCGCCTGGAAACCCGCCGCCGGCATAGCCGACGAAGGTGCCGAAGATGATGAGGGGCGCAGGGATCACCTGGGCCAGGGCGACGCCGTCCAAGAACTGGCCGTCGCTGATCCAGCCGCCTCTTGCGGCGTCAGCGCGCATGACGGGGATGGCGGTGTAGGCGCCGCCGAAGGTCAGAAGACCCGCCTTGAGGCCGGTGAAAAATAGAGCGGCGACGGACACGCTCATCGGCGCGAGGGCCGCCGCCGTGACAGGGGGCGCTCCGTGGTCGTTGAGCCAGTAGCGCACCGCCAGACCGGCCGAGAGCGCTATGAGGAAGAGCACGGCCGCTTCAAGACGACGGCCCCTTTGGGCAAGGGCGTAGGCTGCGCCGGCGGCCGGCAGGATCAGCCAGAAACTCACGCCCAGCAGCGAGGCCGCGCAACTGGCGGTGCCGATGAACCAGAGGCTGCGGTCGACCATGACGTGCCGGCCGATCCGGTGGGCGGCTCGCACGATCACGGCCAAAACAGCGATCTGAACGCCGATGAAGGCGCTGGTCATCCAGCCCGACTTCACGCCGATCGAGAAGTAGAGCCAGGCCAGCCCCAGCATCAGCACGAGGCCGGGCAGCATGAAGCCGAGCCCGGCGAGGACGCCGCCGATCCGGCCTCGGGCCCTCATGCCCAGGTGGACGCAGAGTTCATGCGCCTCCGGGCCAGGTAGAATCTGAAGGACGGCGAGCAGCCGATTGAAGCGCTCGCTCGACATCCATCGACCTTCGTCGATCAGCCTGTGTCGGATCATGGCGATCTGGGCGACGGGACCGCCGAACGCCAGGGTGCCGAAGCGCAGAAACTGCATGAAGAGGGCCCCATAACTCAGATGCGGGGGGCGAAGTTCACCAGGGCCGTCGGACGTCATCTGGACATAGCCAATCTCCTGGGGGCCTGTAACCACAGCGGTGGCATCATGGCTTCTTTCGCAGATCATCGCCTTCCAAAACTCGCCTCGTCAGACAGTTCGACATGCGGATTAAACTGAAGCGCTAAGCCGACCTGATCGCGATGGCGGACAGATCATTGGCCGCATCGATCGGCACGCCTGAGGATTTCCGTTCGGAATAGCGATCCACCAACTGGCCAGCATGGGCGCGCGTCAGGACGGTGAAGCGCACCAGTTCCTCCATCACATCGACGATGCGGTCATAATAGCTGGACGGCTTCATGCGGCCGTCGTCGTCGAACTCCATGAAGGCCTTGGCCACGCTGGATTGGTTGGGGATGGTGATCATCCGCATCCAGCGGCCCAGGAGGCGCAGGGTGTTGACGGCGTTGAAGCTTTGCGAGCCGCCGGAGACCTGCATGACGGCCAGGGTGCGGCCCTGGGTCGGGCGCATGCCGCCCATGTTGAGCGGCAGGTGGTCGATCTGGAGTTTCATGATCCCGGAAATCTGGCCGTGGCGCTCGGGGCTGCTCCAGACCATGCCTTCCGACCACAGGGCGTGCTCGCGCAGTTCGTGGACGGCGGGATGGTCGTCGTAGTCGACCTGATCGGTCAGCGGCAGGTCGGATGGATCGAAGATACGCGTCTCGCAGCCCATGAAGCGCAGCAGGCGCGCGGCTTCCTCGACGCACAGTCGGGAAAAGGACCGATCCCGCAGCGAGCCGTAGAGCAGCAGGATACGCGGCGGATGATCGTTCGGGCCAAGACCGAGTGCAGGCTGGCTGGACAGGTAGGCCGGGTCCAGCGCTGGTAGGTGGTCGGGATCGGGCAGGTCGCGAAGACGGGTCATTGAGTACGCAACTCCTTGAACATGAAAGCCGCCGAGGCCGGGCACAGAGTGCTGAACTGCCGGGAGGCGGCGATGGCGGCCGGCGCAGCCGAACGCGGCAGGACGACGTAGCCCTGTCGCTGGAAGAAGGCGGTCGCCGTGGTCGTGAGCAGGTAGAGGGCGGTCGCCTTCTGCTCGGCCGCGCTGGCTTCCAGCCATGAGAGGACTTCCGCGCCCAGACCACCGCCGCGACGGGCATCGACGACGACCATGGAGCGGATCAGGGCGTCGTGGCCGATCTGCTCTAGTCCGCCGTAGCCGATCAGTCCGGCATCGTCCTCGAAGCGGTAGAAATGACGGCCGGGTTGTTGGAGGTCGTCCGTCGGCAGGTCGGCGGCTTTGAGCGCAGCGATCAGGTCAGGGGTGGGCTCGGGCAATGCCAGGACGTTGAAGGCCATCAGCATGCGTCCTTCTTCGGGGCTGTCGCGGGGAAGTAGCGGCGGCCCAGCCACAGGGCGACCGAGACCAGCAGGATCAGCACCGGCACCTCGACCAAGGGGCCGATGACGGCGGCGAAGGCGACCGGCGAGGCCAGCCCGAAGGCGGCGATGGCGACGGCGATGGCCAGTTCGAAATTGTTGGAGGCGGCGGTGAAGGCCAGGGCCGTGGTGCGCGGATAGTCCGCCTCGATCAGGCGCCCCATCAGGAAGCTGACCACGAACATGACGAAGAAGTAGATCGTCAGGGGGACGGCGATGCGCAGGGCGTCCAGCGGCAGGGCGACCACTTCGCCGCCCTTCAGGCTGAACATGGCGACGATGGTGAACAGCAGGGCGATCAGGGTGATCGGAGCGATGCGCGGCAGGAAGCGCGTCTCGTACCAGTCGTTCCCCTTCCTCGCGACAAGGGTCCGCCGGGTCAGGAAGCCGCCGAGGAAGGGCAGGCCCAGATAGACCAGGACGGCGCCGGCGATGGTCCAGACGCTGACGTCGATTACGCTGCTCTCCAGCCCGAACAGGGGCGGCAGCACGGTCAGGAACAGCCAGGCGTAGAGGCTGAAGAAGGCGATCTGGAAGATCGAGTTGAAGGCGACCAGGCCCGCCACATACTGGTTGTCGCCGCGCGCCAACTGGTTCCAGACTAGCACCATGGCGATGCAGCGGGCCAGGCCGATCAGGATGACGCCGGTCATGTATTCCGGCTGATCACGCAGGAAGATGACCGCGAGGGCGAACATTAGCACCGGCCCCAGCACCCAGTTTTGGAACAGGGACAGGAGCAGCACGCGCTTGTCGGCGAAGACGCGCGGCAGTTCCTCGTATTTCACCCGCGCCAACGGCGGATACATCATCAGGATCAGGCCGATCGCGATGGGGATGTTGGTCGTGCCGACCGACAGGCCGTCGATCCAACTGGGAAGGCCCGGCACAAGCGTGGCCAGCAGCACGCCCAGCGCCATTGCCGCGAAAATCCACAATGTTAGCCAGCGGTCCAGGAAGGACAGGCGGCGCTGCGGCTGTTCAGTAATCACGGCATTGACCATCAGCGGACCCTCCGACCCTCGGCGTCGACAACGACTTCCCCGTCCTCCTTGGTGAAGGGTTTCAGACCTTCGGATGGCAGAAGATCGAGAACCGCTTCAGACGGCCGACACAGGTTCACGCCCAGCGGCGACACGACGATGGGGCGATTTAGCAGAACCGGATGGGCTTCGACGGCGTCCAGAAGTTGATCGTCCGTCAGGGCGGGATCATTGAGGCCCAGTTCAGCGAAGGGCGTGCCCTTTTCGCGCAGCAGGCTGCGCAGCGGGGCACCCATGCGCTCTGCCAGTTCCAGGATCATGGCGCGGCTGGGCGGCGTCTTCAGATACTCGATGACATGCGGCTCGATCCCGACGTGGCGGATCAGGGCCAGGGCGTTGCGCGACGTCCCGCAGGCGGGGTTGTGATAGATGACGACGTCCATGATGACCTCAGGCGCGGCAGGGCGAGAGTTCGGCCAGCAGCGGCTCGCACAGCTCGGCGCGGCCCTGGCAGCAGTCCTTCAGCAGGAACAGGACCAGCGCCTGGAGGTGGTCCAGGTCAGCCCGGTAAATGATCGACCGGCTGCGCCGCTCCGAACTGATCAGACCGGCGCGGGACAGAACTCCGAGATGCGCCGACATGGTGTTGGCCGGCACGGCGAGGGCATCCGCGACCTCGCCGGCGGGCAGACCCTCGGGCTCGTGCCGGACCAGCAAGCGGAAGGTCTCCAGCCGCGTCGGCTGCGCCAGGGCTGCGAGGGCAAGGATGGCAACTTCTGATTCCATATTTCCAATATTATGGAAATATGGTGCGCACCGCAAGATGCACTTGGCGTGCAAAACACGCTCGCCCGCCCGCGATCATCGTCGCGAGCGAGCGAGCGCGCAGAGCCGGAGACGAGGCGATCAATCCGCCTCATCTTCAAGGCGATCCAGCAAGGCCGAAAGGCGTCCGTGAGTCAGGCAATCGACCTCTGCGCTCCATGCGGCATGAGCCTGCGCCATGTCGGGCAACATTTCACCCACGTCGTAGAGCTGGGAGGGACTGTGGTCTTCGCCGACATGGTTGATCACGGCCTCAGCAACCTCATTGGCAAAGCCCAGCTTCTTACGAACCTGCGTTCGTCCGTAACGTCGACAGTCGTAGAGTTCGATGTCGCGATCATCCAGCACGCCGCTCGCGATGATCTCGTTGCGATATCGCGCCCAGGCCGCAGACAAGGACTGCTCATTGAGATGCCGACCGGGTTGCGCGCCCGGAAACAGGTACTGGCTGTCACTCATCGCCATAGCGATGCGGATCAACCGAAGCGCCTGCTCCGAAAGCGGGATGTGATACGGATATCCGGTCTTGGTGTAATCATTCGGGATGATCCAGATACGCCGATTGAGATCGAAATGATCTCGCTTGGCGCGCGCTATGTCGATCGGACGCTGCAACGTCAGCATATAGAGCAGGATCGCGAGTGGAATCCGCCGCCAGGACTTCTGTTGGCAACGCTGCACCAAAACGCCGCAGAAGAGATTGAACCGGCCTTCATCGAGGCGGCCACGACGCTTCGCTCGGCGGATGGGAAACAGGCACGGGAAGTCACCCGGATTCCGGCTGGCAATCTCTTTGTTCACCGCACGTCGGTAGACGCGTTTGATTGCTCGGTGGCACACATTCGCTGTGGTTTTACCGTTTGCGCCTTTGCGACAATTCCGTGCGGCGATCTGATTCTTGATAGAGGTAAGCAGGTCGAGCACGCACTGGACCGTGATCGTCTCGAACTTGCGGGCGCCCAACTCAGGATAGACATAGCGGCGGAGGTAATAGACGTCATCGTGTTCCGCCGCGCCGGGTCTTAACGTGCTTTTGCTTTCAATGTAGTCCTCCATAATGTCGCCGAAAGTTGTCAGCTTAGGCACCCGAGCATCCAAGCGCAGCCGCCGCCTGGCCTCCACGGGGTCGACATCGTGTGCTTCGAGGTCGTTGAGCGCGGCCTTGGCAACAGCCCTAGCGCTGTCGATAGTCACCCGATCGGCTTTGCCAATGGCGTAGTCGCCATCTGAACCATCAAGCTTGGTGTAACGAAGAACGAAGCTAGGCGTGCCAGCACGACTAAACTGAAGATACAATTCTGGAACGCTGGTGTCCCAGTAGCGCCGTGCCCGTTGTTCGGGCGGCAGGCCGACAAGGTCGTCGACAACGCGGTTGGTTAACCGCAGTCGGGTGGGGATAGACGTAGTCAACTGATTACCTCCGTAGTGGGAAACGGAGGAAGTTCCGCAACGGCTGGGCCAGTCAGAGAGGAATCTGAACCACCGCTGGAACCACCATCAGTGGTCCTAAGTGGGCATCCGTGGTCCCAATTGGTCCCATGGATCGTTCACAGCCTAACTGCCTGTATTTTATCCCAAAATGATGCACGTCGTTGATGTCGTTAACCATTTTGGGACAGGCGTGTTTCTGTCTCAGCTGTAGATGTATCTCCCCTTGCGGGAGAAGGAAGTTCAGACCCGCGTCTTGTCCCAGGTTCCGAACTCGTGGGCGATGCAGCGGTCGATCAGCAGGCGCCAGACCGGCTCGGCGATGTCGGG
>NZ_JBRERY010000033.1:0-13515 GCF_052907225.1 Brevundimonas sp. RM1
CCCTTGTAAATCCAAGGGGTCAGTGTGGTGCCGCCGGGCAGGATTGAACTGCCGACCTCAGCCTTACCAAGGATGCGCTCTACCACTGAGCTACGGCGGCGGGTCACTGAGGAAGCGGCCGTATAGCCAAAGGTTTCGGCCGGGCCAAGCCAAAAATGCACGCTTGATCAAAATCTTTGCACACGGTCTGCTGCCGTCATGGATAAGCCGACCAAAGACGCAGACGAGACGGGCGCTGACGTCGCCTCGCCCCCTTCCGCCAGCCCCGCAGCCTTGGCCAAGGCCGAGCGCGCGGCGCGTCTGGCGGCCGCCTTGCGCACGAATCTGCGCCGCCGAAAGGCGCCGGGCGCGGGCGGGACGCGGCCGCCGAGCGAAAGCAACTGAAAGTCATCAGTCTTGCGACGTTACGGCCTTTCGCGGGCGCCGTCCGGCTTGCTAGATAACCGGTTCGCCGGGCCGTAGGGGTCCGGGCCTCCCAGGACTTCCCCGACACCCATGGACAGCATCGTCATTCACGGCGGCAACCGCCTTAACGGCTCGATTCCGGTCAGCGGGGCCAAGAACTCGGCGATCAAGCTGATGGCGGCGTCGATCCTGACGGATCAGCCCCTGCTGCTGACGAATATGCCGCGTCTGGCGGACACGCGATTCCTGGGCCAGCTGCTGCGCCAGTTCGGCGTGGAGGTGACCGAGCGCGACGGGGCGGACGGGCAGGAGACCCTGTTCCACGCGCCGGAGCTGACCTCGACCTTCGCCCCCTATGACCTGGTGCGTCAGATGCGGGCCTCGTTCAACGTGCTGGGGCCGCTGCTGGCGCGCACGGGGAACGCCAAGGTCTCCCTGCCGGGCGGCTGCACCATCGGCGCGCGGCCGGTCGATCTGCACCTTCAGGCCCTGACGGCCATGGGCGCGGCGATCGAGCTGGAAGAGGGCTATGTCAGCGCCACCGCGCCCAAGGGCCTGCGCGGGGCCGAGATCGAGTTTCCCTTCGTCTCGGTCGGCGCGACCGAGCACGCCCTGCTGGCCGCCGTGCTGGCGGATGGGACGACGGTGCTGAAGCGTGCGGCGCGTGAGCCGGAAATCGGCGACCTGGCCCGCTGCCTGATCGCCATGGGCGCCAAGATCGAGGGCCTGGATACGGACGTGCTGACGATCACCGGCGTCTCGTCCCTGTCGGGCGCGACCTGGTCGGTGATTCCCGATCGAATCGAGATGGGCTCCTATGCCCTTGCTGCGGCGATGGCGGGGGGCGAGGTGCGCCTGACCAAGGGCCGCGCTGACCTGATCACCGCCCTGACCGACAAGATGGTCGAGGCGGGCGTCGAGATCGAACCGACGCAGGACGGCCTGATCGTGCGTCGCGACCCGACGCAGCGGCTGAAGGCGGTCAACGTCACGACCGAGATCTATCCGGGCTTCGCCACCGACCTGCAGGCGCAGTTCATGGCGCTGATGACGACGGCCGAGGGCGAAAGCGTCATCCACGAGAACATCTTCGAGAACCGTTTCATGCACGCGCCGGAACTGGCGCGCCTGGGCGCGGACATCGCCGTCCATGCGGGCGAGGCCGTGGTGCGCGGCGTCGAGGGGTTGAAGGGCGCGCCGGTCATGGCGACGGATCTTCGCGCCTCCATGTCTCTGGTCATCGCCGGTCTTGTGGCCGAAGGTGAGACGACGGTCGGCCGCGTCTATCACCTGGATCGCGGTTTCGAGCGGATGGAAGAGAAGCTGGGCGCCTGCGGCGCCGATGTCCGACGGATCAAGGGGGAGGGCGATGAGCACTGACGGCGAACCGATCTCGACCCTGACCGACGAGGTGGCGGACGAAGGCGCTGCGGGCGAAAGCCTGGCGCCGATGACGCCGCTGCGCCTGCTGGCCGAGGACGCGGACGACCTGCAGATCATCTCGGCCGCGCTTCAGGACGCCATCATGCGTCCGGTCGACATCCGCTGGGAGAAGGAGGCGCGGCGCCTGACCGTCGTCCTGTCGCGCTTCTGCTGGGAATGCGGCGGCACGCGCGTCATGGCGGCCATGCAGTTCGGCGACGTCCAGGCGGTCAAGAGCCGCCGTCTGCCGCGCCTGCCCGAGGCGGCGCTGGAGCTGTTGGCGCTCGACTTCCTGCCGACCGAGGCGCCGGGCGGTCAGGTGATGATGATGTTCGCGGGCGGCGGCGATCTGCGGATCGACGTGGAGTGCCTGGATGCGGTGCTGACCGACCTTTCCGAACGCTGGCCCGCGCGGGTGGCGCCGACCCATCTGGGCGGAGCGGCGCAATGAGCGGACCGCACAAGCTGACCGCGATCGAGATCGACAACGCCTCCCTGCCGGCCGCGACGGCCGAGATCGAGCATCAGCGCCGGGTCGCTATCTTCGATCTGGTTGAACAGAACAGTTTCATCCCGGACGGCGCGGCGGGCGGTCCTTACACCCTGGCCCTCTCGTCGCAGGATAATCGTCTGGCCTTCGATATCGCCGGACCGGATTTCAGCCGGACGCATGTCCTGTCGCTGACGCCGATGAAGACGGTGATCCGTGACTACGGCCTGATCTGCGAAAGCTACTACGAGGCCCTGCGCGGCTCGTCGCCCAGCCAGATCGAGTCGGTCGATATGGGGCGGCGGGGGCTGCACAATGAAGGGGCCGCCCTGCTGAAAACCCGGCTGGACGGCAAGGTGGAGATCGACCAGGAGACGGCGCGCCGGCTCTTCACCCTGGTCTGCGCCCTCTACCGTCGGGGCTGAACTCGACTATCTAAGCGTTTTGGTGCATTAGGCGCCCTCACTTTCACGGCTCGCGCTCACGCTCGGCGCGGGCCCGTAGCTGTTCACACGGGCGAGAGAGGCCGCATGGCTAAGGAAGAACTGCTGGAATTCCCCGGCGTGGTCAGCGAACTGCTGCCGAATGCGACGTTCCGCGTGACGCTGGAAAACGATCATGAGATCATCGCCCACACTGCGGGCAAGATGCGCAAGAACCGCATCCGGGTGCTGGCCGGCGACAAGGTGCTGGTCGAAATGACGCCCTATGACCTGACCAAGGGTCGCATCACCTACCGCTTCAAGTAAGGACGCGCGTGTCGCGTCCTGACGCTTCGGCTCCGAGGTTGATTCTGGCCTCGTCAAGCCCGCGCCGCATCGAATTGCTGGCGCAGATCGGCATTGCGCCCGATCTGGTCGATCCCGCCGATATTGACGAAACGCCCCAGAAGGCCGAGACGCCGCCGCGCCTGGCCCAGCGTCTGGCCTGCTCCAAGGCGGCGGTCGTGGCCGAACGTCATCCCGATGACGTGGTCCTGGCGGCTGACACCGTGGTGGCCGTGGGGCGCCGCCTGCTGGAAAAACCCGCTGACGAGGCGGAGGCGATCCGCTTCCTGAAGCTGCTGTCCGGGCGCAATCATCGTGTCTTCACCGGTGTGGCCGTGATCTGCGGCGGGCGCACGTCCTGGCGCGTGGTCGACACCCGCGTCAGCTTCAAGCCGTTGTCGCTGGACGAGATCGCCGCCTATGTCGCTTCGGGCGAATGGCGCGGCAAGGCCGGGGGCTACGGCATTCAGGGCCGGGCCGCCGCCTTCATCACCCGAATCGTCGGCAGCCACCCCGCCGTCATGGGCCTGCCTCTGTATGAGGCGGCGAATCTCTTGCGCGGCGCAGGCTGGAGAGGCGAGGCCGCCTGATGGCCGATGTCAAGGTCTTCCTGGACGCGGCTCCGGGCGAGACCCGTGGCATGGTCTTTCGCGGCGGCCGCGCCTGCGCCCTCATTATACATAGAGACGACGATCGGCCTGAGCATCGCCTGGGGGCTCGCGTCGTCGGCCGTGTGGCGCGCCTGGCGCCTGGCCTGCACGGGGCCTTCATCGACCTGGGCTGCGGCGAGCCGTTCGGCTTTCTGCCGTTGGGCAAGGCGGATCGTCCGGCGGAAGGCGCCAAGCTTGAACTTTTGGTCACGGCCGAGCCGCGCGAGCGCAAGGGGCCGGTCTTGCGCCGCCTGGGAGAAGCGGGCGGAGAGCTGCGTCTGCTGGAGGCCGGACCCGACGTCGCCGCCATTCTGAACATGCTGGCGCCGGGCGTGCCTGTGTCCACGGGCGCCGAGGCGATTCATGCGGCGCTGGAGGCTGAAGAAGAAGCCTTGTCCGGCGGCGTGATCGAACCAGGCGTGGGTCTGGACCTGGCCGTGCAGCGGACGCGCGCCCTGATCGCGGTCGACATTGACTACGCGCCAGCCGCCGGTCGAGATTCCCGCAAGGGGCGCGAGGCGGTGAATCGCGAGGGCCTGCGCCAGACGGCGCGGTTGCTGGCGCTGAAAGGGTGGGGCGGTCTGGTCGCCATCGACCTAGTGGGCGTCGGCCTGCATCCAGAGACCACTCTATCCATGGCGCGCCAGGCGTTCGCCGATCACAACGGAGCGGCGATCGGGCCGCTCAGCCGGTTCGGCCTGCTGCAATTGTCTTTGCCGTGGGGGCGTACGCCTGCCGATGAACGATTTGCGGCGCCGGGGGCGCTGGAGATCGGCGCCCTGCGTCGCCTGCGCCTCGCCTTGCTGACGGATCGCGCCGCGCCGCGCCTGACGCTGCACTGTAGTTCGACGTCAGCGGCGATCCTGTCCCCCTGGGTGGCGCAGCTAGGGCCGCGCGCCCACATCCGCCCGGACGCCGCGCCGGGCGTGTTCGAGATCAAGGAGGGCTGAGCATGGCCCAATGCCCCATTTGCCGTCGCGCCGAGGCCGTCGCCGCCTACAAGCCCTTCTGCTCCAAGCGTTGCGCCGACATCGATCTGCAGCGTTGGTTCACCGGCGGCTACGCCATTCCGGTCGAAGATGCGCACGATGATGAAAAAGATCGCGGAATTGAGTGAATTGGCGTCTGGACAGCCCGTTCGGGCTCGCCTATAGAGCCGCCTCTCGCGACGCAAAGCGACGCCTGGATAGCTCAGTTGGTAGAGCAGCGGATTGAAAATCCGCGTGTCGGTGGTTCGAATCCGCCTCCAGGCACCACTTTCCCCTCACATGATGATTATTCGTCTCGGCCTTGAAAAAGCCGAAAAATCGTCATGGGCCTAAACATTCCTTAACATTCTCTGCATTGGCATTTTTGTTGCCGTTATATTTCATTCAAATGGAATATTTATGCGTCTCTGCCTCGGGGGCGAGGCGCGCGGGGTGAAAAGCTATTTTCCGCCCTTGACGCTCCGATAGCCGTTCGTCAAAGGGACTTAACCGCATTCTTGCTTGCAGGCTGTGGACGGGGGGGTATGGTTCCATCGCTCCAGTCTGCAAAGCGTCTCAGGATGTTTCGTAAGAATGCGGCGCCGACCGGCGGGGGAGAAATTCCGGCGGAAGGAAAATTTCACGGTAAAGGCCCAGCCGACTGACGCGGCTTGGGTTTTGGGTTCCACGAGTCAGACCAAAGCAGGAACTGGCGAAACATGCTCGATAGCAAGAAGACGAATATCCTCCTCGCAATGGCCGGCGCCGCCGTCCTGATGGCGAGCTCGCCGGTTCTGGCGCAGGACGCGGCCGCACCGGCTGCCCCGGCCGCCGCTTCGGCTCCCGCCGCCGCTGACGCCGCCGCTCCGGCCGCCGACGCCGCCGCCCCGGCTGCAGACGCAGCTGCTGAAGCCCCCGCTGAAGAAGCCGCCGCCGGCGGTCACGGCGGTGCGGGCCTGACCCCGATCGCCATGTTCATGATGGCGCACCCGGTCGTTAAGGTCGTGATGGCAGGCCTGGTCCTGGCCTCGATCTTCTCCTGGACGCTGCTGCTCATCAAACTGGTTGAGTTCAGCTCGCTGACCAAGAAGACCAACCGCTTCCTGGAAGAGTACCGCGGTGCTCGCAACCTGGCCGACATCCGTCGCCTGGCCACCTCGGAAGAGTTCGACGGCAACCCGCTGGCTGACATGGCCGCGGCGGCCACCGGCGAAATCGAACTGTCGCGTCAAGCCGGTCTTGATGTGACGGGCGCTCACCGCGATACCACCGTCGCTCGCGCCGGCAACGCCGTCGGCGCCGTGCAGGGCGGCATGGGTATCCGCCTGTCGGGCGGCCAGCAGTTCCTGGCCTCGGTCGGTTCGGGCGGTCCGTTCATCGGTCTGTTCGGCACCGTTTACGGCATCATGAACTCGTTCATCGGCATCGCCGAGTCGAACACCACCAACCTGGCCGTCGTTGCTCCGGGTATCGCTGAAGCCCTGCTGGCTACCGGCATCGGTCTGTTCGCGGCTATCCCGGCGGTTATCTTCTATAACTACTTCAACACCCGCATCGCTTCGTACGGCGCTCGTGCTGACGGCTTCAACGCCGAGCTGATGAACTCGATCTCGCGTCAACTCGACAAGGGGGCGTAAGACGGATGGCCGCCAAACTTTCCGGTTCCGGCGGCGGCAAGTACACCGTCGAGGCGAACAGCGAAATCAATGTCACGCCTTTCGTGGACATTATGCTGGTTCTCCTCATCATCTTCATGGTGGCGGCTCCGCTCGCCACCGTGTCGGTGCCGGTGACACTTCCACGCGCCGTCGCTCCGCCGGCCGTCAATCCGCCCAAGCCCGTCTTCATCTCCATCCAGAATGGCGGCGAAGTGTACGTGGGCGATTTCCCGACGTCGGTCGCCGCTCTGGGCGATGACCTGAGGACCCAAATCGGAACGCGTAATCCGGACGAAGAGCGGATCTTTATCCGCGCTGACCAGCAGACGCGTTACGGGGACTTCATGCAGGTCATGAACGCCTTGCAGGATAATGGTTTTTACAGTGTCGCCCTGGTTGGCGAAGATCAATCGTAGGGGGCGTGACTCAAAGCATGACTGCTGAACCTCACGAGCACCGCGACCCTCTGCTTGACGCACCCAAGAAGAAGAAACTCTCGACGGGTGCGATGGTCGGGATCGGCGTCTCGGTGATCGTCCACGTTCTTGCAGGTGTCTACCTGTACAAGAGCAAGTTCGAACTCCAAGAGTTCAACTACGTGGACGAGGCTGTGGACGTGGAGTTGATGGAGGCCCCGCCTCCGCCGCCTCCGCCTCCGCCGCCGCCGCCGCCGCCGCCGGATACGCCTCCGCCGCCGAAGCTTCAGGTGCGCGAGCCGGTCGTCAACACCTCGGCGCCTCCGCCGCCGGTGACCTTGCCGATCGAGCCGACGAAGAAGGAAGACCGCGTCGAATACACGGGCCCGCCCGTGATCGTCCCTGGTCCTCCGCCTCCGCCGGCGCCGCCCGCGCCGCCGCGTCCTTCGGTCATCACCAACCCGCAGTGGGCTCGCCCGCCGCGTCCGACTGAACGGGACTTCCCGCAACGCGCTCTTGATCGCGGCGTGGGCGGTTCGGCCACGGTCGAATGCACGGTGACCCCGAGCGGGAAGCCCGAAGGTTGCCGCGTCGTCTCGGAAGAGCCGTCGGGCATGGGCTTCGGCTCTGCGGCCATTCGCATCGTCCAACGCGGGCAGCTTTCGCCTCGCACGGTCGATGGCGCTGCAACGAACGCCAAGTTCGTGGTTCGGGTGCCGTTTAACCTGGACTAAGCGTGCGAACGCACTGAACGAAAAGAAGCGCCTCGAGGTTTCGCCTCGGGGCGCTTTTTTCATGTGCTGAAGCCCGGACGCTGAGGTTCGATGAATGGACGATGGAACGCACTTTGCGGCGTCAGGCATGGAGCCGGGCGGCCCGCCTGTGCATTATGGCCCTGAACTGTTCCGGAGGATCGATGTCTCGCAAGCCCCTTATGCTCGCCTTGGCGATCACCACTGGCGTCTTGGGCGCTGGGATCGGCGCCTGCGCCTATAATGAGGCCCTGGGCCGCAATCAGCTGGTCTTCATCGACGACGGCGTGCTGGTCCAGCAGTCGCAGGCGGCCTGGGCCGAGACGCTGCGGACGCAGAAGGTGTCGAACAATGCGGCGCAGAACGCCCGGGTGCGCCGAGTGGGCGATCGCATCGTCCAGGCCGCGAATCTGACCAACCGCCATTGGGAGTATGCGGTCTTCGACGATTCCACGCCGAACGCCTTCGTCCTGCCGTCGGGCCATATGGGGGTGACGACGGGGCTGTTGGCCATCGCCAAGAACGACGACCAGCTGGCGGCCGTGATCGGTCACGAGGTCGGCCACGTCATCGCCCGTCACGCCGCCGAGCGCGCCTCGACCACCCAGACGACGGGCCTGATTCTGGGCGCCGTTCAGAGCCAGGCCGGGGACTACAGCCAGGCGGTTCAGGCCTTTGGCGGCATGGGCGCGCAATTGGGCGTCCTGTTGCCGTTCTCCCGCAGCCACGAGCTGGAGGCGGATCGGCTGGGCGTCGATTACATGGCAGCGGCCGGGTACAAGCCGTCGGAATCGCTGGCCCTGTGGCGCGCCATGGCCGAAGGACGGCAGTCGGGGACGCCGGAGTTCGCCTCAACCCACCCGTCGGACCAGACCCGTTTGATGCAACTTCAGCAGTATATCGCCAGCCGCGGTTGGAACTGACGGGGATAAAACATAAAATCCTGCGCGAGGACGAAATGGCCGCTTGCCCCCGACGGCGAGGCCCGCTAGAGAACCGCCCTCGCGCAGAGATGTGCAGCCTTAGCTCAGCTGGTTAGAGCGCCGGTTTGTGGAGCCGGAGGTCCTCAGTTCAATCCTGAGAGGCTGTACCATTCTCCCTCGAATCGCTTCTTGCGAAGATCGAGGGAGAAGTATGACGATGACGTCGCCGGCGTGGGATCCCCAGCAATACAACCGTTTCGAGCGCCAGCGCGATCGCGCGGCCATCGATCTGCTGTCGCAGCTTCCAGACGATCTGGACCCGCATGAGATCTGGGACATCGGTTGCGGCACGGGCCAGCATGCGGCCCTGTTGAAACGGCGCTGGCCGGATGCGCGGGTGCATGGGCTGGATTCGAGCGCCGCCATGCTGGAACAGGCGCGGGGCCTGCCCGATGATGTGGACTGGGTGCAGGGCGACCTTGAGGCCTGGAAGCCCGCCGCCCCGGTGGATCTGATCCTGGCCAACGCCTCGCTGCAGTGGGCGCCGGATCATGCGGAGCTGTTTCGGCGGCTGACCGAGGCGCTGGCGCCGGACGGGGTGCTGGCGGTGCAGATGCCGATGGCCTGGGAGACGCGGCACCACACCCTGATGCGCCAGACGGCGGCGGACGGCCCGTGGAGCGCGCGCCTGAAGGGCGTCGACACCATCCAGCCGCTGCTGGCGGCCGAGGCCTATTACGACGCGATGGCGGACCTGTGCGAGGAGGTCGACGTCTGGTCGACGACCTATCTCCACGTCTTGGACGGCGAGAACGCCGTGCTGGAGTGGATGAAGGGCACGGCCCTCAGGCCTTATCTGACCGCGCTTTGCGAAGACCCAGCCAACCGCGACGCCTTTCTGGCGTGCCTGGCTCAGGTGTTGGGCGAGGCGTTTCCACGACGTCCTGAGGGAAGGACTCTTCTGCCATTTCCTCGACTGTTTCTTTTGGCGCGCCGGTCCGGCGACGGCGGTGCAGAGTCTCGACCGATCCGTTGAGACTGTCGAGGGCCGCGCGGGCGGCCTCATATCCAGCCGCGACGCCCGGTTCATAGGCTTTCCAGTCGCGGATATCCACGCCGTCGAGCGTGGGCAGGATCAGCAGGTCCGTCTCGGCGCGGGCCTGCATTCGTTCGGCCTCGCTGGACAGGGTGGCCGAACGAATCAGGATCGAGACGATCGGGGGGCCGCGCTTCCACGCGCCCGACAGGATCCAGCGCCACCAGGAGGGAGGATCCTCCAGAGCCTTGGGGTCGACGCCGCGTGATTGCGATACGTCGACGCCGACCACGGGGCCTCTGTTAAGCCGCCGCATGACGTCGCTGGGGAAGTTTCGCAGCACGGCGCCGTCGACCAGCACCTGACCGTTCATCACCACCGGGGGCATGACGCCGGGCAGGGAGATGGAGGCGCGCAGGGCGTGACGCAGCATGCCTTCGCGATGCACCTCCAGCTTGCCCGAGGTCAGATTGGTCGAGACGGCGAAGAAGGGCAGCAGCATGTCCTCCATCTGCACATCGCCGAAGGCCTCCTTCATCAGCGCCTTGACCTTGCGAGCGTGTGTCATGGCGATAATGGGCGGCGCGATGTCGGCCAGGGGATCGGCCAGGACGAAGGCCTGTCGGATGTGATGCTCCAACTCTTCGTCCGACCAGCCCAGGGCGGGCCCCGCGGCGATGACCGCCCCCATGGAAGCCCCGCCGATGAAGTCGATGGGCGTGCCCGCCTCGCGCAGAGCCTTCAGCGCGCCGATGTGGGCGTAGGCGCGGGCGCCGCCGCCGGACAGCACCACGCCCACGGCCGAGCCGGTGATCAGGCGCGCGATCCGCGCCGTGTCGTCGAACAGGCCTTCGACCGCGTGGAACCAGCGGCCGGGCTTTAGCGCGTCCAGCCAGGCGCGGGTGTTGCTGGGGCGCGGCATCCGCGGGTCGCGCAGCAGGATCAGATCGGTGCGCTGGCCTGCGTCGTCCCAGTCGTCGGCGACCGGCGGGGCAGGGGGCGGCGGCCGGTCGGCGGCCCCGACCAGGAACAGCCGGTCCACCTGGCGCGCGCACAGGGCGGCCCAGTTCGGTTCGTCCGTCTCGGCGACGTAGAGGACGTAGTCGTGGGCGTCTTCAACCCGAGAGAACCATTCGGCGGCCGAGGCCAGGGCCGAGCTGTCGATGACGTGGCAGGTGCTGCCCTGGGCCTCGATCGCGCGGGCCACGCGCTCGACGAAGGCGCGGATCGGCCTGTCGCGGGCCGAGACGAAGCCGAAGACGTTCGGTTCCGCGCCGCCGCTGCGCTCGCGGGCGCGGCTCAGCATGATCTGGCCCAGCTCGGACATCAGCATGGGGTCGTTGCGCGCGGCGTCGAAGAAGGCTTCGCGCGGCAGGGCCAGAACGTCGCTGTCGCGCAGGGCGACCACGTCCGACATGTGGGAGGTGCCCGCCAGCATGGCCAGTTCGCCGACCGGCTCGCCGGGTTTGATGACGGCGGCCATCTGCGGAACCCGCGCGTCGTCGCGGCGGAAGACGCCCAGACGCCCGGCGCGCAGAAGATAGAGGGTGTCGGCCGGATCGCCGACAGAGAACAGCCGCTCGCCTCGCGTCAGGGCGAACCAGCTGGCGCGGCTGTCCCGCGCCTCCTCGAAGGCGCGTGACAGGGCGGCGGCGAGCGTGTCCGGTCGAAGCGGGGCCATGAAGGGGAGATATAGTGGATTTCGCCTTCGGTGAACCGAACGGCTTCCCCCCGAGGCGGAAGCCTCCTAAACCTTGGGCATGCCCAAGCTGATTTCCGCCGTCGATCGCAACAGTCCTGCTTTCAAAACGCTGGATGCGCACAATCGCGCCCTGCGGGACGAGCTTTATGAAAAGGTCGCCAAGGCCGCGCGAGGCGGCTCTGACGCCAGCCGCGAGCGCCATGTGGCGCGTGGCAAGCTGTTGCCGCGCGACCGGGTCGAGCGCCTGCTGGACCCCGGCTCGCCGTTCCTAGAGGTCGGCCAACTGGCCGCCAACGGCATGTATCGCGACGAAGCCCCCGGCGCGGGCATGATCTGCGGCGTTGGCCGGGTGTCGGGCCGCGAGGTGATGATCGTCGCCAACGACCCGACGGTGAAGGGCGGCGCCTACTTCCCCATGACGGTGAAGAAGCATCTGCGGGCGCAGGAGATCGCCGAGCAGAACAACCTGCCGTGCGTCTATCTGGTCGATTCCGGCGGGGCCAACCTGCCGCACCAAGCCGAGGTGTTTCCGGATCGCGATCATTTCGGCCGCATCTTCTTCAATCAGGCGCGGATGAGCGCGCGCTCGATCCCGCAGATCGCCTGCGTCATGGGATCGTGCACGGCGGGCGGCGCCTATGTGCCGGCCATGTCGGACGAGACGGTGATCGTGCGTAATCAGGGCACCATCTTCCTGGCCGGTCCGCCGCTGGTGAAGGCCGCGACCGGCGAGGTCATCTCGGCCGAGGAACTGGGCGGCGCCGAAACCCACGGCCGCAAGTCCGGCGTGGTCGACCATGTGGCCGAGAACGACGAGCATGCGCTGGAGATCGTGCGCTCCATCGTCGCCAATCTGAACACCACCAAGCCCCAACCGCTGGACGTGCGCGAGCCGCGCGCGCCTGCTTATGACCCGGCCGAACTGTACGGGATCATCCCTGAGGATGTCCGCGCCCCCTATGACGTGCGCGAGGTCATCGCCCGCATCGTCGACGGCTCGGAACTGGACGAGTTCAAGGCGCTGTACGGCACGTCGCTGGTGTGCGGCTTCGCCCGCATCTGGGGCCAGCCGGTCGCCATCCTGGCCAACAACGGCGTGCTGTTCTCGGAAAGCGCCCAGAAGGGCGCGCACTTCATCGAACTGGCCTGCAAGCGCAAGATTCCGTTGCTGTTCCTGCAGAACATCTCGGGCTTCATGGTCGGCGGCAAATACGAGGCCGAGGGCATCGCCAAGCACGGCGCCAAGCTGGTCACGGCCGTCGCCTCGGCTGAGGTGCCCAAGTTCACCGTCCTGATCGGCGGGTCGTTCGGCGCGGGCAACTACGGCATGTGCGGCCGGGCCTACAGCCCGCGCTTCCTCTTTACCTGGCCCAACAGCCGCATCAGCGTCATGGGCGGCGAGCAGGCGGCCAGCGTTCTGGCCACCGTCCACCGCGACGCGGACACATGGACCCCGGATGAAGCCGAGGCCTTCAAGGCGCCGATCCGCCAGAAGTATGAGGACGAGGGTAACCCCTATTACGCCACGGCTCGCCTATGGGACGACGGAGTCATCGACCCGGCCCAGACCCGCGACGTGTTGGGTCTGGCCATCAGCGCCAGCCTGAACGCCCCCATCCCGGAGACGACCTTCGGCGTGTTCCGGATGTAAGGCGATAAATTGCACGGTGTTCAAAAAACGACTTGAAGCCGCATCGCGCGGCTGAGAGTGTCGCGTCGGCGATCTCGATGTGGGATCAGAATCTGCACGACAAGGACAGTGACATGAAGAAAACTGCAGCTCTCATCGCCCTGACCGCGCTGCTCGCGGCCTGCGGATCGCAGGCCGATTCCAAGGCCCCGGCGACGGTCGAAGCCGCGTCTGAGGCTGCGACGCCGCAGACCGAGCCGGTCTCTGCGGCCGAAGAGGCGGCCGCGCGCGCGGGCGAGCCGTCCGAAGCGGTCTTCCCGGTCGGCTATCGCGGCAATTGGGATTACAGCGACGACGGTTGCGCCAAGGACGAGAGCGGCACGCGCTTCGTCATCACGGCCAATGAGATCAAGGGTTATGAGGACACCTCCAAGCTGGTGGCTCTGGAGACTTTGGAAGGCGAAGGCGACGCCATCCGCGTGGTTCTGGAGAACCAGTCGTCGGACGGCGACCAGACCCTCGTCCAGACCCTGCGCCTGTCGCCGGTGGCGGGCGTCTCGCTGCGCGTCGAGCAGGACGGCAAGACCGTTCGCGCCAACCGCTGCGATCCTGTTTAATCACCTTCTTCCCCAGCGAGGGGGAGAGGGATGACGTTTGAAGCGTTCTATCGGCCAAGGAGCCCATCATGACTGACCA
>NZ_JBRERY010000034.1:0-13250 GCF_052907225.1 Brevundimonas sp. RM1
CCCGAGCGCCCGACAGCGAGGTGTCGGCCACCAACGCCAGGCACTCGCGGGTGCAGTTGTCGATCACCGTCAGGATGCGGAAGCGCCGCCCGTCCGTCATCTGGTCAGAGACGAAGTCCAGCGACCAGCGCTGGTTGGCCACCAGCGGCAGGTCCAGCGGTCGCCGCGTGCCCATTGCTCGCTTCCGCCCGCCGCGCCGGCGCACCGTCAGCCGTTCCTCACGATAGATCCTCTGAACCCGCTTCTTGTTGACCGCATGGCCCTCGCGCCGCAGTAGGACGTGCAGGCGGCGGTAGCCGAACCGGCGACGCTCCTGGGCGAGGGCCCTCAGCCGGTCGCGCAGGGCGCCGTCGTCCGGGCGCGTCGCCTGATAGCGTACGCTCGTCCGATCGACGCCTAGAACACGGCACGCCCGCCTTTCGCTCATCTCGTAGGCGGCTTGCAGATGACCAGCCGCCTCGCGCCAGCCGGCGGGCGTCACCACTTTTTTCCCAGCAGGTCCTTCAGGGCCACGTTGTCCAGCATCGCGTCCGCCAACATTCGCTTGAGCCGGGCGTTCTCGTCTTCAAGCGTCTTCAGCCGCCGAGCCTCCGACACGTCGAGCCCGCCGAACTTGGCCTTCCATTTGTAAAAGGTCGCCGAGCTGACCCCGTGACGCCGACACACCTCCGCCGTCGTCATGCCGGCCTCCTGCTCCCGCAGAATCCCGATGATCTGCTCTTCCGTGAACCTTGATCGCTTCATTCTGTCCGTCCTTCGTTAGGGCGGACTCTAGCTATTCTTGGAGGAGTTTCAGGGGGTCACGTCAACCTTGATCCCGCCACGCTTACATTCCTCAACCGGGCGTTCGCCGTAGACGCGCATCACGCCTATGCGCTGACCGATAGCGGATTGTTATTATGCGGCGAAATCGACCGCGATCTTGTCCAGCCGGCCGGGCCATATGCGGTGCGTGTCGCAAAAACGCGGTTCCATGTTTCCAGTGGGCAGCTGAAGCGGATGCCTCTGGAGGATGACGGCGGCTGACGGATTTGGAAGCGGGGGCGGGCGGCTTTGATGTTCGTTGCTTCTGATCCGAGCCAATCCCCGACCGCTTGGTCATCGGGACGGGTTGACCGCAGATCTCGACGCGGACCTACCCCTGATCAAGCGATTATGTCGGTCCGGGGATCATACGCAAGAGAAGAGACAACCATGTGGCACTGCACGTGATCGAAGATCGGGAGCATGTGGTGCTGCAGCATTTGAAGAACGTGAGCTCGCTTATCCAAACTGTGGGGACATTGGTTCCGGCACGGACAGGCGTGCAAGTTGGCCTTGTTCGTGAGGCAGGAGCGGGGCCTGCCGGTTTCCCAACGGCCGCGGCTCGATTGTGATCTGGGCATGAAAGCTCTGGTCAATCCGCTGCTACATCGATAGGCCGGATGTGAGAGCATTCGGGGGCATGATCATGCGTGGTGAGGTTCTGACATTCGATCAGGCGACCGGGATGGGGGCGATACTGGGCGATGATACGGCGCGTTATCTGTTCAATGTCACGCAGGTACGGACATCCTTGCCGCTAACGCGCGGGCAGAAGGTCGATTTCGTGCCCAGCGCGGATTTGCAGGCGACCGAGATATTCATACTTCAGGCCGTCGCTCCGCCGACCTGGACGGGGCAGGCCGTCAGCCGGGGCGGCCAGTTCGACCTCGGGCGGGTGATCCAGCGCACCTTCACGACCATTCGCGAAAACGCAGCGATCTTTTTCGGCGCGTCGACGGTCATGGTCGGGGCGCCCAGCGCCGTCATGGGCCTGGGCCAGAGCACGGCCGTCACCGGCGGCGCCGCCGTCGGATTCCTGACGATGGCGGCGGGCTGGGTGTTCTATCTGGTGGGGCTTTACATGCTTCAGGGCATGGTGGTGAAGGCGGCGGTCAACGGCTTCAACGGCAAGGCGACCTCCTTTGGCCAGGCGTTTGATGTCGGCGTGAAGATGTTTCTGCCGCTGCTGGGGTTGGCCATCATCGCCGCGCTGGGCGCGGGACTGGGCTATCTGGCTTTGATCGTGCCGGGCGTGATCATTTCGGTGATGTGGTCGGTCGCATCGCCCGCCGTGGTGGTCGAGAAGCGAGGCGTGTTGGAGAGCCTGCAGCGCAGTCGCGATCTGACGCGCGGCTATCGCTGGAACGTGTTCGGTCTGATGGTCATCTATATGCTCCTGTCGTGGATCATCGGGGCGGCGGTCGGCGCGCTCGGTCTGGCGACCGGCGGCGGCTTCCTCGACGGCAGCCCGAACCTGTGGGTCAATACGGCGTCCGGCGTGGTGGTCAACATCCTGTCGGCGGTGGTCGCTTCGGCCGGGGTGGCGGCGCTCTACTACGAACTGCGGACCGTCAAGGAAGGGGCGGGGCCTGAGGCCCTGGCCGCCGTATTCGACTGATGGGGCTCGGCGTCAGACGTCGTGCTTGTCGCGACGCCGTACGCCCATCAGCAGCTTCTGCTCCAGTCGCCCGCGCACGGCGGCGTAATAGGCGCTGAGGAAGTCGCGGTCCGTCTGGTGCGGATCGCGCGACCATCCGATCTTGCCCATGATGCGGTCGGCGACGGCGCGCATGGTCCTGCGCTCGCCGGTGCGCAGGACGGATTCCAGGACGTGCAGCTCCTTGGCTCCATAGGCGTCCAGCTGCGCCAGGGTGAAGTCATATCTCGCCAGTTGTTCGGACCCGTCATCGGCCATGTCGCGGGTCAGCTTGCGACGCGGCGTGCGCACCACCCAGGTGCCGCCGACCAGGTCGCCCAGGCGCAGGCGGTCGCGGTTAAACAGGGGGAAGAAGACGAAAATCGCCGCCCAGACGAAGGCCAGCAGATACATCCAGCTGTCGACGCCGCCCTGACCCGCCTGCGTCACCAGAAGTGACAGCGGCAGGAAGACCTCCAGCTCGCGCATGGCGTTGCGCGCGAACACCGATTCCGCCCGCAGCCGTCCGCCGTCGCGCGAGGCGACGCGCAGGCCCATCGCCCGTTTGCCGGGCGTGGCGGCGGCGGCCGACAGCTCGAAGGCGGTGAAGTAGAAGTTCCTCAGCAGGAAGAAGACCACCAGCCACAGCACGGCGACCAGTTCTGCGCCCGCCAGACCGGCCGCGCCTATGGCGCCGACGCCGGTGAAGATCAGGGCCAGGGTGAAGGCGATCAGCACGCCGATGATGATCCCGGCGTCCAGCAGGAAGGCCGCCGCCCTTTGCCCGGCGTCGCCGATGTTCAGCCGCAGGTCGACGCCCTCGGGCGTGATGAAGGGGCGCTCGGTCTTGTCGATCTTCACGGCGTCAGCGGACACGAAACGTCTCCCGTCTCGGACCATAGAAGTAGAGCCCCCAGATCAGGGCCGTCACGCCCGCCACGGCGTAGCGCAGGCCGGTGTCGGCGATCAACTGCCGCCCGAAGCCTTCCAGCAGACCGGCGAGCAGCAGCATGACGATGACGCCGCCCATGACCACGCCGGCGGTTCGTCCGGCTTGAACGGCGGCGTCCAATCGGTGCGCCCGGCCGGGGAAGGCGACGGCCCAGCCGATTTTCAGTCCCGCGGCGCCGGCCAGGACGACGGCGAACAGCTCGGTCACGCCGTGGATCAGCAGCCAGCCGCCCAGCTCCACCCCCAAGCCGCGACTGGCGAACAGGGCGAAGAAGGCGCCAAGCGTCGCGCCGTTGTAGAGGACCAGCAATCCGGTCGGCAGACACAGGGCGAAACCCAGCGCGAAGGCGAACAGGGCCACCTTGGCGTTGTGGGTGAACAGGAAGGCCGCGAACACCGACAGGCCGTCGGCGCTCCCTGTCCCGTCCAGGGTGGCGCGCAGGGTGGCGGTCGAAGCGCCTGGATCGCGTCCGCCCGCCAGATCGCCCGGCACGAAGGCGTAGAACCATTCGGGATCGTGCATCACCAGCCAGCCGCCGACCACGGCGCCGAGCAGCATCAGGGCGGCGGACACCAAGGTCTCGCGCCACAGGCCTTTGACCGAGGCGGGCCAGTCATGACGGAAGAAGGCGGTCAGCCGGTCGCGCAGCGTCGCCCGCGAGCCGTAGACGAAGAAGTAGGCCCGCGCCGACAGCGTCTCCAGATAGTCGATCAGCCCCTGGTCCAGCGAGGTCTCGCGCGCCACCGACAGGGCCGACAGGGTCGAGCGGTACAGCACCGGCACGGCCAGGATCTCTTCATCGGTCAGTTTGGACGCCGAACCCTTTTCAGCCTTGTCCATCAACCGCTCCAGGCGGCGCCAGTCCTCTTCGCGCGCCTGGCGGAAGCGTTGGCTTTTCAGCCGCGGGGCGTCGGTCACAGCAGATCCCTCCGCTTCAAGTCCAGATAGGCGTTGACCGCCTCGGGCCCGACTTGATCGGCGGGGGCGTCGACGATGTGGGCGCCCATGCGGCGCAGGCGGTTGATGACCGTCTCGCGTTCGCGCAGCAGGCTGGCGGCGACGACGGCGCGCGACACGTCCTCGGCCGTTTCCGGCGCGGCGGCGGCGAGGGCCTCCAACTCCTCGTCGCGCAGGACGACGAACAGCACCAGGTGGCGTTTCAGCAGCCGACCCAGAGATTCGATCATCAGCTCCGCGGCGGTGGAATCGGTGAAGTCGGTGAAGACCACGATCAGGGATCGGCGCTGGAGTTGTCCCGATAGGGTGGCCAGGGCCAGGGTGTAGTTGGTCTCGTGCGTCGAATAATCGACCCGGCCGACGACGGTCTGCAGGGTGCGGAAGGCGTTCATGCCGCCGACGGCGCCGGTCGACAGGCGCGGCCGGGAATCGAAGGCGAACAGACCCGCCCGGTCGCCCGAGCGCAGGCAGGCGTAGGACAGCAGCAGGGCCGCGTGGATGAAGCGGTCCACGCGCGGCATGCCGCCGACCGGCTCGCAGGCGGCGCGTCCGCAGTCCAGGGCCATGATGACGTTGTGGTTGCGCTCGGTGCGGAATTCCTTGGCCAGAAGGGCGGCGTGGCGGGCGGACTGCTTCCAGTCGACGGCGCGTCGGTCCATGCCGGGCTGATAGTCGCGCAGGGCCTGGAATTCGGCGCCTTCGCCGATGTCCAGCTGGGCCTTGGTTCCGAACAGGGCGTCGCGGGCGAACAGGCGCACCGCCTGATCGCGCACCCACTGCAGGTCGGTCAGCACCGGCGTCGACAGATCGAGGCGGAATGTCTTCTGCTTCCAGGCCAGCTTCATCGGTCCGCGCCAGCGCACCCAAAGCTCATGCAGCGCCGCGTCGCCGCGTCGTTCGGGCGTGAAGGGGAAGGCGAGGGAGGCGACATGGCTACGCACCCCGGCCTGGCGCGGGGCGTCATCCACGCCCAGTTTGGCCTCGCCCGACAGGGCGGCTTCGACCTGATGCGGCGCGCGACCCTGCGCGGCGAAGCGCGCCGTCAGTCCGACCAGGCCCGGTCGTCCGACGGCGGCGCGCACCGGCTCGGGCGGGTCCAGCGTCAGGCTAGAGCGCGAACCGGTCAGCAGGGCGTCCGCCGCGAACAGCAGCACGACGCCGGCGATCCAGACCGGACCGGCCAGCCAGCCGACAGGCGTCAGCACGCCCGCCAGCACGGCGACGGGCGCTCCCGCCGCCAGGACCGTCACCGCACGTCGGGTCGGATAGATCACCGGGGCGCCGCTACCTGATCCACCAGGCCGGCCAGCACCTGCTCGACGCGACGGCCTTCGATCTCGGCCGCGGGCGACAGCACCAGGCGGTGACGCAGGGCCGGGACCGCCAACGCCTTCACGTCGTCGGGGATGACGTAGTCGCGCCCGTCCAGGGCGGCGCGAGCGCGGGCGGCGACGGCCAGCATGGCCCCCGCGCGCGGCGAGGCGCCCGTCTCCACATCGGCGGAATCGCGCGTGGCCCGCACCAGGGCGGCGATGTAGCCGACGACCTCGTCCGTCAGCCGCACCTGCGCCACGGCGTCCACGGCGGCGGCGATGGCGGCGCCTTCGGCCACGGTCGCCACGCCCAGGGCGACAGGGTCCATCTGGCCGGTGCGCGACCCGTGGGCGGCGATGATGGCGCGCTCCTGCTCCAGGTCGGGATAGTCGAGGACGTGTTTGAACAGGAAGCGATCCAGCTGCGCCTCGGGCAGGGGATAGGTGCCCTGCTGCTCGATCGGGTTCTGGGTGGCGACGACAGTGAAGCGCGGGCTCAGCGCATGGGCCTGGCCGTCGATGGTGATGTTGCGCTCCTGCATGGCTTCCAGCAGGGCGGCCTGGGTCTTGGGCGGCGTGCGGTTGATCTCGTCCGCCAGCAGCAGTTCGCAGAAGATCGGCCCGCGCGTCAGGGTGAAGCTGGACGTCTGGAAGTTGAACAGGTTCGACCCCAGGATGTCGCCCGGCATCAGATCCGGCGTGAACTGGATGCGGCCGTAGTCCAGCCCGACCGAACGGGCGAAGCTGTGGGCCAGCAGGGTCTTGGCCGTGCCGGGCGGGCCTTCCAGCAGGACATGGCCGCCCGCGAACAGGGCGGTCAGCAACAGGTCGACGGCGTCGTCCTGGCCCACCACGGCCTTGGCGATCTCGGCGCGGATGCGCTCGGCGATCGTCTTCACCTCATTGACGTGCACGGGTCAGCTCCTGGTTCCAGCGATAGAGGGCGGCGGCGACCCGCATCAGGTCGCCTGGGGTCTTGGCCGTCCTGGCCTGATCGGCCAGGGCGGAATAGGTCGCGTGCGCGCCGGCGGTCCGGCTGACGCGGTCGAGGAAGGCGTCGAGTTCGTCCTCGCTCAGGCGGCGCGGGGCGCCGATGGCGCGGGCGACGGCGGCGCGGGTCAGCAGGGCGTAGGGCGCGGCCATGTGATGCTCGCGCCGGGCCAACCGCACCAGCCCCGCCGTATTGTCGGCCAACCCGCGCTTGCCCAGGGCGATGACGCGGCCGCTCTCGCGCGCGGGGCCGAAACGCACGACGGCCTGATAGCCGGCGAAGACCGCCAGCGCCGCCAGCACCAGCGTCATGCCCAGCAGCGGCGGCTCCAGCATCAGCCGCAACAGGCTGCGCGTGCGCTGCATCCCGTGCAGCGTCAGGTCGAAGATGACCGGCGCGTCCTCCGCCCGCATGACGTCCAGCAGGGCGATGGCCGTGCGCGCGCCGTTCAGCGTCTTCAGTCCGTGGGTGCTGAGCAGGTCGGCGTCGGCCAGCACATAGACTCGCGTGGTCGCGTGCATGGCCAGAACGGGGCGACCCTGATCGTCCGTCACGACAGGAACCCAGTCGGGGCCGGACAGGGTCTTCAGCGCATCGACATCCACCGGCGCGCCGAAGGGCGTGCCGTCAGGGCGTTTCAAGGCGACGCTCGCGCGGCCGTCGCGCGATTCCAGGCGGGCGCCTTGACGCAGGTGCTCGCTCAGCGGCGCCAGCGAGGCCTGGTCGGGCAGCAGGCCCGTCGTGCGAACCCAGCCAGGGTGCTTGGGGTCGGGCGTCGCGCTCCACTTGGGCAGGACGATCAGGGTCGCGCCGGCATGGTTGATGTCGTCGAGCTGCTCGGGCGGGGCGCCGGGCGGCGGCGTCAGGACCAGCAGGCTTTCGTCCGAGGACGGCGTCAGGCGGCCTCGGCTCATCGTCACCGGCACGCCGAGGTTTCGCAGCAGGACCGGCATGGCGCCGAAGCCGGTCGAGCTGCGCGACAGGGCGTGGCCGCCGCCGTCGTCGCCGGACTTCAGTTCGGGGGCATAGGCCGACAGCACGCCCAGCCCGGCCAGGGCCACGACGCTGACCAGCAGCAGGCTGATGAGGACGACGGGTGAAAAGGCGTTCCCGGCCGCCTTGGCGGAACGGCTCATGCGCGCCAGCCTTCGGGCAGGGCGAATGCCTCATAGGCCTGGCGACAGTCGGCGAAATCCTGGGCGTCCACGGCGGCGCCGCCGAACAGGCTGCGCTCGACCACCCGGCCGATCCGTTCAAAGGCGGGGCGCGCCGCCTCGGGCAAGGCTTTCAGGCGGGCGATTTCGCGCGCGGTCAGCGACACCCGCAGCGCGCGCGGCTGGCGTTTTTCAATGTCCTGCACGCTGCGCAGCAACAACAGATGGGCGGCGTCCGCATATTGTCCGCGCGCGGCCAGGGCGTCGGCCTCGGCCAGCAGATCGCGGGCCGCCTGAGCGTCCGGCCGCCAGTCGGCTTCGACCGGCGTCGCAGGCTTGTCTGGCTTGGCGGCGGGCTTCCGCAGTCGCAGGATCTCGCGCACGATGGCGTAGAGGATCAGCCCCGCCAGCAGGGCCAGTCCGATCCAGAACACCCATTTCAGCACCGGCGCCAGGAACTGCAACGTCTCGCCGATCCAGCGCAGCCAGCCGGGAGTCTGCGGCGGGTCGAAATTGGCGCGGTCGAACTGAAACGACGGATCATTCAGCAGGATAGCGTGGGCCTGGGCGGCTTTTTCGTAGGAAGCCGCAGCCTCGCCTTGCATTCCAACGCCCCTTCGCTTCGTTGTTCAAGCCATAGAGGGGGGGCTGCTCAAGTCAATCGCGAGAAACGCTTTGGCTGTCCGTTCCTTTTCTGGCCGGCGATAGGCGCTGTCATGTGCGGCTTCAGTCGATGCCCAGGGGGCGGTCGAGGCTGAGGGCGCCGGGGCCGCGCGCAATCAGGTAGACGAGGGGGCCGGCCCATAACAGGTGCGTCGGCCAACCGCCGGGCGCGACGAATATCTGGATCACCAGGGTCATCAGCAACAGGCCGAGCGCCGCCGGACGTGTCAGCAGGCCCAGCACCAGCAGGATGGGCAGCAGATGTTCGGCATAGGTCGCGAGGTAGGCCGCCGTTTCATGCGCCAGCAGCGGCACGCGGTATTCTTCGGCGAAGAGGTAGTGGGTTGAGGGCGACAGGGTCAGCCAACCTTCGACCTTGGTGCGTCCAGACATGAAGAATGGGGCGGCGACGCCCAGGCGCAAAAGAAGCGCCAGAAACCATTCGGGAACGGCCGTGGCGAAACGACGGCGCAGGCGGGCGAGGGCGGTCATGAAGGCGTACTCGGGCGAGAGGGGGACATGAAGACGCCGAAGGCGATCAGTTCGGCGAAGAGGGCGGGCACATCCACGCCGGGCTGGGCGGCCTGGGCCGCCATGGCGGAGGCGGCGAAGGAGGCGCTGCGGCGGCCGGCGTCCAGGAAGGCCCACTGGGCGCGGGACAGGCGGTGCATCAGCACATGATCCTCGGGGCGATGGATCAGCAGCCCCTCGGGCGTCGGCCGCCAGGACAGTTCCGCCCCGGCGTGCGGGTCGCGGTGTGCGAGCCACAACGACGGCGCGCTCCAGTCGAACCAGAACAGGCGCGCGGACGGGAGAAGGCGGGCGGTCGTCCCGGTCAGCGCCAGGCCCAGGCTTGCGGCCTGGTGCGCGTTCATCGCCGGGGCGTCCTGGGCCAGGTGCGCCTCGGTCCAGGCGCGGTCCAGGCGAGCGGCAGGCGCCAGGTAGGCCATCGGACGCGCGGGCTCGAAGCGGGCCAGCCAGGCGGGAAAGCCTTCTCCATAGGCGGCCATAACAGGAGACATGGCGGGCTCGTCCTCGACGTATTCGCGCGCGACAGCCCGGAACCAGTCGCGTCCGACCATGTCGACGACGGTCGGGTAGTTGGCTTCCAGCGCGTCGATCCAGCCCTTGGTCGCCGTGTTGCGGTAGACGGCCAGGGCGCCGAGCGTGCGCTCGTCCGGCTCAAGGTGCGGCCACAGGTCGCCGAAACGACCCTCCAGCGCGATCGAGAAGGCGGCGTGAAAGGCGGTCATGCCGGCGTCCTTGTCGAAGAGGCCTGAGACTGCGCCTGAGCAAGGGTCTGGGCGGCGCGGGCCTGCTCGGACAGCAGTTCGGAAAAATCGGGAATCTGGCCATCGCGCTCGATCAGGGTCGGTCGGGAGCCGATGCGGGCGATCAGCCGTTCATGCAGGCGCCAGACGGCCTCGGCGACGGGGGCGTCATGACTGTCGATCAGCAGAGCCTCGCCCCATGTCGGATCGAGGCTGTGGCCGGCTAGGTGGATTTCTCCCACCAGTTCGCCCGGCGCGCGATCGATCCAGTCCTCGGCGGAAAAGCCCATGTTGGCGGCGCTGACGTGGACGTTGTTCACGTCGATCAGCAGACCGCAGCCGGTGCGACGCGCGATCTCGGTCAGGAAGTCGACCTCGTCCCAGTCGTGGCCCGCCATCGGCAGATAGGCCGTTGGGTTCTCGATCAGCAGCCGGCGCCCCAGAGCGTTCTGCGCTTCGTCGATGTGGCGGCAGACCAGCGTCAGCATTTCGCGGCTGCGCGGAACGGGCAGCAGGTCAGGGTGATAGACCCCGCCCCGTTGCGACCAGGCCAGGTGCTCGGACACCACGAAGGGCTCGAAGCGGTCGATCAGGGCGCGATATCGGGCCAGATGCTCGCGATCCGGGCGTTCGTCCCCGGCCAGGGACAGGCCGACCCCATGCAGGGACAGCGGCCGGCGCGAACGGATGCGCTCCAGCCAGGTCAGGCGCGGCCCGCCCGCGACCATGTAGTTCTCGGGGTGGACCTCGAACCACAGGCCGTCCTGGGCGCCGACCGCCGGGGAGGCCTCGGCCTCGGCGTAGTGCTGGGGCTTCAGACCCAGCCCGGCGGTCGGTGCGGCGGACATCAGCGGTTCGGGATCGGGCTCAGCGAGCCGTTGCCCTTGGGCGTCTTGATCGCGGTGCAGGTGCCGCGCGGGGTCAGCTTCCAGGCGTTGCCCTGATAGTCGCGGGTCGACGTGCCGGCGCAGGTGGTGCCGGGGCCGGCGGCGCAGTCGTTCTGACCGGCCTTGGCGACGCCGTAGCACTTCTCCATGCCGCGTTCCTGCTCGGCCGTGGGGATGGTCTGGGCGACGGCGGCGTTCGCGCCCAGGGCCAGCAGGGCGCCGGCGGCGACCAGAAGCTTGGCGGGGATATTCATCGGATCGTCTCCTGTGAGGGGCCGCCCGGGATCGAGGCGGCCTGACTCAGGAGGGTTCGACGGCGAGGGGCGGCAGGTTACGAAAAATATTTCGACGTTCGGGGCCTGTGGGCGTGTAACCTTTGACCCGGCCGACGCGAATGGTGGAGGGCGTGGTCGACAGAGAAGCCGAACTGAAGAGGTTGATGGTGCGGGGGCTCGACGGCGACCCCGTGGCTTGGCGCGCCCTGTTGATGGAGATGCGCGGCGCTCTGACGCCCTTCTTCAAGCGCCGTCTGATCGGTCGCGAGGCGGATACGGAGGATCTCGTGCAAGACTGCCTGATCGCCATTCACGCCAAACGGGCGACCTATGACCGGTCGCTGCCGTTCACGGCATGGGCCTATGCGATCGCTCGCTACAAGCTGATCGACCATCTGCGCCGTCAGGGGCGTCGGCACGACGTTCCGCTGGAGGACGCCTCGGTTCTGCTGGCCGAGCATACGGTCGAGGACGGCGCCGTGCGTCGTGACCTGCGGCGCGTGCTGTCCATCCTGCCGCTGCGTCAGCGCCGACTGATCGAGGATGTCCGCATCGGCGGCTACAGCCTGGCCGAGGCGGCGGCGCGCAATGGATTCACCGAGGGCGCGGCCAAGGTCAGCGTCCATCGCTCCATGAAGACCCTGACCGCCAGCGTGTCCGCTGATGAAGACTGACGACCTGATCGACGCCCTGGCCGTCGGGCTGGAGCCGGTGAAGCCTGCGCGCGCCAGTTCGTTGCTGCTGGCCGCCGCCGTCGTCGCGTCAGTCGTCGGCGTGGTCGTGCTGTTGGGCGTCCGTCCCGATTTGATCCAGGCCATGGGCGCACCGACGCCTTGGCTGAAAGGCCTCTACACCCTGGCCCTGGCGGCGGCCGCCCTGCGCCTGACGACGCGACTGGGGCGGCCCGGTGCGGACGCTCGCCCGGCCGCGATGCTCCTGTTCGCTGTCGTGGCGGTCGTGATGACAGCTGGCGCGATTGAATTGGCGCTGACGACGCCGGACCAACGTATGGCCGTATGGCTGGGCCGGACGTGGGACGTCTGCGGCCGCAACATCCTGTTGATCTCGGCCGTGACAGCGCCGTTCGTCTATCTGTCGGCCAGGCGTCTGGCGCCGACACGGCCGTCGGCGGGCGGGGCGGCGCTGGGCATGATGACCGGCGCCGTGGCGGCGACCGCCTACGGTCTGTTGCACTGTCCCGAGGCCACGGTCGCCTTCGTCGCCACCTGGTACACCCTGGGCGTGGCCGCCGCCGGCGCGATCGGCGCCCTCATCGGGCGCTTCGCCTTGCGCTGGTAAGACAGCCGTCAAATAGTGGGCGAGAAGTATGATATTTGGCTATCGAGTGAGCGTCGCTTCTGACGCTTATCCGACTAGGAATATCCGTCGTCGGATCAGCGATCCTATAACGTCATCTTCTTAGAAAAGCGTGAGAATCGTATAGGCGGCCCCCACGCTAGGCTACTTACGTGCGCGTGCCGAAGCCCTTGGACCGCCGGCCCAGGCGGCTCCATCGCCGCCTGTTGAAGGCGTTGCGTTTCTGTCGGCGGGATTGTTGTTCGCTAAGGGGTCTTGATTGGCTCCGGTCTTCCGGGGCCGACGAGCGGTCTCGACTTCTTCCTTCTCTAGATCGGGTGAGCGGCAGGGCGAGGGTTGCGTCGCAGGCGTTGCGGCCGGCCTGGCCCCCCTCTCTGGGCGTAGGTGGCGGCGAGGGTTCCTCCACCAGGGCGATTCCGCCCGCAGCGGCGATGGAGGGGCGGGAGTAGTTGACAGCTTCTTCGGAAGACAAGATCAGATCGCCGTTGCTCTCGACCAGCAGGTGGTGGTCCGAGAGGGCGAGATAGACCACGCCGGGACGGGCGGTCTTCTTGTCTTCGGCCCCCTTGACTTCAAGCAGGCATTTGTTCTCGAGCAAGGAGGGGAGGGCAGCGCGTTGCTGCGGTCAGCCGGGACGTGCAGGACGATGAAGATCGGCCAGGGAAAGTTCGCTGGCAGCGTCGGCAGAAGAGTGAGCAGCGCTTGCACGCCTCCGGTGGGGGCCTATCGCCTCGGCCCGGGGAGGGAATCATTGTTGCTGCTCCAATTTGCTCCGCCAAACGCCACTACTTCATCTTACGTCGGGAAATAGACCTGGGTTATGAAATAGAAAAGGGGCGACGAATTGCTTCGCCGCCCCTTCCTATTTTGCGTTAATAAAACTTACCAACTGCGGGTCAAGCTGATGAACCCGCGCCGACCAAGATAGTCGTACTGCGAGGAGAGCGGCACGTTACCGGCACCACGTCCGCCACCCGAACCCGAGGTGAAGGTTGCGGTGTCGTCGAACAGGTTACGGATACCGACCTGC
>NZ_JBRERY010000035.1:0-11906 GCF_052907225.1 Brevundimonas sp. RM1
ACGGCCCCGGCCAGCATCCGCTCGGCCGCGCGGGCCAGGGCGGCGTCGGCCGGGTCGGCGTCCTTCAGCCTGACGTCGGTTTCGCGCGCCCAGGCGGCGAAGGCGCGCTCGGCCCGCTCGTCGCCGATGAAGCGGGCGACCAGGGCGCGCAGGTCGCCGACCGAGGCCCCGGCCGAGCCGCCGCGGCCCTCCAGCCAGTCGGGGCCGAGCCGGTCGACGAAGGCGCGGGCCTGCACCCGGTCGATCAGGCGCGGCGGCCGCGCCCGCGACACCAGGACGAAGACGCCGAGGTTCAGCGTCAGGCTGAGGAAGACCCCCGCCGCGAACGGGTCTTCCAGCCCCAGCATGGCGGGAACGTTCAGGCCGAAGCCGGGCGCCAGCTGCGGCGCGGCCAGCATGACGGCCCAGACCGTCATCCCCGCCGCCAGTCCCGCCAGGGCGCCGCTGGCCCGCCCGCCGCGCCAGAGCACCGCTCCGAACAGCGACGGCGCCAACTGGGCCAGGGCGGCGAAGGACACCAGGCCGATCGCCGCCAGGCCGCTGGAGCGGTCCATCGCCAGATAATAGAGCCAGGCCAGCAGCAGCAGGGCGACGATGGCCAGGCGGCGGATGTTCAGCAGAGCTCGCGCCATGTCCGGCTGGGCCGCGCCGCGCCGGCGTCCCGCCCCCATCAGCGGCAGGACTAGGTTGTTGGACACCATGGCCGACAGGGCCACGGCCTCGACGATGACCATGGCGGTGGCGGCCGAGAAGCCGCCGACGAAGACCACGGCGGTCAGCAGGCTCTGCCCTGCGCCGAACGGCAGGGCCAGCACCAGCAGGTCGGGGTTGGTCTCGGGCCGGAACAGGCCGCCCGCCGCCACCAGCGGCAGGACCGCCAGGGTGGTCAGGATCAGATACAGCGGAAAGATCCAGCGCGCGCGGCGCACCTGGGCCGGGTCGCCGCCCTCGACGAAGGCGACGTGGAACTGACGCGGCAGGCAGAAGATGGCCAGGGTCGCCACCAGGGTGATGGCCATGAAGCGGGCGTCGATGTGCGGCCACGTTCCCAACTGGCCCAGGCTGTCGGCTGCGGCCTGACGCGAGGGCGAGGCGGCCAGCAGGGCGACGGCGAAGACGGCGACGGCCAGCAGGGCGGCCAGCTTGACGATGGACTCGATGCCGATGGCCTGGATCAGGCCGCGGTTGTGCTCGGTCAGGTCGGGCCGTCGCGCGCCGAACAGGATGGCGAACCCGGCCAGCACCGCCGCCATGACCAGGACGGTCAGGCTCTCGGACCCGGCGACGGGGGTGCCCGCCGTGATCATCTCGCCCGCCATCGACAGCGACTTGAGCTGAAGGGCGATGTAGGGGACCGAGCCTAGGATGGCGACGCCCGCCACCGCCGCGCCCAGCGCCGGGCTCTTGCCGTAGCGCGACGAGATGAAGTCGGCCATCGAGCCGACGTTCTCGCGCCGGGCGGCCGAGGCGATGCGCCGCCACAACGGCAGCAGCAGGGTCAGCCCCAGGATCGGCCCGACGTAGATGGGCAGATACTCCCACCCGTCGCGCGCGGCCGTGCCCACCGCCCCGTAATAGGTCCACGACGTGCAGTAGATGGCCAGCGACAGGGCGTAGAGCGACGGCCCCAGCATCCCGCGCTGCGCCTTGATCTGCGGCCGCTCGTACCACCAGGCGATACCGAACAGGGCGGCCATGTAGAAGGCCGTCAGGGCCAGGGTGGCGAGGCTGAACATGGGCGTCATCTGGGCCGGGCGCGCTCACGCGGGCAAGCGAAAAAAGAGGGCGGCCAGGCCGAAGCCGGACCGCCCGCAGGTTGGCGAAAGTCAGTTGTTGCGAAGCCGCTCGATCAGTCGTGGATATCCACGTCCTTGCCTTCCTTCACGAAGAGGACGCCGACGATCAGGGTCAGCACGGCGATGGCGATGGGGTACCACAGGCCGTAATAGATATTGCCCGTGGCGGCGACCATGGCGAAGGCCGTGGTCGGCAGGAAGCCCCCGAACCAGCCGTTGCCGATGTGATAGGGCAGCGACATGGAAGTGTAGCGCACCTTGGTCGGGAACATCTCGACCAGGGCGGCGGCGATCGGGCCGTAGACCATGGTCACATACAGCACCAGCAGGAACAGGATGCCGATCACCATGGGCTTGTTGACCAGGGCGCTGTCAGCCTTGGCCGGATAGCCAGCCTGGGTCAGGGCGGCGGTCAAGCCGGCGTCCCAGGTCTTCTTCTGGGCTTCGAAGTCGGCCTTGGGCATGACCTTGCCGTTGAAGCTGTCGACCACCTGATCGCCGATGCGGACCTGGGCCACGGTTCCGGCCGGGGCGGCTTCGTTGACATAGGTGACGCCCGCCTTTGCCAGATGGGTCTTGGCCACGTCGCACGAGCTGTTGAAGACGGTCTTGCCAACCGGGTCGAACTGGAAGTGGCAGTCGGCCGGATCGGCGATCACCGTCACCGGCGAGGCGGCTGCGGCGGCGACGAGGCGCGGGTTGGCCGCTTCGGTGAGGGCGTTGAACAGCGGGAAGTAGGTCAGGGCGGCCAGCAGACAACCCAGCAGGATGATCGGCTTGCGTCCCACCTTGTCCGACAGCCAGCCGAAGAAGACGAAGAAGGGCGTCGCCAGCGCCAGGGCGGCGGCGATCAGGACGTTGACGAGGGCGGGGTCAACCTTGAGCGTCTTCTCAAGGAAAAGCATGGCGTAGAACTGACCCGTGTACCAGACCACGGCCTGACCGGCCGCCAGGCCGAACAGGGCGATCAGCACCAGCTTCAGGTTCGGCCACTTCATGAAGCTGTCCTTCAGGGGCGTGGTTGAGCCCTTGCCTTCGGCCTTCATGCGCTTGAAGGCCGGGCTTTCCGACAGCTTCAGGCGGATCCACAGGGACACGCCCAGCAGCAGAATTGAGACCAGGAACGGAATGCGCCAGCCCCAGTCGGCGAACGCTTCTTCACCGATGGCCAGGCGCACGCCCAGGATCACCATCAGGCTGAGCAGCAGGCCCACGGTGGCGGTGATCTGGATGAAGGAGGTGTAGAAGCCGCGCTTGCCGTGCGGGGCGTGCTCGGCGACATAGGTGGCGGCGCCGCCGTATTCGCCGCCCAGAGCCAGGCCCTGGATCAGGCGCATCAGCACTAGGATGATCGGCGCGGCGATGCCGATGGCCGCATAGGGCGGCAACAGGCCGACCACGAAGGTCGAGACGCCCATCAGCAGCATGGTCACCAGGAAGGTGTTCTTGCGCCCCCACAGATCGCCCATGCGACCGAAGACGATGGCCCCGAACGGACGCACGGCGAAACCGGCGGCGAAGGCCATCAGGGCGAAGATGAAGCCGGTGGTCTCGTTCACGCCCGAGAAGAACTGGGCGGAGATGATCGCGGCCAGCGAGCCGTAAAGATAGAAGTCGTACCATTCGATGACGGTGCCGACGGAGGAGGCGAGAATCACCAGCCGGTCGTTCTTGTCGACCGTGTGCTCGCCGCCGTCCGCCGCACCCATGGTGCGGTCGGTCATGGGCAGTTCCCTTCCTGTGCGGCCGCGATGCGCGGCGCGTTCCCTCGCGCCCGGCGTGCTTTGCGCCGAGCGTCGAAAGGGAGAGTGACAGCAGGAACGCAGGTTTGCGGAGAGCGACCTTGGTCGAATAATCGCTCGCGGGAAGCGGAGCCTAGAGTCCCATGCAGAGGTATTTGATCTCCAGGTAGTCCTCGATGCCGTGGCTGGAGCCTTCGCGGCCGAGGCCGGATTGCTTGATCCCGCCGAAGGGGGCGACTTCGGTGGAGATCAGGCCGGTGTTGACGCCGATCATGCCGGTCTCCAGCGCTTCGGCCACGCGCCAGACGCGGCTCAGGTCGCGGGCGTAGAAGTAGCCGGCCAGACCGAAGATGGTGTCGTTGGCCAGGGCGATCCCTTCTTCTTCCGTCTCGAAGCGGACGACGCCGGAGACGGGACCGAAGGTCTCTTCGCGGCACATCTGCATGTCCTGGGTCACGCCCGACAGGACGGTCGGCTGGAAGAAGGTCATGCCCAGCTCATGGCGGGCGCCGCCTGTCAGCAGGCTTGCGCCCTTGGCCAGGGCGTCGGCGATGTGCTCCTCGACCTTCTTCACCGCCTTTTCGTCGATCAGGGGGCCGATCTGCACGCCGTCGCCGAGGCCGTTTCCGACCTTCAGGGCCTGCGTGGCCTGTGTCAGCTTGGCGACGAATTCATCGTGGACGGCGGCCTGCACATAGAAGCGGTTGGTGCAGACGCAGGTCTGGCCTGCGTTGCGGTATTTAGAGGCCACGGCGCCCGCCACGGCGGCGTCCACATCGGCGTCGTCGAAGACCAGGAAGGGGGCGTTGCCGCCCAGCTCCAGGCTCATCTTCTTGATGGTGTCCGATGACTGCTTCATCAGCAGGCGGCCGATCTCGGTCGAGCCGGTGAAGCTGATCTTGCGCACGGTTTCATTGGAGGTCAGCTCGCCGCCGATGGCCGAGGCCGAGCCGGTGACGACGTTGAACAGGCCGGGCGGCAGACCCGCCTCTTCCGCCAGAACGGCCAGGGCCAGGGCCGACAGCGGCGTCTGGCTGGCGGGCTTCAGCACCACGGCGCAGCCGGCGGCCAGGGCCGGGCCGATCTTGCGGGTGATCATGGCGGCGGGGAAGTTCCACGGGGTGATGGCCCCCACCACCCCGACCGGCTGGCGTAGCGTCACCAGCCGTTTTGAGGCGTCGTGGGTCGGGATGACCTCGCCGTAGGTGCGTTTGCCCTCTTCAGCGAACCATTCGATGAAGCCGGCGGCGTAGGCGATCTCGCCCTTGGCCTCGGTCAGGCTCTTGCCTTGCTCGCGGGTCAGCAGGCGGCCGAGGGCGTCCTGCTCGCTCATCATCAGATCGAACCAGCGGCGCAGGATGCGGGCGCGTTCGCCCGCCGTCTTGGCGGCCCACGGCTTCATCGCGGCTTCGGCGGCGGCGACGGCGCGGCGGGTCTCAAGGGCGCCCATGTCGGGGACGGTCGCCAGCACCTCGCCCGTGGCCGGGTTGGTCACTTCAATGGTCCTGCTGCCGTCGGCGTCGATCCAGCGGCCGTCGACATAGGCCTGACGGCGGAGCAGGCGGGCGGGATCGGACATGGGGCGGCTCCTTGGTCGCGGTCGGGGAGCCGACATAACGCGCCGGAGCGGGCGCAGCTGCAAGGAGACGAAACGTCTAGCTGAGCATCAGCCCCATGCGCACCAGGGCGGGCAGGCTGTCGGCCTCCATCTTGGTCATGACCTTGGCGCGGAAGACCTCGACCGTGCGCGGGCTGATCTTCAGGTTCAGGGCCATCTCCTTGTTGGAGGCGCCGGCGACCAGGGCGTCGAAGACCTGCCGCTCGCGCGGGGTCAGGCGGCCCAGGCGCACGCGGGCCTGCTGGCGCGCTTGCTGGCGGGCGTCCAACTCTCCGAGCCTGGCCAGACAACCCTTCACCACCTCGACCAGGCGGGTGGGATCGAAGGGTTTTTCGATGAAGTCCACGATGCCGTTTTTCATCATCTGCACCGCCATGGAGACGTCGGCGTGGCCGGTGATGACGATGACGGGCCAGGTCTCGCCGCGCAGTTCGGCCAGGCGGCGTACGATCTCGGTTCCGTCCATGCCCGGCATCTGCACGTCGGTGATGACGCAGGCCGAGGCGTCCTCGGGCAGGGCGGCGAAGAACTCGGTCCCGCTGGAGAAGCCGCGCGCGCGCACGCCGCGCCCGCGCAGCACCCGCAGGAGGGCGTCGCGCACGGCGGAATCGTCGTCGATGACGAAGACGGAATGATCGCTCACGCGGTCCTGGCCTCCTGATCCTTGGGCAGGGTGAAGAAGAAGGCGGCGCCGCCCAGGGCCTGGCTGCGCCCGACGTTCAGGACGCCGCCGTGCCGCTCGACGATGGTGCGCGTGACGGACAGGCCCAGACCCATGCCGCCGGGCTTGGTGCTGGTCATGGGCTGGAACAGACGGTCGCGCTGATCGTCGGCGACGCCGGGGCCGTTGTCCTCGATGCTGATGCGATAGCCGTCGGCCTCGGCGCGGCCCAGGATGCGCACCTGGGCGCCGACGCCGCCCGCAGCCGCCTCGACGGCGTTGCGGACCAGGTTGACGACCGCCTGCTGGAACTGGATGCGGTCGGCCCGCACCCGGTCGCCGTCGGCGTCCAGATCGATGCGGACGGCGACATCCTTGTCCTGGCCCATTCGCGTCAAAATCTGCTTCATGGTCTCGATCATGGCCGCCACGCTTTCGTCGCCCATGCCGCCGGTCTCCTGGCTCAGGAAGGCGCGGATGCGGCGAATGATCTGACCCGCGCGCAACAGCTGGGCCTGGGCCAGGTCCAGGGTGCGGCAGGCGCTGTCGCCCAGGGATCCGGCCTTCTCCATGTCGGCCCGGCTGGCGTGCATGTAGCCGCTGGCCGCGCTCAGCGGCTGGTTCAGTTCATGGGCCAGGGTGGCGGCCATTTCGCCGAGGGAGTTCAGCCGCCAGACGGTATTCAACTGAGCATGCAGTTCGCGCGCCTGCGTCTCTGCGGCGTAATGGAGCGTCAGGTCGGCCAGGCCCAGGGCCACGAAATCCTGGTCTGGCCCGCCCGGCGCCAGGCCGAACTGCACGCCGACCGGAAAGGTCGAGCCGTCGGCTCGTCGGCCGACCCAATAGTCGGCGTCGGCTTTCAGCAGGCCGGATGGCATCCCAGAGGCGATGACGGCGGCCATGGTGAAGCCTGGAACCATATCGGCGAAGGGGCGGCCCAGGGCCTGCTCCTTGGTGATCCTGAACATGGCGAGCGCCGTGTCGTTGAGGCGCGAGATGACGCCCTCGCGGGTCAGCATCAGGGTCGGCGTCGACAGGAAGGCGACCTGGAGCATGGCGTCGCGCGCCGCCAGGGCCTTTGCGAGACGCGAGGCCTGCCGCCAGGCCAGGATTGAGGCGGTCGAAGCCGCCAGCGCCGCCGTCAAGGCGATCAGGGCGAGGTCGCGCGGGAAGGACGGCGCCGCCAGCCCCATGGTCAGAGCCGCAACGGCGAACAGGGCGCACGCCAAGGCGACAGCCGCCGCCCAAGGAGGCGGGAATGGGGCGATGTCACGGGAGCGGCGGTCCAATACTGAGTAAATCGAACTTGTCCTCGCTTCCCGCTAGATCAGGAGGCGAGCCCTTCCGTGTCGTCGTCGTCATAAGGCAGGTAAGAGGGGCCTCTTAAATAGGTCTCGGCTAACATGCAATTATCGCTCACAGTTCTTTGTGAGCTGAAAAAATGTCCATTTCTGTCGTAACGTGGGTATGTGTGATCTTCGTCGTCATGGTTACTCGAGTGTTAATAAATAGAACGGCGTTCTGATGAGAGAAATCTGCGCAGCGACAACATGAATTGCGGATTTCTACGTACGGCCGAATTTACGATTGCCTACCGTTGTCTCACGCAGAAGGGGATCAGTCTCAAAGAGGTCTGAATGCCCTTCCAAATCATCGCTCGACGCCAGAAAGGCGCTCGCGCGCTCCGTAATCCGCTCGCGGGCGGCTTGATCATCGCTCTGTCAGCGGCGCTAGCGGCCCCTGCGGGGGCCCAGTCCGTCGAAGGCCAGTTTGGCGTCGCCAGCGAATACGTCGGCAAGGGTCTGGGCAAGAGCGCCGGCGATCCCAGTCTGAACGGCTCGCTCGAAGTCTCGTACGGCGATTTCTACGGCGCCGTTTTCGCCTCGACCGCCAAACTGTCTCAGGGGTCGGACGCCGAGATCGTCACGAGTCTGGGCTGGCGGCCCAAGGCGGCCGGTTTCGCCTTTGATCTTTCGGTCGCCAACCGAGACCTGCCGGGCACGCGCGCCGGGATCGACTCCAACTTCTGGGAATATCAGGCTGACGCCTCGCGCAAGTTCGGGCGCGTTTCGGGGCGGCTGCGGGTCAACTACACGCCCGACGGTTTCGCCGCGACCAAGGAGGCCTGGTGGATCGAGGCGCAGGCGTCGACGGCCCTGGGGCCGCGCACCAAGGCGTCGGCGGCCTACGGCGTGCGCTCGGCGGACGGAGGGGCCGACTACAACGCCTGGAATCTGGGCGTGAAGCACAACCTGAGCGAGCGTTTTGCGGTGGATGTGCGCTGGTACGACACCGACAGCCATGCGCTGGGCGACAACTATGACGGGCGTCTGGTCGGCGCTCTCACTTACGCTTTCTGAACCCTCTCTCCTCTACCTTAGCTATCCGCCGGGGGGGCTCGGCGTTTTCGAACAGGAAACTCTCGTGCAGTTGGACAACGTCAGAATATCGCGCAAGCTTGCGGGCGCCTTCGCCCTGATCCTGGCCGTCATCGTGACGCTGGGCGGGGTGGTGCTGTTTGAAGTGGGGCAGTTGGAGAAGGCCAAGGCCACGGTCACCCTGGCCGAGACCGTCATCGGCCAGACCAATGTGCTGAAGCGGTCGGTGGACCAGCAGGAAAGCAACGCCCGCGCCTATCTTCTGACGCTGTCGCCGGACTATCTGGAACGGGTCAAGTCGCATCAGGCCCGCTACAAGCAGGGTTCGGCCGAGATGCGTCAGATGGTGTCGCACATCTCCGGCGCCCTGGGCCGCATGGACGCGCTGGACAAGGCGGTCGCCGCCTATGAGGCCTCGGTCATCAATCCCGAGATCGCCCTGGCGGGCCGTCCCGAGACCCATTCCGACGCCCTGGCCCTGGCGGCCAGCGCCCTGCCGAACCAGTTCATGGATCCGGTCGATGTTGCGTTCAAGGAGATCAGCGACGCGCAGGAGACCCGCAAGGCGGCGGCCCTGAAGGCGCAGGATGCGGCCTTCCGGACCACCAAGATCGCCCTAGGCGTCGGCGTGCTGGTCGCGCTGATCCTGTCGGTGGCTTCGGGTCTGGTTCTGGCCCAGTCGATCGCCAAGCCGATCGCCGCCATGACGGCCGCGATGCGTCGCCTGGCCGGCGGCGACAAGTCGATCCAGGTGCCCGCCATGGGCCGCAAGGATGAGGTCGGCCAGATGGCCGCCGCCGTCCTGGCGTTCAAGGACGCCGCCATCGCCAATGAGCGGCTGGAAGCCGAGGCCGTGGCCCAGCGCCAGGCGGCGGCAGAGGAGCGCGCCCGCGTCGAGGCCGAAAAGGCCAAGGCCGCCGAGGAAGACCGCATCGCCATCACCGCCCTGGGCCAGGGCCTGAACGCCATGGCGTCGGGCGACCTGACCCACCGCATCGAGGTGACGTTCGCGCCGAACGCCGAACAGCTGCGGGCCGACTTCAACGACGCCATTGCGCAGCTGGAGAAGGCCGTCGCCTCGGTGGCGGCCAATGTCGCGGCCATCCGTTCGGGCTCGAGCGAGATCAGTCAGGCGTCGGACGACCTGTCGCGCCGCACTGAACAGCAGGCCGCCAGCCTGGCGGAAACCGCTGCGGCCCTGGACCAGATCACGACGACGGTGAACCGCACCGCCGACGGCGCCCGTCAGGCCGCCGACGTGGTGCAGAAGACGCGCGGCGAGGCCGAGGCTTCGGGCCTGGTCGTCGGCGAGGCGGTCGCCGCCATGACCGCCATCGAACAGTCGTCGAACCAGATCGGCGCCATCATCGGCGTGATCGACGAGATCGCCTTCCAGACCAACCTTCTGGCGCTGAACGCTGGCGTCGAGGCGGCGCGCGCGGGCGACGCCGGTCGTGGCTTCGCGGTCGTGGCCTCTGAAGTGCGCGCCCTGGCCCAGCGTTCGGCTGGAGCGGCCAAGGAGATCAAGACCCTGATCACCGCCTCCAGCCGTCAGGTCGAACAGGGCGTCGACCTGGTGGGCCGCGCAGGCGAGGCGCTGAGCCGAATCGTGGACGAGGTGGCCGAGATCAATAGTTTGGTTTCTGAAATCTCGGCCTCGGCCCAGGAGCAGGCGACGGGCCTGCAACAGGTCAACACCGCCGTGAACCAGATGGATCAGGTGACGCAGCAGAATGCTGCGATGGTCGAGGAATCGACCGCCGCCAGCCACTCGCTGGCCCAGGAGGCCGACGTCCTGGCCGCCTCGGTGGCGCACTTCAAGGTGAGGCAGACGACGCAGGCCGTCGCTCAGCTTCGCGCTCCGGTCTCGGCGCCGAAGGCCAAGCCCGCCTCGGTCGCCGCCGAGCCCGCGCCTGCCCGCAAGCCGCAGCCGGTGGCCGAGACGGTCGCCGCCCTGAAGACCATGGGACGCGGCGGCGCGGCTCTGAAGCCTGAAGCCATCGAAGACGGGTGGGAGGAATTCTGATGACGGCCACGGTCGTTCTGGCCCCGGTTCTGGACCTGCGCGCAGCCGAGCCGCTGAAGGGCGAGCTGCTGGCGGCGCGCGGTCAGGCCCTGACGCTGGACGGCTCGGCCGTCGAGCGGCTGGGCGGGCTGTGCCTTCAGCTGCTGTTGTCGGCGATCCGCACCTGGCGCGCCGACGGCCAGGCTTTGACCTTCGTCAATGCGTCCGAGGCGCTGACGACCCAATGGAGCGCCTTCGGCGCTTCGCCCTCTGATCTCTCCGCACAGGACGCCTCCCAATGACCAAGACCGTTCTGACCGTCGATGATTCACGCACCATGCGCGACATGCTGATGCTGGCGCTCAAGGACGCGGGCTATCGCGTGGTCCAGGCCGAGGACGGCGTCCACGGGCTGGAGGTGCTGCAGGCCGAAAACCCCGACATCGTCATCACCGACATCAACATGCCGCGCATGGACGGGTTCGGCTTCATCGAGGGGATGCGGGCGGACCCTGCGTTCAGCGCCGTCCCCGTGCTGGTCCTGACGACCGAGAGCGACGCCGCCAAGAAGCAGCGCGCCCGCGAGGCCGGGGCCACCGGCTGGATCGTCAAGCCGTTCGACCCCGTGCGTCTGGTCGACGCCGTGCGCCGCGTGGCGGCCTGACGACCTGGGACTGAGGAACTGAGACGATGAGCGACGATCCGTTCGAGGCGATCAAGGCGACCTTCTTCCAGGAATGCGAGGAGCTGCTCGCCGATCTGGAAGGCAATCTGCTGACGCTGGAGTCCGGGTCGACGGATATCGAGGTCATCAACGCCGTCTTCCGCGCCGTCCATTCGGTGAAGGGCGGGGCGGGGGCCTTCGGGCTGGAAGACCTGGTCCGTTTCGCCCACGTCTTCGAGACGCTGATGGATGAGCTGCGCTCGGGCCGAAAACCGTGCGACGAGCCGACGGTGAAGACCCTGCTGCGCGCCGCGGACGTGCTGGCCGACCACGTCGCCGCCGCGCGCGGCGCAGGCGCGCCCGTCGATCCCGTGCGCTCGGCCGGTCTGGTCGCCGAGCTGGAGGCCCTGACTTACGGCGGGGCCGCGCCGGTCGCGGCCGCCGAGTCGGAAGAGGACGATTTCGGCTTCACGCCCGTCGCCATGGACCTTGGGGCGTTCGAGGCTCCAGCGGGCCTGCCGGATCTTCCCGACCTGCCGCCCTTGCCGGACCTGGCCGCCCTGGCGCCGCTGCCCGATCTGTCGGCGCCGAGCGCGTCGCAGGGGTGGAGGGTCGTCTTCCGTCCGCATCCGCGCCTCTACGCCAGCGCCAATGAGACGGGTCTGCTGCTGCGCGAACTGGGCCGCCTGGGCCCGACGCGGGTGCAGATGGACGACAGCGGCCTGCCGCTGCTGGACGCGCTGGAGCCGACCGACAGCCACCTGATCTGGACCATCGAACTGGACGCCGACGTCAGCGAGGCCGAGGTGCGCGAGGTCTTCGACTTCGTGGAGATGGATTGCGACCTCAGCGTCACGCCCTTGGGCGATGCGGCGTCGGTCGATGCCGCGCCCGCCGCCGTGGCCGACGAGGACAGCAGCGACGCCTCGGCCCTGGCCCGCGCCGCCGCGCCGGAATTGGACATCGCCGCCCTGCTGGCCTCGGTCGGCGCCGCGCCGACGGAGGCGCCCGCGCCTGTCGCCGTCGCGCCCGTGACCCCTCC
>NZ_JBRERY010000036.1:0-11066 GCF_052907225.1 Brevundimonas sp. RM1
AGGCCTGGCGGCGTGACTACAATGAGCGGCGACCGCACTCGAAGCTCGGCTGGCTGACGCCGCAGGCCTACGCGCAAGCCCTTGCTGGAAACGCCGGGCGGCCTGCTGCGCTGGTTGACGGCTGCGCAGGCCGCCCTATTGCCAACCCAACCAATCTCTACCCAGATCAACCTCGGACTCTCGTTATGGCTGGATGAGAAACGGGGGTCACGTCAGTAGGCCTCCAGCTTGACGATGGTTTGCAGGCCGGGCCGCACGAAGCCCACGTCGCGGTTCAGGACCAGGGCCTCGACGATCAGGTCCTCTCCGTCCGGGACGATGGTGATCAGGGACTGCCCCGCCTCGGCGACCTCGCCCAGCGTGGTGACCGACACCTCATTGACCACGCCGGCGACCGGGGCCGTGAGGCGTTGCAAAGCCTGACGCTGATCGGCCTTGGTCAGGGTCTCGGCGCGCGTCGCGACCACGGCCTCGGCTTCGGCCTTTTCCCGCGCCGCCTCGGCGCGGAAGGCCTGCTGGGCCTGGATGCGTTCGCGCTCGATCATCGTGGTCTGGGCCTGGGCCTCGGCCTGGCGGTGGCGCTCGGCCGCAAGCTCGCGGCTGAGGGAGATGTAGCGCTCCTCTTGCTCCAGAACGCGCAGGCGCGGGGCCAGGCCGCGGCGCTCCAGCTCCTGGCGAGCGGTCAGCTGCTCGCGGGCCAGCGGCAGGGTCTCCTCATAGCGGGCGACGTTCTCGGCCGAGGTCAGGGCGGCGGAGCGGGCGCCCGCCCGGCGCTGGTCCAGGGCGGACAGATTGGCCAGATGTTCCTGAATGCGCGCCTCGACCACCTGGCGTTCCGCTGCGACCGCAGCCGGGTCGGCGCCCTCTGGGGGCTGGAAGGCGATACGGCCCGAGGCCAGCCAGTTCAGCAGGGCGTCGGCGCGCGCCCGGGTCAGGCGCGCGGTCGCCAGTTCGGATCGCGCGGCGCCGACGTCGGCGTCGGCCACCGTCGGGTCCAGCTCGATCAGGGGCAAGCCGGTCTCGACATGCTGGCCCTCGCGCACATGGATGGCGCGGACGATGCCGCTCTCGGCCGTCTCGACCGTACGCAGTCGGCCGGTGGGGACCAGCCGCCCCTCGCCTACCGCCACTACATCGACATGACTAAAGATCGACCACAGCAGGGCCGTCACGGCGGCGGCGATAATGGTCCAGAGGATGCCGCGACCGATCGGCGACGGCGGGGTCTCGGCGATCTCCAGCGCGGCGGGCAGAAACTCCTTGTCGCGCCATTCCTTGACCCCCGCCCTGCGGCGTTTGCTCTCGGCCGCCCAAGCCTCCTTCAGCACGGACCAGTGTCGCGACAGGCTCATGCCGGTTCTCCCGTCGGGTCGCCATGCATCTGGGTGCGCCACAGCTGGGCGTATCGACCATTGGCCGCCATCAGGGCCTCGTGCGTGCCGACTTCCGTGATCTCGCCATTCTCCATGGTGATGATGCGGTCGGCCATACGGATGGCGGACAGGCGGTGGGCGATGATCATCACCGTGCGGCCCTTGGCGATGGCGCGCATGTTGCGGTGGATGATGGCCTCGGATTCCGCGTCAAGCGCCGAGGTGGCCTCGTCCAGGATGAGGATGCGGGGATTAGTGACCAGGGCGCGGGCGATGGCGATGCGCTGACGCTGACCGCCCGACAGGTTGCTGCCGCGCTCCTCGATCTGGGTGTCGTAGGCCTCGGACAGTTCGAGGATAAAGTCGTGCGCCCCCGCCAGGGTCGCCGCCGCCATCACGCGCTCGGTCGACATGCCGGGATCCGCCAGGGCGATATTGTCGCGCACCGAGCGGTTAAACAGCAGGTTCTCCTGCAGGACCACGCCGACCTGACGCCTCAGCCACGCCGGATCGACTAGCGACAGATCCGTACCATCCACCATGACCCGACCGCTCTCGGGCACATAGAGGCGCTGGACCAGCTTGGTCAGGGTGGACTTGCCCGATCCCGAAGGCCCGACGATGCCCAGAACCTCGCCCGGCTTCACCTCCAGCGACACCCTGCGCAGCACCTCGCGACCGCCTGGGTTGTACCGGAAGGTCACGTCGTCAAAGGCGATCGCGCCCTTGATCTGCGGCAGAGCTGAGCGGGTCGCGGAGAACTGCGTCTCCGTCGGGGCGTTCAGCACGTCGCCGAGACGGTCCACGCCGACGCGGGCCTCCTGAAACTGCTGCCACAGGCCCGCCAGACGCAACACAGGCTCGGCCACCCGACCCGCCAGCATGTTGAAGGCGACCAGTTCGCCCACCGTCAGGTTGCCCCCGATGACCAGCTTGGCCCCGACATAGAGGATCAGGGCGGTAGAGATCTTGCTGACCAGTTGGATGGCCTGTCCGCCCCAGATATTCAGCTTGGCGGCCTTGAAGCCCGCCTTGACGTAGGCCGCCAGCAGACGCTCCCAGCGGTTCTGCATCTGCGGCTCGACCGCCGCCGCCTTCAGCGTCTGCACGCCCGTGACGCTCTCGACCAGAAAGGCCTGGCTCTCGGCGCCGCGCTGGAACCGTTCCTCGATCCGCCGCCGCAGCGGCGGCGTGATGATGAAGCAGATGATGGCGTAGAGGACGATGGTCCCCGCCACGATGGCGAAGAGGAGGGGCGAGTAGAACCACATCACCACCAGGAAGATGACGGTGAACAACAGGTCCACGAACAGGGTCACCGACGAGGACGTCAGGAACTCCCGGATGGTCTCCAGTTCCCTCACCCGGGCGATGGTGTCCCCGACGCGCCGGGATTCAAAATAGGCCAGCGGCAGGTTGAGCAGGTGGCGATAGAGCTTGGCGCCCAGTTCGACATCGACCCGACTGGTCGTATGGGAAAACACGTAGGCGCGCAGACCACCGAGGAAGCTCTCGAACACCACGACCGTGATCAGGCCGATGGCCAGAACATCCAGCGTCGTCAGGCCCTGGTGGACCAGCACCTTGTCGATGACGACCTGGAAAATCATGGGCGTCGCGAGGGCGAAGAGTTGTAGCGCCAACGAAGCGGCGAGAACATCGCCCAGCATCCAGCGATACTTGACAAGGGCTGGGATAAACCAAGTCACGTCGAACTTGGTTTGGGCTGCGACCGAAAGGCGCGTCGTGACCAGAATAGCCCGGCCGGACCACATCTGCTCAAACTCGGGAAGCGCCAGGGCCGTCGGGGCTGCACCTGGACGTTGTATCAGGACCTGTCCATCCCGAATCGCGCCGATGATGAAATAGTCGCCAGATCGATCCTTTCCGATCGCCGGGAGGGGCGCGCGTTCCAAGCCTTCAAGTTCGAGCGTGACCGCTCGCGCCTTAGCCTCCATCCGTTTCGCAAGAAGGACGAGATCGGTATCATCTGCAGGCCTTCCATGGCCCAGGGCGTGTCGCAACTGGGCCTGGTCGGAAGGAATCTGATGGAAGGCCAGCAGGGTCGCCAGGCACGAAAGGCCGCTGTCAGCGGCAGGCGTTTCGCCTGCCTGTTCGCTCGCAGAACTCACGCTGGAATACCCCCGCTACTCGCGTACGGCGGGTATCCAACTCTTTACACGACTGCAAGTGAAATAACGGCGAAACGCAAAATGCTTGTAAAGATGAACGGGGAAAATACCGACCCAAAAGCGCAAGCGTTTGCCACAGATAAGTCATTTTTCTAGCACTCCGATATCCGACGATGTGCTGAAAATACCCCCGCCGCTGTGCTGCGAGCCGAAAGCTGGCTCTCCTACCCAGGATGCGCCAAGAACGGTCATGCGGACTCTGTCCTAAACTCGACAATCCGCGCGTGAGCTGGAGGTCCGCTGTCAGGCCTGATGCCTATTTCGCAAACCAACCCTTGTGCGACGTTTGCCGGACTCGCTTCAGAGCCCGCCCCATGAAGCTGGCGTGGCCTCGAAAGCAACCCTGTTACCGGAACCTGTCGTGCGGGGATACCCTGCAGCGCCACCTCTATGCGCGGAAGACCTGCAAACTATCAGGCGAGAAAGAAGCGTCGCCGTCCTTTCTGAACCGCCATCCGATGCACGCTGGCGACGGCCGTGCTGCGCGCCTTGATCGTGTCCATGAAGATCCACTCGCCGCTGACGCGCCCGGGGGTGATATCGATCATCATGTAGCCCCGCCCGCTGGTCTGGGCCCAGGCCATCTCTGGGTTAGCAGCGACGAAGGACCGGGCAGCGACCGACGGAGCCACGCCGAGTTGCCGCTCGATGCCGTTGGAGGTCACAGCCTGACCGGCGAACTCCACCCCCGCGGGGCGGCCGTCCTCGGAAAGGGAATAGGCCCAGGCGTTGTGGCTGTCGCCGGACAGCAAGACCAGATCGGCGTCCGCCGCCTGCGCCGCCCTTAGGAAGCGGGAGCGCGCCGCCGGATAACCGTCCCAGCGATCCATCCACATGGGCAGGCCGACCCGGCCCGCCCGTGTAGCGTTGACGAAGGAGCGGACGGCGCCCTCGCTCAGGTCTGGGCGCGGCCAGCTGACGGCGTCCTGGGGCATGACGGTGCGGCCCATGATGGTGCCCATGCCGACCACCTGCCAACCCGTGTTCCGGGCGTTAATCCGCAGTTCGCGCGCCAGCCAGGCCTCCTGGGTCGAGCCCAGCATGGTGGCCGAGGCGTCCTGCCACACGCCGTCGCGGAAGGCAGCCAGCGCCGCTTGGGTTCCCTCGCGGTAGGCCGCGCCGATGTCGGCCTGACGCGTGCGGCCGATCAGGCGCGATTCCGTGCGGTAGAGAGTCGCCAGATCGCCGATCGGATAGGATTTCCAGGGCTCTTCGGAAATCGGCATCCATTCCAGATAGGCTTGGACGGCGGCGGCACGGCGCGTGCTCCAGTCGCCTTCGGTCGCTGGTTGATGGTTCTGGGCGCCGCCCTCCCAACTGTCGTTGGTCGACTCATGATCGTCCCAAACGCAGACCATCGGCGCCGCAGCGTGCAGGGCCTGCAGGTCCGGATCCGCCCGGTAGCAGGCGAAGCGCAGGCGGTAGTCGGCCAGCGTCGCCATCTCATGATCGTGGGCCGGCAGAACCGCGCGCTCGGCGATGCGGTCGTCTACGGCATAGGAGCCTATGCCGTATTCGTAGACGTAGTCGCCGACGTGCAGCCACAGGTCGACGTCGTCGCGCGCTGCCGCATGAGCATAGGCGTTAAACCATCCCATCGGCAGGTTGGAGCAGGAGAACAGGCCGATGCGGAACCGCTCGGTCCGGCCGACCGGCAGGGTCCGCGCCCTGCCCGTCTGCGACATCGACCCATCCGGACCGATGAAGCGATACCAATAGGTCGTGCCGGGGTTCAGCCCGTCCAGGGTGATCTTGGCGGTCCAGTCGCGCCAGGGACCGGTGCGCACCACGCCCCGCGCCGCCACCTGACGAAAGTCGGGATCAAGGGCGATCTCGGCGTCCAGTCGCACTTCGTCGGCGCCGCCCGATAAAGCATAGCGGCTCCACAGCAGCATGGAATCCGGCCCCGGCTCGCCGCTGGCCACACCATGCGTGAACCCGGACGCCCCCAGCAGTTGTTGCGCCAGCGGCGCCCCGCCCGGCAGGGCCAAAGCCGCCAGCCCCAGTCCGCCGCCCATCACCAGCCGCCGCCGGTCAAGCCTCAAGGTCATGGAATGTCCCCTGGAAATGCAATGGATGGCGGCCGCGTCGTCGCATAACGACGCGGCCGCCGGTCTTCAGACGCGCAGGCGGATCAGAAGACGCCCTTAATGCCGATGTTCCACATCGATCCGTAGACCGTGTACTGTTGCACCCGATCACGCTCGTTGGAGTAGATGACGTCCGGCGAGTTGAAGATATTGCGGCCCGCCAGCATCAGATCGAAGCGGTCGTTGAGCTTGTAGTTGACGCTGACGTTCCACAGCTCGCGCGGCGAGTGATACAGGATGCCGTTGTTCGGCGTGGTCGGCGTATTGTTCAGTCCGCTGACCCTATACTTCGACTGCCAGTTGCCGTTCAGCTGGAAATCAAAGCGGCCGATGTTGTAACGGACGCCCCAGTTGGCCGCCTGTTTCGGCGTGCCCTGACGCTCGCCGTCCGGATCCAGATAGGTGACCGAGCCGTGCAGGCCCAGACCGCGCCAGGCGCCCGGCAGGAAGGTCAGTTGCTGGTTATACTCCAGCACCACGCCGCGATTGGTGCTGGTGCCGTCCAGGTTCTGGGCGCTGCGGAAGGTGTAGCCCGCATATTCGGCCGGATCGAAGCCGACGTCTTCCGGGTTCACCGTCATGCCGGTGACCTGCATGTCGTTCATGTCCAGCTGGTACGCGGACAGGCCGATGATGCCCGATGGTTCCAGATAGTATTGCAGGCTGGCGTAATACTTGGTCGACCGCTCCGGCTTCAGTTCGGGATTCGGCACGGTTACGATCATGGTGTCGTCGTTGATCGACACCACCCCGCCTAGATTTCCGTAGTCGGGGCGCAAGATCGCCTGGCTGAAGGAGAACTGGCCGACCAGCTTGTCCGTGAAGTCGTATTTGACGCCGCCGCTCCAGAACCAATCGTCATAATCGCCTTCGCGATCCTGGTAGGTTCCGTTGTTGTACTGGTACATCAGGCCTTCGACGGTGCCGACCGACAGCCCCGCGTCCGTGACTTCCTTGACGGGGCGAATGACGGCGACGCGCGCCGCCGTCTCGGTCTTTTCGTAGCGCAGTCCCAGATCGAAGCGCGCGCGACCGGCGTCGGCCTGGACCTCGCCATAGGCCGAGGTGATGTCTTCCTTGACGCGCTTATTGTTGTCGAGGCGGCGCTTCAGGTTGCCGACCTCGTCCGCCACGAAATACTCGGGGTGGTCGCGATAGATGTCATACATCCCGTAGTGGCTGTCGGCGCGCCAGCCCTGGGCGTTCATATTGCCCGCATCGAAGCCGATCATCTCGAAGCGGTATTTTTGGGTCCACGGAATGACCGCCTCGGCCGCCGTCTGGGTCAGATCGCCGGTCGGGCCGACATATTTGAACTGCTGGTTCGAACCTTCATCCGTACGCCAGTCGTTGCTGCGCGCGCCCAGTCCGCCCATGAGGGTAAAGTGGACATCGCCCATACTCAGGCGTTTCTTCACATCCAGGTTCAACGAATACATGTCGTTGATGGCGTCCGACTCCGCCGTGCGGATGTTGTTGCCGATGGAGATGTCGCGATTGAAGTTCATCGGGTCGCTCCACGAACGGCCCGCCGTCTGACGCAGATACCAGGCGTTCGAGGCCGTGGAGTCGCGCTCCATCTCGAAACCGATCCCCGTCAGGTGGTTGTCGGTGCGCTGGAAGAAACCCTTGCTGGTGTCGCGGAAGTTGAACTCGGCGGAGGAATAGCTGGCGCGCAGCGCCGCTTCCCAGGTCTCGCCCTTATATTCCAGCTTCGGCGCGATCAGATAGGTCGGCGTCCCCGCGTAACGATGCGAATAGCCGGTATGCAAGCGGGTGTTCTTGCCGTCCGGATTGACCACGATGTGCGTGCCGCTCGAGTCAGGCGTCGCATAGGATTTGGTCGAAGTCCCGAACGTCAGATAGGTGTACTGGTTGAAATACTCCACATCATAGAAGGAGTAGTTGCTGCGCAGCGAGAAGATCAGGTCTTCGGTGAACTTGTAATCCAGCGCCAGATTGGCGGCCGTACGGCTGGTCAGCTTCGGACCCGGGCGCCACATGACCTGATAGGGCAGCACCCGGCCGTCGGCCAGATAGGACCAGTCGGTCTGGATGCGATCCTGCTGCACATAATTGGCGTTGTGGCTGGCGCTGAAGGCCACGCCCAGACGGCCGTCCATGAAGACGTCGGCATAGGAGAACTGGGCCGAGGGGTAGAGGCTGGCGTGCTTCTTGTCGTCGGGCATGTAGTGGCGCGACAAGGCCGAGTCCGAGGTCGCCACCCCGCCCAACTGGAAGCGCAGCTGCCGCTCCGGCAGTTGGAAGGCGTATTTGCTGCGCAGGTTGATGCTGCCGCCGGGCGAATCCGCATCCATGCTAGCCAGCAGGGTGTGGTTCAGCTCGATGGTCTCGATGCCGGTGATCGACATCTGCTCGAACGAGTTCTGACGGCCCGAGTTATTGTTCGAGGTGGCCGTGGCCATGCGGGCCCCGTCCATGGTGAAGGTCGAATATTTGGGCGGCAGGCCGCCGATCCGCACCGCGGTGGCGTCGACCTCGGTGTAGTCGATCGACAGGCCCGGCATGGACTTCATGAACTCGCCGACGTCGCCCATGGTCAAAGCGCCGAAATTGTCGGCCGGGACCACGTTCTTGGCGTTCATCGCCACGCGACGCTCCATCAGCGCCTTGGCCTGACCGCCGCGCGCGGCCGTCACCACAATGTCCGAGACCGAGGCCACGTCATCGGCCACGCCATACGACGGCGCTTGCAGTTCGACGTCGACGACTGCCGTCTGGCCCGCACTGACGCCGGCGACCACGCGCGCCTCCTGCAGACCAGCATAACGCACCACCACCACGACCTCGCCGCTCGGCACGCCGCTCAGACGGAAGACGCCGCCGTCCCCCGAATAGGCGACCAGGCTAGTCCCCTCGACCCGAACTTCGGCGTTGCGGAGGTATTCGCCGCTGGCCGTGTCGAACACCCGGCCGCGCAGGGCGCCGGACGCCGCCTGCGACTGGGCCGTCGCTTCGCCAGCCGTTTGCGCGACGGCGGCCTGCGGCGCGACGGTCGCAAAGGCCGCCGCCACCAGCGGATACAGCAACAGGGCTCGCGGGCTGGCGCTGGCGAGGTGACGTGAACGAACTCTCATGGAAACTTACTCGGGAACTGAGGAGGAAAAAAGCGAAAGGATGCGGGCCACCGTGCAGCGACCCGACAGGGAGCTCAGCCGTCAGACATGGTTCAGGGGGTGGAGATCAGTTGCTGACGCTGGTCGGCGTTGACGGGGGCGAACGGCGCCTGCGGATCGCCTGTCCATCGCATCAGGGTGATGTCCGCTGTCTGGGCGCCCTTGCCGCCGGAATTCTCGGCCACATAAAACAGGCCCCGTCCCAGCGGCTGAAACCCGACGTCCGCCTTCCAGCGCCAGCCGCGCACGCCGGTGGCCGGATCTTCCAGACCATCCGCCGCCAGCGGCAACAGCAGACCCTGCTCCCATCCCTCGCTCGATGCAGGAGACACGCCGATCAGATCGCCGCACGCGGGCTGGGCCTGAGCGTCGACAGCGAACAGCAGATAGTTCGGGAAGGCGGACTTGCGACCTTGATAAACGCCCATGAACCACCGGCCTGCTTCGGCGTCATAGGCGAGATTCTGCACGCCATAGGTCGTATTGCCGGTACGAACGAAATACTTACCGTCGACGGCGGCAGGGCCTTCGCGGTGCGGAGCCGCCTCTGACAGCGGACGGGCGTATCGGTCCCAGTCGGCGATATCGTATTGCAGCAGAACCTGATGGTCGTTGTCGGTCCGCGTCACGTCGCCATAGACGCCATAGCCGACGGTCAGCATCACCGGTCCATCGGTGCGCCCGAAGCGCGGGCCGAACGTCACGCCGTCGATGCCCGAGGCGCCGTAGCGATGGTCGCGCGTGTCCGCCGTATCGCCGTCGAACCGTCCGTCGCCGTCCATGTCAGCGGCATAGTCTCTAGCGACTTCGGCCAGATGCACCGTCTGGAACAGGACGCTTTCGCTCGCCTCCACGCCGATGCTGTCCAGTCCGGCGACGTCGATTACGGCGATGTAGAAGGCCTCATCCGCCTTGTACTCCAGTGAGCCGTAGAGCTTGCCGTCAGCGGGGTTGAACGCAAGGTCGCCCAGATGGCCGGTCCAACCGACCAGGGTGCCGATCAGTCGGCCCTCGAGGTCGTATTTGGCCAGAAGATTGGTGAAAGAGTAATAGATATAGCCGCTGTCCAGATCGACGGCGACGCCCTGGACATGGCCGGCATCCCACGTCCCGCCGTTCTGGGTCAGAGGCAGTCGGGCCAAGGCCTGTCGGTCGACCTCGTTGGCTATCGTGGCCAACGCGTGGCCGGGAGCCAAGACAACCGGAGCCGCGGCCGCCAGCGCCATGCTCGCAGCGACCATTGGAACGGTCGCACGCCGCAAAACACCAAACTTCATCCTTACCTGCCCCCTTGCGACGGCGACGGGGTCTAGGTCGAGTTCATGATCGATCGCTCACGCTTCAGCTACATTGGCGCTAAGTTTGAATGACGTTAATTTTGGGATTGGTGCGCAAACGGACAGACCATGCAAAACCCGTCGCGACCGAACATCCGTACCCACAGCGTAGGACGATTTCCTCATTCACCGCACCATCGTTCGGCGTGTCAGGGTTCCGACCATCCCTGCACGCGAAGGGTCGCAATAGGTCTTTGCGGGCCTGAAAAAACCAGGCTGGCCTTCTTCTCTCCCCGACCGGGCACGTAGTCGAGCGAAGCCCCTGAGCGTTCTTCGCCGACTTGGCCCTCGATGTCCACGGCGGCGGCGGCGAGGTCGCCCTGGTTGGAGACCACGACGTCGACCACCCATCCGCCGGACGAAGGTCGAACCGCCTCGCTTCTGATCATCAGCGCCGCCGGTGAGGGAACTGAAAAGGCTGCTCGCGCCAGTACGCCCGCCGCGCCGAGCGTGATGAGCAGCCCAACCAGGGCGCAGGCGCACTGCAGCCGCGACACGCCCTTCTTTCCTGTCTTCTTCTGTTGCTCCTTGGCCGTCACGGCTACACTAGAAGCCGCGCGGCCGAGGCCCCGATCGCCGCCGGAAAGGCGAGGATCACGACATTGGCCATAAGCGCCTGGAGCCCATGGCCGTCCGCTCCGCCGAACACCCACAACATGGCGAGGCTGGCCAGCAGGCACAGGGCGTAGCCCGGCAGGGTGAAGTCGAAGAAAGCCCGAACCGGCGTTTCCGCCTCCTCCTGCCCAGCGAAACCCGCCTCGAAGACGATCAGGTGCAGTAGGATCACCGACAGGACGAGCACGCCCAGCGCGCCCAGCGGCGTGGTCATATAGGCGATCAGCCGCATCTCCTCGGTCGGGGCCAGGTTCATAGCGAAGTAGAGGGCGCCGGCCAACATCAGGAACAGCTCGCCCGGATAGGAGGCCTCATCCTCATC
>NZ_JBRERY010000037.1:0-10945 GCF_052907225.1 Brevundimonas sp. RM1
TATGTTCCGCGCCTCTTCGCAAACGCGATGTGCGCCCCTAGCTCAGTTGGTTAGAGCATCTGACTTTTAATCAGAGGGTCCTCGGTTCGAGCCCGAGGGGGCGTACCATTTTTCTTCTTTAAAAACTGGTGCTTGGCTAGCTCTACTTTTATTGCCAGCTCGCAAAATTGGTTTTTGGGGCACAGATGGGGCACAGCTAGACAAGTTTCGCTCCGGTGTTTCAGGCGTTGTCAGCGCTGCCCACAAACGCAGCTTATCGTTGGTCAGGAGCCGACACAGATGTCAGCTTCGCGTTTGGAGCCCATAGCGACTTGTGACTCGTTACGGACGTTGGTAGAGGCCGCTTAGGGGGCTATGGCCCAGTGAAACCCTTGGTAGAACCGAGAACTCTAGACTCAGATATAACTCTGGTCCTTGAGTCTCAGGACAGTCTCGACGCCTTCTCGATGGCTACGCTGCGGCCATTCCCACCGCGTGCTTTTAAAAAACCGGGTAGGCCCTGGAAGGCTTCTAATCCGAGACTCGCCGTTTGATTGTTCGCTCACCAGCAGAACTTCAGAAACATCGCTGCAGTCCTGACCAATACCCGCGCGCGAAATACGGGCGAGCAGCCTGTGCTCCTCGCAACATGCGGTGCGGCATCACGGGACGCCGGTCAGGTCGACGTAGATGGGCGCGCGCCGTACCTTCCGGCTGGATTTCTCCATTGCATAGAGAATGGAGAAGAAGGCCGTAGCGCGAATGGTGATGAGAGGTCGACATCGATCGGGATCATGCGGCAGTCGATCCGGCCGTTCCGCTTCGCGTCACGTTCGAGAGTCGCGAGCCTGTGACCAGCGCTGCCGGTCGCACCAGCGACATAGTAGATCACCACGTCGATGTCCTCCGGGGTCGCGTTGGATCGATCGGCAAAACTCCCTCCGATCAAGAGCGCCATCGGCTTGACGCCGATCCCTCGCGTTTTGGCGATGACACGCTCGAGATTCTGCACGAGGCGACGCCGCTGCTCCGAGAAGGCCCAATCCGCTTCGAGATCGTTGAACCTCGCGTGGAAGGGATAGGTATTGAACGGCGTGGCCGTGTCGCCATCGTCTTGGGGGAACAGTGGAAAATCCTGGGCCCGAGCGGTCCGATAGGAATCTGCCAGGCGGCCTCGCGCATCCGCCCCGGTCATCTGGCGCCCGGGTCGGAAACCGATGGGTCGGCAGGAGACAAGGCCCCGCCGGATGAAGCCCTCTCGCGGCGATCAAGGCGGTCGGCGCCGCCCTGCTGCCTCACGAGGCCTCGCCGATCAGACGGGATTTGAAGACGACGACCGATCGCAGGTCTTCGCACCAGGCGGCACGGTCTACTCCGGTACCAAGTTCGCGGTCAGCGCGATCAGCGAGGGCTTGCGCCACGAGGTGGGTGAAAAGGTCCGTGTCACGTCGATCGAGCCCGGAACCGTCGAAAGCGATTTGAAGTTCACGACGTCTGGCACGGCAGCCGAGACGGTGCTCGACTTCTACAAGCAGGCCATCCCAGCGGCATCGGTGGCGCGTGCTATCGCGTTCGCTGTCGAACAACCTGATGACGTCGACGTCAACGCGATCGTCATCCGGCCGACCGCACAGCAGTTCTGATTTCGACGAGGAGGCGGGGCCGCGTGTGCTCCGCCTCATGGGGAACGTACCGGCCCGCTCGTCCATTACTCTGCCGAATGATATCTGTCCGTTTAACTTGAGGAGTCGATAATGCCCAAACTCGCGCTGTACGTGCCACTGAAGGCCAAACCCGGTAAAGAGAGCGATGTCGCCAATTTCCTGACCTCGGCATTGCCGCTCGTTCAAGCCGAGCCGGGCACTCTGACCTGGTATGCGATCGAGGAAGGTCCCGGTGCGTACGCGATCTTCGATACGTTCGACACAGAGGAGGATCGGCAGGCCCATCTTGACGGCAAGGTTGCCGCCGCGCTGATGGAGAAGGCGGAAGAACTCTTCTCGGAACCGCCGCAGATTCACAAGTTCACCCTGCTGGCCGCGAAATAGCGGAGCGGTCGGCACACCAAGCTGCCGTACGACCTGCACGATTAGGGTCGCCTGCCGCCGGGAATGGACGGCCCGGCCGGCTCTGGAACTAAATAGAAGAATACGACAGGCCATCCGCGATAGTGGATGGCCTTGTCTTTTGCACTTATCCTGCCTTTTGATGCTGCTGTTGATAAGTCGGCGTTGATGTGTTGCGTTATCATGGCGCCGTTGGTTTCGCAGGAACTTCTTGAGGTCATCAATCTGCCGCTTTTTTAGATCGTCCTGGCCCAGGCAATCGAAAAGCCGCCGTAAATCGATCCGAGAACTGCCGAACGGGAAGGAACCGCTCAGGCATCAGGCGGTTTAGGAGACAGACATCGGTTGGAAAGATGCGATGCTATGCGGCTTTGCGCTGGTCCGGATCATCAGCAAGCTCTCGATTTGATGACGCCCAGAGCAGAGCTACAAAAGGAGAAGATCCGTGAAAGCTGTCGTGTACAACGGGCCCAAAGACGTTTCCGTCAATACCATCGATGATCCCAAGATCGAAAAGCCGACCGATGTTATCATCCGGCTGACCACGACCAACATTTGCGGGTCCGACCTTCACATGTACGAGGGCCGTACCAGCTTTGAGAAGGGCAGGGTCTTCGGTCACGAAAACCTTGGCGAGGTCATCGAAGTCGGCGCTGCCGTAGATCGTATCAAGAGGGGCGATCGCGTCTGCATGCCGTTCAACGTCGGTTGCGGGTTCTGCGAAAATTGCGAACGCGGTCTGACGGGTTTTTGCCTCACGACCAATCCTGGAACCGCCGGCGCAGCGTATGGCTTTGCCGAGATGGGGCCGTGGCAAGGCGGTCAGGCCGAGATGATGCGCGTACCTTATGCCGACTTCAATTGCCTGAAGCTGCCCGAGGACGCTGAGGAGAAGGAGGATGACTATGTCATGCTCTCCGACATCTTTCCGACGGGTTGGCATGGCGTCGAGTTGTCGGGTTTCTTGCCCGGCGAAAGCATCGCGATCTACGGCGCTGGTCCGGTCGGTTTGATGGCCGCGCACTCCGCGGAAATCCGCGGTGCCGCTCAGATCTTCGTGGTCGATTCCCACGATGATCGCCTGAAGCTGGCCGAGGCGATCGGCGCCATCCCGATCGACATGCGCAAGGGCGATCCCGCCCAGCAAATCCTAGATGCAACCGGCGGCCTCGGGACCGACCGCGGGGTCGAGGCGGTCGGATACCAGTGCTGCGATCGCCACGGCAAGGAGCGCAGCAATTACACGATGAACTGCCTCGTCAAAAGCACGAAGGCCACCGGCGGCATCGGCGTCGTCGGCGTGTTCATTCCGGAAGACCCGAATGCGCCAGACGATCTCCAGAAGGAAGGCAAGATGGCGTTCGACTTCGGCAACTTTTGGTTCAAGGGGCAGAAGATCAGCACCGGGCAATGTAATGTAAAGCATTATAACCGGCGGCTGATGAACCTCATTAAGCATGGCCGGGCCAATCCTGCTCAAATCATCTCGCACCGACTGCCGCTCGATCAGGCGCCAGACGCCTACAAGCATTTCGATGCGCGCGATGATGGATGGACAAAGGTGGTGCTTAAGCCGACCACCTGACCGTAGTCTTCAACGGAATAGGGAATAGATTATGACGTTAGAAGGCAAATCAGTTGCCGTTCTGATCGCGCCCCGCGGGACGGAAGAGCCAGAATTCTCGAAGCCCAAGCAAGCTATCGAGGAGGCTGGCGGCAAAGTGACCGTGGTCAGTTTTGAAGCGGGCGTGGCTCGCACAGTCAATAGCGACCTTGACGAGGGCGGCAGCTATACTATCGACAAGACGTTTTCCGATGTCAAAGCCGACGATTTCGACGGACTAGTTGTGCCCGGAGGGACGGTCGGTGCCGACAAGCTGCGCGGCAGCGCCGAGGCAATTGATTTCATCCGGGCTTTTTTCGATCAGAAAAAACCGGTTGCCGCGATATGCCATGCACCCTGGACATTGATCGAGGCGGGCGTGCTTAAGGGTCGCACCTTGACGTCCTACCCGACGCTGAAGGTCGATATCGAGAACGCCGGCGCTACATGGACCGATGAGGAGGTCGTGCTCGACAACGGCCTTGTGACCAGCCGCGACCCCAATGATTTGCCCGCCTTCTGTGCCAAACTCGTAGAGCAAGTCGCGGCAGGTGTGGGCGCAGGGCTCGCAGCAGGGAATTAAGACGGGGCGTTTCGACGAACCATGTGAGGGCTCTCTCCCTGGAGAAGGTCCGCACAAAGCAAGCGTGGCGGATGGCCAACGATTGGCCGTCCGCCACGCCGCGTATCACACGAACACGGCGCATCCGACGGGCACTCAAACCCTTAAGCCGCGTTAACCCCGGTGACACCTCGCCGGCTCCCGCCTCCAGATCTGATCCATTCCAGCGTGTGGTCGAGATGCATCTGATCGAACATGCGTTCGTCCATATTTACGACCTACAGCGCCGCTTTGAGATAGGGGGCGGTGAGACTGCCTTCCGCTTCCGCAACGACGCCAGGGACACCGCTGGCAACGATACGGCCGCCATCTTCCCCGGCCCCCGGTCCCAGATCGATGATCCAATCCACCTGCGTGATGGCGCGCATGTCATGTTCGACGACTACGACCGTATTGCCGGCGTCGACGAGGCCCTGCAGGTGTTGCATCAGCCGGTCGGCATCGGAGGGGTGAAGCCCCGAAGTTGGCTCGTCCAGGATGTAGATCGTGTTGCCGCGCTGGGCGCGTTGCAGTTCAGTCGCCAGCTTGATGCGCTGCGCTTCCCCGCCAGACAGCTCGGTCGCCGGCTGTCCGAGCCTCAGATAGCCAAGACCGATCTCCCGCAACACTTCGAGGGAGCGCATCACAGATGCCTCGCCAGCGAAGAAATCGCACGCATCGTCGACCGTCAGTTCGAGCACCTGGGCGATATTGCGCCCGTTCCATTCGACTTCGAGTGTTTGCGGGTTGTAGCGAGAGCCGTGACAGGTCGAGCAGGGCGCAAAAACGCTCGGCAGGAAAAGCAGCTCCACCATGACGTATCCCTCGCCCTCGCAAACAGGGCAGCGGCCTTGCGCGACGTTGAACGAGAACCTGCCCGGGCTGTAGCGCCGCCGGCGGGCGAGCGGCGTATCAGCGAAGATCCGTCGCACATGGTCGAACATGCCGCTGTAGGTGGATAGGTTTGAGCGCGGCGTGCGGCCGATCGGTTTCTGATCGACCCGCACCAGCCTGCGAACATGCTCCATGCCCGCGATAATGCGTCCTTCAGTATCGTTCTGAACAACATCGAGCAGCGGATCGATATCCTCCTCCGCGGCCACGGGGGAGCCGCCGAGGTGTTCCGTGACAAGTTCGGGCAGAGCCTGACTGACAAGACTGGATTTGCCCGATCCCGAAACGCCGGTGACAGCGGTGAAGCAGCCGATGGGAAACTCGACGTCGAGACCATGGAGATTGTTCCGCCTGATCCCTTCCAGGCGTAGCCATGCCTTGGGATCGCGCGGTGTGCGCTCACTCCGAAGCGGCTCTGCGAACAGGTAGCGTCGGGTGATCGAAGTTTCGACGTCGGCAAGCCCCTCTATCGGCCCGCTGTAGAGGACTTCACCGCCCTTCTCCCCGGCTCCTGGCCCGACATCGACGAGCCATTCCGCGCGGCGGATCACGTCGAGATCATGTTCGACGACGAACAGGGAGTTGCCCGCCGCCTTGAGACGCTCGAGGATAGTGAGCAAGGCTTCGCCATCTGCCGGGTGCAACCCCGCCGAAGGCTCGTCAAGCACATAGACCACGCCGAAAAGCTGTGACGACAATTGGGTGGCAAGCCGCAAGCGCTGCAGCTCTCCGGAGGAGAGCGTCGGCGTGCTGCGGTCGAGCGAAATGTAGCCAAGGCCAAGATCGATCAGAGGCTCGAGCCGCTCGATCAATTCGCAGGCGAGGCGTTGGGCGGCGATCCGCTTCTCGTCGGAGAGATTGGGCGTACGGCGCACGTCGGGCGCGCTCTTGTGCGCAGAGCCGCCCGCCGCAATCCGTTGTTCGACCGCTGCATCGCGGACCGCTTTTTCCAGAACATGGCCCTTTGAGGTGTCGGAGACTGCCCCATATTCGCCATGCGCGACGGGCATCAGCAAGTCCTTCAGCTTGAGCACCGTCAGGTCGCCGAACTCGGCAATGTCGAGGCCGGCGAATTTGACCGACAGGGCTTCGCGCTTCAGGCGCTTGCCGTTGCAGGTCGGGCAATCGCGGCCGATGATATATTGCGAGACGCGCTTCTTCATCAGCGCGCTTTTAGTGTTGGCGAAGGTTTCCAGCACATAGCGGCGCGCGCCGGTGAAGGTGCCCTGGTAGCTCGGCTCCACGCGGCGCTTGAGCGCCGTCCGGGTCTGTTCGGGCGTCAGACCCGCATAGACCGGCACCGTCGGCGCCTCTTCCGTGAAGAGAATCCAGTCGCGATCCTTTTTCGGCAGGTCGCGCCACGGCGTGTCGACGTCATAGCCGAGCGAAACGAGGATATCGCGCAGGTTCTGGCCATGCCAGGCGGTCGGCCAGGCGGCGATCGCCCGATCGCGAATGGTGAGGCTGTCGTCAGGAACCATCGTCTCTTCGGTCGCGTCATACACGCGGCCGATGCCGTGGCAGGTCGCGCAGGCCCCCGCGACCGTGTTGGGGGAGAAATCCTCCGCATAGAGCATGGGCTGATGGCGCGGATATTCGCCGACGCGGGAATAGAGCATCCGCACCAGGCTGGAGAGCGTCGTCACGCTGCCGACCGAGGATCGCGCGTTGGCCGAGCCGCGCTGCTGCTGCAACGCGACCGCAGGCGGCAATCCGTCGATCGTGTCGACCTCCGGCACGCCGGCCTGGTCGATAAGGCGACGGGCATAGGGCGCAACCGATTCCAGATAACGCCGCTGGGCTTCGGCATAAAGGGTGCCGAACGCGAGCGATGACTTGCCCGAGCCCGATATGCCGGTGAACACCACGAAGGCGTCACGCGGTACATCGACGTCCACATTTTTTAGGTTATTCTGGCGCGCGCCGCGAACCTGCACGCAAGCGGGCGGTCCCGCATGCCCATGATCGGTGGCGGGCGTCGTCGCGTGTATATCCCTGTCCTTCAATTCGGTCTTCCTGCCATATCCGCCCGTGCGGCCCGTGGTTCATTATGGTCGGGGTAACAGATGAATGCATTTCCGACTCAATACATCCAACGGCCAGGCTGGCTCGATGTTCGGAACCTTTGAAATATTTTTCCAGCATGAGACAAAGGTTACGACAAAACCATTTTTCCCGTTGGGTCGCGCGAGCAGGCCACACACACTCCGCTGGTAAGCGCCTGGGCCAGGCGGCCCTGGTCCGTGCCGCATCGGCATGTAGCGATTGCACTTCGGCGGTTGTTACCGCATCGCGACACGTTGCCAGTTGCCAGAGCGCGCTTCATCATGGCCGGGGTCGGGCCATGATGACGGCTGGCCTGTCAATCCGAGCGCCTAGCGCCGCGTCTTAGAACGCGACTGAACGGTCGATGTTGGCGGCGTCGAGAAGAGGGGGAAGAAAATGCCGTCACCCCAGATAACCGGACTGGTCATCCGGAACTTCCTCGATGACTGGTGTTGCCAGAGGCGCCTGGGATCGGCGGGTCAGTAGTGAATGACCGTGCGGATCGACTTGCCTTCGTGCATCAGTTCGAACGCCTCGTTGATCTCCTCCAAACCCATGGAGTGGGAATGATTCAGGCCTGTCTGGAGCTTTCTACAACGCTTGAGAAAGCGCTGATAAGTCACTGATATAAAAATCAAGTCTGACGAAACCCTCCGAAGCCTCTCGGAGGGTTTCGCTTTTGGAATGACGGGATTCCCGACGGTCTCGCTGCCGTCGCCGCCTCTGCTTCGGTGGCAGCGAGCAATCTTTTCAGATTGGGTCGCGTCATCAACACCTGAGATTGTCGGCCTCAGCCGAGCGGCGGGGTATGCGCTTTAGGCATAGGGGGCTGCGAAAGATGCGTTCGACGTCGTGTAAAGCCTTGTGTCACCGTGGCCTCCAGGTCCGCCTCTAGGGTTTGGACGCTGCGGCTCAGCGCTGACTGGCTGAGGCCCATTGTCGCCGCCGCTCGCGAAATAGCTGCCGTGTCGATCGACCGCCACCACATGGCGAAGACGGCTGATGCGGCGGATGGTGTGAGCGGGCATTTGTCCTCCTAATGGCGAAGGGATGCCTCGGCATCGTCAACCACGATGATCATGATCCACTTCTGTCCGATCAGCCTGTCTCCTCATAGAGAACGGTTTCTATCTCGCCCGTAAGCAGCCCGAATCCGGGCTCCGCCTAGGAGGCGCAGGTCCGGCGTGATCCGGCTCAGTGAACCGTCGCTGCAGGCAGGCGTTGGCTCAGGATGGTCGATGCCGTCTGGACACCTTATTGCGGGCCCGCGCCCGATCCGGCCGAGGCGCTGAGCCGCTGGAACGGCGACTTGATGCTTTGGGCCGTTCTGATGGCTGTGACGGTCGCGGGGCTGGTTCTGCTGCGCGGGCCGGACAAGGGGCGCTACGCGGCCGCGATGGCGGTGCTGGCGATCGGCTTCATCTCGCCTCTGTGCGCGCTGAGTTCGGCCCTGTTCACCGCACGAACCCTGCATCACCTTTTGCTGGTGCTGGCGGCGGCGCCCTTGCTGGCCCTGTGTCTGCCCCGGCTGAATCGGCCGCGTCTGGCGGCGGCCACCGCGGTGCAGGCGGTCGTATTCTGGGCCTGGCACGCGCCCGGACTCTACGCCCAGGCTCTGTCGCATGACGGGATCTATTGGCTGATGCAGTTCAGCATCCTGGGGAGCGCCGTCTGGTTCTGGGCGGCGGTGCGCAGCGCCAGGGGCCATGCGGCCGTGGCCGCTCTGTTGGCGGCCATGCTGTTGATGGGCCTTCTGGGCGCCCTGATCGTGTTCGCGGGTCAGCCGCTCTACGCCCCGCATTTCGCCAGCACCTTGGCCTGGAGCATGACGCCGCTGGAGGATCAGCAGGCGGCGGGCCTGATCATGTGGGCGCCGGCGGCGGCGGCCTATCTACTCGTCGCCTTGTGGCGTCTCAACGGGCTGCTGAAGACGACGGACAGGCCAGCGGGCGGGGCCGCCGCATGATCGACCGGTTGATCGCCCAGGCGCTGGAATGGGCCGCTGGTCATCATGATGAGGGACGCTATTCCCCCGTCGCTATCTGGTTTCATTGGATCATGGCGGGTCTGGTCTTCTTTCAGCTCGGTTGGGGCTGGTGGATGGGGCGGCTGCCCGTCGGGGGCGAGAAGGTGGCGGCCTATGAGGTCCACTTCGCCGTCGGCATCCTGATGCTTCTGCTGGTGATTGGCCGCTTGACATGGCGACTGGTCGCGCCGGATCTCATCAACGACGCCGACAAACCGGGCTGGGAGAGCGCGGCGGCACGGGTCACCCATTTTGTCTTCTACATCTGTCTGTTCGGCCTGCCGCTGTCGGGCTGGGCGATGATCTCGGCGACGGCGAGGGACACCAAGCTGGCGGCGGCAGGCTTCATTCCCTGGCCGCTACTGCCGATGCAGGATCTGTCCAACCGCCAGCTCTGGGCGGTGGAGGCGGCTGCGGAGTGGATGCACTGGGGTCTGGTGATGGCCCTGTTGCTGATGATCCCTATCCACGCGGGGGCGGCGCTCAAGCACCATCTGATCGATCGGGACGACGTGTTTCACGCGATGCTGCCGGTCGCGCCGCAGCTGCAGCCGAAACGGTCGCGCTGGCAGAGGCGCTGGCGCGCCCTGGAGAAGCGGGTCGCGTCGACAGCCAGGCGGCTATGGAGCGGGCTTCCTCTTTCGTCAGCCGCTGGACGGCGGCGGCCATGACCCCGCGCGGGTCGTTACGGCGTTGGCCGGACTGCCAGCGGTCGATCTGCTCCAGGGTGTAGGCGGTCGGCTGGCCGCTGACAGAGGGCTGGCCTTCGCCCGCGCCCTGTCCCTCGACGCCGTGACAGCTGGCGCAGGCGACAATGCCCCTTGCCGCGTCCCCTGTTAGCCAAAGCGGAGGTGGAGCGGCCCTGGAGACAGGGAGCGCCGGCGGCGGAAGGCCGGCGTACCATGCCGACACCTCCCGGCGGGCGTCCTGATCCAAACCCCTGGCCACGCGGGTCATCACGTCGTCGGGGCGGAGGCCGCTGGCGTAGTCCTCCAGCTGCTTTTGCAGATAGCCCTGATCCAAGCCGGCCAAGCGCGGCGACGAGACGCCGTCGCCTTCGCCGTTCAGCCCGTGACAGGTGAAGCAGGCGTTGCCCGCGCCGCCCGCGCCGCCGCCCATGGCGATGACCTGGCCGGAAGCCTGGAACGCGCGGTCGGTCGCGCCCGGCGTGGTGTCGCAGGCGGCGAGGGCTAATCCGACCAGGGCGAAGGGCAGGGCGCGCACTCTGACCCAACACCGGCTTAACGGCGACGGTTCCGCGGAACTCCTGGCGATGCGGCGGATTGGTTCTGGCGAAGCTGGGAAAGGGGCCCGATGCGATCATGTCCGGACCATGCGTTTCATAGGGGCCGCCTTGACGGCCTTGGGCCTGCTGGGGCTGGGCGCCTGTGCGGACAAGGCCGACGCCCCGCGCGCCCTGGCGGGGACCGACCCGGCCGAGGGTTTGCGCCTGATCCAAAGCCGCGGCTGCGCCGACTGCCACGCCATTCCCGGCGTGGCCTGGCCCCAGGGGCGGACCGGCGGATCGCTGGCGGGCGTCGGGGCGCGGCCGATGATCGCAGGGCGCCTGCCGAACCAGCCTGCGATCATGGCCGCCTTCGTGCGCGACGCGCCGTCGCTGCTGCCCGACACCGGCATGCCGCCCATGCCCCTGAGCGAAGCCGAAGCCCGCGACATAGCGGCCTATCTCTATACGCTCGATGACGACTGAGACGCCGGACATGCTGGGC
>NZ_JBRERY010000038.1:0-10562 GCF_052907225.1 Brevundimonas sp. RM1
ATGACGAAGCGCCAGGGAAACAGCTTGCCGTGGTCCGGCGTGCGGGCGCCCAGCAGCAGCATCTGCTCGATCTCGGCGTCCGAGGGGCCGGGCAGGGCCAACGACTGGGCCGGGGCCGAGCGGCGCACGGCCATGCGCGACAGCAGCTCTTCCGAACGGACGGGCAGGGGCAGGGCGGAAGCGAGGTCTGACTGGCTCATGGCCGATAGCTAGGCTTTCGCGACGCGCTGCGCCATAGCAGGGGCATGAGTCAGATCCGCGACATCAAGCCTCGCTGGGCCGAGGGCCTGCCGGACACGCCGCCGTGGCGCAGTCTGGGGACCAGCGTCCTAGTCGACACGCCGTGGATGCGGGTGACGCGCCACCCGGCGATCGCGCCGACGGGGGCTGACGCCGACTATGTGGTCGTGCGGCCGAAGAATGTGGGCACGGGCGTGCTGCCGCTGCATGACGACGGGACGGTCAGCCTGGTCGGGCAGCACCGCTTCGCCCTGATGCGCTATTCGTGGGAGATGCCCGAGGGCGGAGCGCCGGAGGGCGAAGACCCCTTCGAGGCCGTGAAGCGCGAACTGGCCGAGGAGGCGGGGCTGACGGCGCAGCACTGGCGCGCGGCGCTGGACGTGGACCTGTCCAACTCCATCACCGACGAACGGGCGATGGCCTGGGTGGCCTGGGGGCTGGAGGCGACCGAGACGGCGCCGGACGAGACCGAGGTCTTTCTGACGGCGCGCGTGCCGTTCCGCGATCTGATGGCCGAGATCGCGCGCGGGGCGGTGCGCGACGGGCTGACGGTGGCGACGGCGTACCGCGCCTACCATATGGCGCGGGAGGGCGAACTGCCGGCCGCGCTGGCGCGCGCCATGCTGGGCGCGTAGGATCGCCGCCTGAAGTCGAAGGAAGCCTGATGGCCAAGCTGGAAGTCGTGCCGAAGCAGCCGGACCTGTGGGCGCAGTTGCGCGCCGCCGCCGAAGACGCTGCGCGCGAGGAGCCGCGCCTGGCGTCGCAGCTGAACGCCGTCGTCCTGGCGCATGAGGATTTCGCCGGGGCGCTGAGCTTCCAGATCGCGCGCAAGCTGGGCGATGCGGAGCTGGGGGCCATGACGGTGCGCGAGGTGGCGCTGTCGGCCTTCGCCGCCGATCCGGGCATCGTGGCCGCCGCCGAGGCGGACCTGAAGGCGGTGCAGGAGCGCGATCCGGCGATCCGGTCGCTGTTGCAGCCCTTCATGTATTTCAAGGGATTCCAGGCGCTGCAGGCCTGGCGCGTGGCGCACTGGCTGTGGGAGCAGGACCGCGACACCCTGGCCTTCCATTTCCAGAGCCGGATTTCGGAGTTGTTCCAGCTGGACATCCATCCGGCGGCGCGGATCGGCTCGGGCGTCTTCCTGGATCACGGCACGGGCATCGTCATCGGCGAGACGGCGGTGATCGGGGACGAGGTGTCCATGCTGCACGCCGTGACCCTAGGCGGGACCGGGGCCGAGCGCGGCGACCGCCATCCGAAGATCGGGCGCGGCGTTTTGCTGGGCGCCGGGGCCAAGGTGCTGGGCAACATCACGGTCGGCGACTACGCCAAGGTGGCGTCCGGCTCGGTGGTGCTGAAGCCGGTGCCGGCGGGCTGCACCGTGGCGGGGGTGCCGGCAAGGCTGGTCAACTGCCCGACCGACGCCACGCCTGCGCGGACCATGGACCATACGCTGTCCGACATCGTCTATGACTTCGTGATCTGAGGGCGGTCGCTGCGCCTGTGGACGCCTGACGCGCGGGCTTCCCAAGGCGGGACGGCTTCTCTAGGGTCCGCGGCCAACGACATGCGCCTCACCGGCGCCAAAACGAGGCTGACCCCGTGACCGAGAACGACCTGAAGCGCGTCGAGACGCACCTGAAGCGCACCTTCAACCACGGCGGCATCAAGGTGAAGGCCCGCAAGGTCGCCGACTCCGCCGAAGTCTATGTCGATGACGAGTTCATCGGCGTGGTGTTCGAAGATGAGGACGAAGCCGGCTCCTTCATGTTCGAAATGGCCATCCTGGCGGAAGACCTGCCGGAATAAGCCGTCTCAGCCATGAGAATTGAAGAAGGCCGGAGAGGGCGTCCTCTCCGGCCTTCTTTGCGTTTGCGATCAGCCTCTGATCACCAGCCGAACAGACGGGCGAAGAAGCCCTTCTTCTGCGGGGCGGGGGCCTCGACCGGCTTGACCGGCTCGGCGGCGGGCTTGGGCGTCGTCGCCTGAACGGGCGGCTCGACCGGAGCGGGGGCCGCAGCGACGACCGGCTCGGGCTTCGGCGCAGGCTTGGTCTCGGCGATGGGCGCGGGGGCGAGGGAGGCGGCGACCGGCGTCTCGACCGGGGCCGGAGCGGCGGCCTTGGGCGCGGCGGGCTTCTTGGGAGCCGCAGCCTTCTTCGGCGCGGCGGCCTTGGCCGTGGTCGTTTTGGCGGAGGCCGGAGCCTTTGACGCCGCAGGCTTCTTGGCGGCAGTCTTTGGCGCTGCAGTCTTTGGCGCGGCGGCCTTCGGCGCAGCGGTCGCCTTGGCTGCGGCGGGCTTGGCCGTCTTGGGAGCAGCCGCCTTGGCCGGAGCCTTGGCGGCGGCCTTCGTCGCGGCGGGGGCCTTTACGGCCTTGGGCTTGGCGTCAGCTTTTGTCGCTGTCGCGCTCGACTTTGCCGCTGGTTTCGGCTTGGAAGCGGCGGAAGCCGCTTTCGCGGCAGGTTTCGTTTCAGACGGTGCTTTGGCCATAAACTCCCCGACCCCTCGTTGGACACGGGCGTAAGGACAAGCCCGCACTGGCGATTCGTCATTATAACGGTGTTTGAGAAATGTCCGAATCCGCAGTTCAGGTGATCGCGCGCGGCGATCGCGCCCCGGCCGAAGCCGCCGCCGCCGCCATCGACGCCAACCCCCTGTTGGAGAACGCGACCTATTCCATCCTGGAAGAGGATGAGGACAAGGAAATCTGGCGCATCGACGCCTTCCCCACGACCGATGAAGAGGCCGAGGGCATCGCCGAAATCCTGCGCGCCACGCCGGGGCTGGAGGTCGTGGTCGAGAAGCTGGCCGACGCCGATTGGCTGGCCATGAGCCTGTCGGGCCTGCCGCCGGTCGAGGCCGGGCGCTTCTTCGTCTACGGCGCGCACGATCAGGGCAAGGTGCCTGAGGGACGGGTCACGCTGAAGATTGATGCGGGCGCCGCCTTCGGCACCGGCCACCACGGCACGACGGTCGGCTGCCTGGAGGCGTTCGACAATCTGCTGAAGACTGAAAGCTTCGAGAAGGTGCTGGACGTGGGCTGCGGCACGGGCGTTCTGGCCATCGCGGCGGCCAGGACGGGGTCGCCCATCGCTGTCGGCACCGACATCGACGAGCCCTCGGCCCGCATCGCCAATGAGAACGCCCAGATCAACGACGCCAAGTGCGAGTTCTATTTCGCCGACGGCCTGAGCGATGCGCGCATCGCCCAACACGCGCCCTATGATCTGGTGTTCGCCAACATCCTGGCCGCGCCGCTGGTGTTCCTGGCGCCCGAGATCGGGGCGGCGCTGAAGTCGGGCGGGGTGGCCATCCTGTCGGGCCTGCTGCGCACCCAGGAGGAGCGGATTCTGGAGGCCTATCTGCCGCTGGGCTTCGTGGTCGAGCAGACGATCCATCATGATGCGTGGAGCGCCCTGCAGCTGCGCAAGAAGTAGGGCGCAACGGCGGTTGTTCGCAAACAAGCGCAGCCCGGCTGAAAAGGCCGGGCTGCTTTGTCGCGCGGGCCGGGCGTTCTAGCTCTTCGGCGTGGCGGCGAGGGACTGGCGGTATTCATCGACGGGCAGGCCGCCGACGCCCCAATCCTCCAGCGGCACCTCGTCTATGACCACGAAGGTCACGGCGGGCGGCTTGTCGAGCACCTCGTAAAGCAAGTCGGTGACGCCGGCGATCAGCTGCGCCTTCTGTTCTCGTGTCGCGCCTTCGCGGGTGATCCGGATGTTGACGTAAGGCATTGCTGCGCCCCTCCTAGGCTTTGCGTTCGATGATCTGGAAGACCTTGGCGATGATCCGCCACTGGCCGTCAGTGCGCACGAGAGACAGGAAGTCCACGAAGTCCCGGTCGCCGATCGAGCAGCGAACCCGCGCAAGCGCCGTATTGTCGCCGGCCAGCTGAATCTCGTCGATATGATCCCGCCTCGGCTCCTGGCGCGAGGCGGGCGATTGCCGGGCTGCGACGATGGGGAGGTATTCCTCCATGGTGCGGAACAGCAGGGGCGTCTCGTCGGCGGTGGCGTAGATAGCCTGCGGGTGGAAGACCGACGTCAGCTTTTCGACATCGCAGTCGTAGAGGCCGTCGAAATAGTCCGTGAGCAGGCGCGTGATCTGGGGGAAGGGGGCGGTCATGCGGCGTCCTTCAGCAGGCCTTCTTGCAGCAGGGCGGCCCTTACGGACGCATGGGCGCCCATGCGCGACATGAAGTCGTACAGGCGCGGCCAGCCCTGAAGGCTGAAGCCGATGAAGCCCGTCCAGTTCAGCACGACGAACAGATAGATGTCCGCCACGCTCATTCGATCTCCGAGCAGGTAGGGGCTTTCCTGTCCAAGCATCTGTTCGACCTCGCCGAGGCGTCGTTTGAGCAGGGCCTCGGCCGGCGCCCGGCGTTCGCCCTGCGCCTCGCCGTGGAAGAAGGGCGAGAAGGCCTTGTGCAGCTCGGAAGAGATGAAGCTCAGGGCCTCTTGCAGGCGCACGCGATCCCAGCTTCCGGCGGCGGGCGCCAGACGATCGGGCTGCAGGTCGGCCAGATACTGAAGCACCGCCGGGTTCTCGGTGACGACCCGGCCGTCCTTGAGCTCCAGAGCCGGCACATAGCCGCGGGGATTGACGGCGCGATAGTCGCGACCGTCCTCGGTCAGGCCCGCGTCGGTATCGACCCTGATCGCCTCGAACGCCTGGCCGAGTTCGATGAGGACGATCCGGGAGGCGAGCGAACACGCTCCCGGCTTGAAGTAGAGGCGCATGGAAAAGCTCCTGTCTGAAGAGAGGGCAGACCTAGGCGTCGAGGTTTCCATTGCCATTGAAGTTTCCAATGGTTATCGCATTATGGAGTTTCTTCCCGGTAACCGGCGGCTTTCGACATGACCCTCAAGATGCGCAAGAACCGCAGCGCGCCGCCGCCGGAACGATGCGACCTGACCGAATGCATGGCGGTGATCTCGGGAGCCTGGGCGGCGAATGTGATCTGGCATCTGCGCGAAGGCCCGCGGCGGTTCAGCGAGCTTCGCGCCGATATCCCGCCCGTATCCGCCAAGGTGCTGTCCCAGCGTCTGCGCGAGTTGCAGGCGCGGGGCGTTCTGGATCGACGGGTCGTGCCGACCTCGCCGCCTTCGGTCGAATACGCCCTGACGGCGCTGGGCGGCGAACTGATCCCGGCGCTGACGGCCATCGTCGAGGTGGGCCATCGCCTGAAGGCGGCGGCGAAGGATGCGCGGAAAGACGCCGACTGAAGCGCGGACGCCCTGCTGGTTCTGAAGGTCGGGGCGAAAAATCGCGAACGCGGCGGATGGGCCGGAAAGCCGCCTTCTCGCGCCGGACGAGAAGGGTATAAGAGCGACCCATGCGCCAGACATTCGACGAAACCACCGATCCGTCCTTCGGGGCCAAGCACCTGCCTCTGCTCCGCGCCGAAATGGCCAAGCAGGGCCTCGACGGCCTGCTGGTCCCGCACGAGGACGAGCATCAGAACGAATACCTGCCCGACGCCAATGAGCGGCTGGCCTGGGTCAGCGGCTTCACCGGCTCGGCCGGGGCGGGCGTGGTGCTGAAGGACCGCGCAGCGGTCTTCGTCGACGGCCGCTATACGGTGCAGGCCAAGGCCCAGACGGACGAGGCACTGTTCGAGCGTCAGCCGCTGAACAAACTGGCCGACTGGCTGGCGGCCGTGCCGTCGGGCTGGGTGATCGGCTATGATCCGCGCCTGCACAGCCCCGATGCGCTGGCGACCCTGCGCGCCGCGGTCGAGAAGGCCGGGGCGACGCTGAAGGCGGTCGAGGCCAATCCGATCGATCTGGCCTGGGGCGACGCCCGCCCGGCCCAGCCGCAGGCGCCGGTGGTCCCGCATGAGGACCGCTATTCCGGCGAGGACGCCGCGTCCAAGCGCGCCCGCATCGGCAAGGCCATCGCTGACGCCGGGGCCGAAGCCGCCGTGCTGACGGCGCCGTCGTCGCTGGCCTGGCTGTTCAACATTCGCGGCGGCGATGTGATCCGCACGCCCCTGCCGCTGGGACAGGCTGTGGTGAAGGCGGACGGGACGGCCAGCGTCTTCCTCGACCCGGCCAAGGTGACGAACGAACTGCCCGGCTGGCTGGGCGATGCGGTGACGCTGGAGGCGCCCGAGGCGCTGCCGGGCGCGCTGGACGCCCTGTCGGGGCGCAAGGTGATGATCGACCCGGCCGTGTCGTCGGCCTGGTATTTCGACCGGCTGGAAGCGGCGGGCGCGACCATCGTGCGCGGCATGGACCCCTGCGCCCTGCCGCGCGCCCAGAAGAACGCCGTCGAGATCGAGGGCAGCCGTCAGGCTCACATCCGCGACGGCGCGGCCCTGACGCGCTTCCTGCACTGGGTCGATACGGTCGCGCAGAAGGAGTTGCCGGACGAGCGGGCGGTGGTCGAGGCGCTGGAAGGCTTCCGCGAGGCGACCGGGGTGCTGAAGGATCTGTCCTTCGACACCATCGCCGGGGTCGGGCCGAACGGCGCCCTGCCGCACTACAAGCCGGTCGGGGCCAAGATCCGGCCGATGGAGGCGGGCTCGCTGCTGCTGGTGGACGGCGGCGGTCAGTATCTGGACGGGACCACGGACGTGACCCGCACCATGGCCATCGGCGAGGGCACGGCCGATCAGCGCCGGATGTTCACCCTGGTCCTGAAGGGCCACATCGCCATGGCGGTGATCCGCTTCCCCGCCGGAACCAGCGGGCGCCAGCTGGACGCCGTCGCGCGCCAGCCGCTGTGGAATGCGGGCTTCGACTTCGACCACGGCACCGGCCACGGCGTCGGGTCGTATCTGGGCGTTCACGAGGGGCCGCAGCGCATCGCCGGATGGGGCACGGATCAGCCGCTGCTGACCGGCATGATCCTGTCGAACGAACCGGGCTATTACCGCGAAGGCGAGTGGGGCATCCGCATCGAGACGCTGCAGGTCGTCACGGCCCCGACGCAGGTTCCGGGCGGCGAGCGGCCGATGCATGGCTTCGAGCAACTGACGCTGGCGCCGCTGGATCGTCGTCTGATCGATGTGGCGCTGCTGACGCCGGACGAGCGGGCTTACGTGGACGCCTACCACGCCGAGGTGCTGGCCAAGGTCGGGCCTCTGCTGGCCGATGGCGTGCAGAAGGACGAGGCGGCGCTGGAATGGCTGAAGGCGCAGACGGCGCCGCTCTGATCCGATGATCGGCGCCATCGCCCTGCTGCTCGTCTGCCAACTGGCGGGCGAGGTGATCCACCGGCTGACGGGCCTGCCCCTGCCGGGGTCGGTGATCGGCATGGTGCTGCTGCTGGCGTGGCTGGCCCTTGTTCCGAGGGAGCGGCTGACGCTGACCCAGGTGACGGGCTGGCTGACGGCGCATCTGTCGATCATGTTCGTGCCCGCCGCTGTCGGGGTGATGGAGGAGGGGGCGATCCTGTCGCGCTATGGCGTCGGCATCGTCGTGGCGGTTGTGGTCTCGACCCTGCTGACGCTTGCGGTGACGGCGCTGGCGTTCCGCGCCGTGGCCGGACGTGAGCCCGAACCTGATGATAGCGGGGAGGGCGCGTCGTGAGCGGTCTGATCGCGACGCCCCTTTTGTGGCTGGCGGTGACGCTGGCGGTGTTCGAGGCGGCCGACATCCTGTCGCGGCGCAGCGGGCGCCATCCGTTGTGCCATCCGGTGCTGCTGGCGACGCCGGTGCTGATCGGGGTGCTGCTGGCGACCAAGACGCCCTATGCGACATACGCCGAGGCGACGCAGGTGCTGGGCTTTCTGCTGGGACCGGCGGTGGTGGGGCTGACCGTGCCGATCTGGGCGCAGCGGGCGACGATCCGGCGGCTGGCCAAGCCGCTGACCTGCGCCCTGCTGGCGGGGGCCGCGACGGCCATCGTCAGCGCCGTGGGCATCGTCTGGCTGTTCGGCGCGCCCGCAGAGATCATCGCCTCCATCGCCCCGCGCGCCATGACGACGCCGGTGGGGATGGCTGTGGCCTCTCAGTTGGGGGGCATACCGGCTCTGGCGGCGGTGATCGTGCTGATGTCCGGAGTGATCGGGGCGATGACGGCGACGCCGCTGTTGAACCTGCTGAAGATCAGGGACTATCGGGCGCGGGGCTTTGCGGTCGGGGTGTCGGCGCACGGATTCGGCGCGGCGCGGGCGTTTCAGGTGGATCAGACGGCGGGCGCCTTCGCCAGTCTGGGCATGGCGCTGAACGCCGTGGCGACGGCGACCATCCTGTCCATCGTGGCCAGCCTGATCTGAGGCCGCTCCCTTGAAATAAGGCCATACGGCGCCCATCTGAAGCACGTCGGTGGATGCGTCGCCGACCCCTCACATCAGAAGGAATGCGCGGATGAAGATGCGCAAGCTGGGCCGTAACGGCCCTGAGGTCTCGGCCGTCGGTCTGGGCTGTATGGGCATGAGCGCTTTTTACGGCGCAGCGGACGAGGCCCAATCCATCGCGGTGATCCACCGCGCGCTCGACCTGGGCGTCACCCTGTTCGACACGGCCGAGATGTACGGCCCCCACACCAATGAAGTCCTGGTCGGCAAGGCGCTGAAAGACCGCCGCGACGGAGCCTTCATCGCCACCAAGTTCGGCATCAACCGCCAGCCGGACGGCTCGGCCGTGACCGACGGCTCGCCCGCCAATGTGCGCCGTGCGGTCGAGGGCAGCCTGAGCCGTCTCGGCGTCGACCACATCGACCTCTATTATCAGCACCGCATCGACCCCAATACGCCGATCGAGGAGACGGTCGGGGCGATGGCCGAACTGGTGAAGGAAGGCAAGGTGCGCTTCCTGGGCCTGTCCGAGGCGGCGCCCGCCACCCTGCGCCGCGCCCATGCCGAGCATCCGATCACGGCCTTGCAGACCGAATATTCGCTGTGGAGCCGCGACCCGGAGGACGAACTTCTGGGCGTGGTGCGTGAACTGGGCATCGGCTTTGTGCCCTACAGCCCGCTGGGCCGGGGCTTCCTTTCGGGGGACATCAAGTCGATCGATGACCTGGCACCCGACGATTTCCGTCGTACCAACCCGCGCTTCGCGGGCGACAACTTCCAGAAGAACCTCGATCTGGTTGATGCGGTCGGCGCCATCGCGGCGGACAAGGGCGTGACGGCGGCGCAACTGGCCCTGGCTTGGGTGCTGGCGCAGGGAGAGGACTTGGTCCCCATCCCCGGCACGCGCCGGATCACGACGCTGGAGCAGAACGCGGCGGCGGCGGACATCGTGCTGACGCCGGATGATCTGGCGCGGATCGAGGCCGTCTTCCCGCGCGGGGCGGCGGCGGGCGAGCGCTATGCGCCCGGCGGCATGAGCTCGCTGAACCGCTGATGTGAAAACGCCTCCCTCACGATCGCGGGGGAGGCGTCTTTCATTGAGGCTTGTGCGAGAGGCTTACTGGACACGGGTCCAGGTCTGGGTCTTGCACAGGGGGGCGACGATGCAACCGCGCAGGCGCAGGGTGTTGTCGTTGGTCAGGGTGATGGTGCCGCGATAGGTGCCGCCGTCCTCGGGGTTGTAGACCGAGCCGCCGCGCCATTCGGTCGGACCGCCGGTGAAGCCCGACAGCATCCGCAGGCCGCGCAGGGGGCGGGTCCGCAAGGACTCGTCCTTGTTGCGGGCGTCGCGCACGTTCGGATCGGCGCGGATATGGCTGGAGGTGACGAGGACGCCGCACAGGGCCTGGCCGCAACGCTCGATGCGGACCTGGCCGCCGTTGGTCGGCGTCTGCCACAGGCCGGTCGGGTCGCTGGCGAGGGCCGGAGAAGCGAGGGCGGCGGCTGCGACGGCGAGCGCCGTCAGGACGGAGGTCTTCATCGGCGTTTTCCTTCTGACGGATCGTTGAGGCGATCCCTTGGACGAAGGATGATCCGGGGTTCGGTCCGAAACAAGGCCGAAATTGTGAACTTCACTCAATGATTACATGACCTTAGGTCAAGTTGACCGCGCTGCGGGCGCCTAAGGCGATGGATTCGGACGTCTTTTGCTGGAGGCGTCGATCAGCCGCCGCGCGGACGGCGGGGGCGGGTTCCGGCGTTGGAGCAGGCCGAATAGCCGTCGCGCCAGACGCGGCCCATGGTCAGGCGGCTGGCGTCGGCCAGGGCGCGGCAGTCGGCCGCCTGATGCACCTGCGCCGCCGCCAGGGCCACGGAGGCGCAGGCGAAGGCGTCTTCGGCCGCGTCGTGGTGGCGGAAGGCGACGCCCAGTTCAGCGCAGACGTTGTTCAGCTTGTGCGAGGGAAACTCGGGCCAGCTGATCTGGGCCAGCTTGACGGTGCAGAGGTAGTCGAACTCAGGATAGGTCAGGCCGTAGTGGTCGCAGGTGTTGCGGATGACGCTGACGTCGAAGGCGGCGT
>NZ_JBRERY010000039.1:0-10165 GCF_052907225.1 Brevundimonas sp. RM1
CCGTTCGCGCCAACCGCTGCGATCCTGTTTAATCACCTTCTTCCCCAGCGAGGGGGAGAGGGATGACGTTTGAAGCGTTCTATCGGCCAAGGAGCCCATCATGACTGACCAAAAGCCGACCGAAGAAGAGCTGAACGCTCTGGACATCACCGACGCCGAGGCGGCGGAGATGAACGCCATCGCCCACCCCTTCGTCGCCGATGCGGCGCCGGACGCGAACGACGACCTGGTGCAGATCGACGCCACCGCCGACGGCGTGGTCTTCGTCACCATCAACCGTCCCGAGAAGAAGAACGCCTTCGACGCGGCGACCATCGCCGCCCTCTATGAAGCGTTCGAGACGCTGCACGGCGCCGACAAGGTGCGCGTAGTCTTCATCCGTGGCGCGGGCGGGACGTTCAGCGCGGGCGCAGATCTGAACTGGATGCGTTCGGCGGCCGACTGGTCCGAGAGCGACAACCGCGACGACGCCATGGGCCTGGCCAAGATGCTGAAGGCGCTGCACGACGTGCCGGCGCTGACGGTGGCCCTGGTCGAGGGCGCGGCCATGGGCGGCGGGGCGGGCATCGTCGCCGCCTGCGACATGGCCGTGGCGGTCGAGGGCGCGCGCTTCGCCTTCTCCGAGGTCAAGCTGGGCCTGATCCCGGCGACCATCGCCCCCTATGTCATCGAGGCGGTCGGCGCGCGCCGCGCGCGTCAGCTGTTCCTGACAGCCAACATCTTCGACGCCGACTACGCCGCTCATGCGGGACTGATCGACATGGTCCTGCCCGAAGGTTCGGTGGACGAGTTCATCTCCATGCTGACCGACAGCCTGTCGGCCAATGCGCCGGGCGCCATGGGCGACGCCAAGCGTCTGGTGAACGATGTCGCCGGCGAAGAGATCGACCATCGCCTGCTGGAAGAGACCGCCAAACGCATCGCCCGCGCCCGTATCTCGGCCGAGGGCCAGGAAGGCGTCCGCGCCTTCCTCGACAAGCGCGCGCCGAACTGGGCGCAATAAGGTAGCCTGATGTTCAAGTCCGTCCTGGTCGCCAATCGCGGCGAGATCGCCTGCCGCGTCTTCCGCACCGCCCGCCGCATGGGCCTGCGCACCATCGCCGTCTATTCCGAGGCTGACGCCCAGGCGTTGCACGTTCGCGAGGCAGACGAGGCGGTGCTGATCGGTCCGGCGGCGGCGCGCGAGTCCTATCTGGATGCGGCCAAGGTGCTGGCGGCGGCCAAGGCGACGGGGGCGGAGGCCATCCACCCCGGCTATGGCTTCCTGTCCGAGAACGCCGACTTCGCCGAAGCGGTGGCGGCGGCAGGCATCGTCTGGATCGGCCCCAAGCCGTCCTCGATCCGCGCCATGGGCCTGAAGGACGCGGCCAAGAAGCTGATGATCGAGGCGGGCGTGCCCGTCACCCCCGGCTATCAGGGCGAGGACCAGTCGCTGGAAACCCTGACGGCCGAGGCGAACCGCATCGGCTTCCCGGTCCTGATCAAGGCGGTCGCGGGCGGCGGCGGCAAGGGGATGCGCAAGGTCGACCGCGCCGAGGACTTCGCCGAGGCTTTGGCGTCGGCCCAGCGCGAGGGCCAGTCGTCCTTCGGCGATCCGCGCGTGCTGATCGAGAGCTACATCACCCGCCCGCGCCATATCGAGGTGCAGGTCTTCGGCGACAGCCACGGCAACGTCGTCCACCTGCATGAGCGCGACTGCTCGCTGCAGCGCCGCCACCAGAAGGTGATCGAAGAGGCCCCGGCGCCCGGAATGGATCAGGCCACGCGCGACGCCGTCACCGCCGCCGCCGTCCGCGCCGCCAAGGCCGTGGATTACCAGGGCGCGGGCACCATCGAGTTCATCGCGGACGCCTCTGACGGGCTGAAGGCCGACCGCATCTGGTTCATGGAGATGAACACCCGACTTCAGGTCGAACACCCGGTGACCGAGAGCATCACCGGCGTCGATCTGGTCGAATGGCAGCTGCGCGTCGCGGCGGGGCAGCCCATTCCACTGGCGCAAGCCGACATTCCGATGAAGGGCTGGGCCATGGAGGCCCGCCTCTATGCCGAAGACCCGGCCAACGGCTTCCTGCCGTCGATCGGGCGGCTGGATCACTTCGTCATGCCCGACGACATCCGCGTCGACACCGGCGTGATGCAGGGCGGCGAGGTCAGCCAGTTCTACGACCCCATGATCGCCAAGCTGATCGTCCACGAAGACACGCGCGAGGTCGCTGCCGCCCGTCTGGCCGACGCCTGCCGCGAGGTCGAGGTCTGGCCGGTGAAGACTAACGCGGGCTTCATGGCGCGTTGTCTGGACCATCCGCGCTTTGTCGAAGGCGACGTGGACACCGGCTTCATCGCGGCGGAGGAGGGAGCGCTGATCGCCCCGGCTCAGGTTTCCGTCCGCGCCCTGGCCGCTGCGGCGGGACAGATCGGGCTGGAGGCGGACGCCGCCGCCTTCGACGCGCCGGACAATGTGCTGGCGCCTGCCCGTGCGGGCTTGTTCGGCTTCCGCCTGAACGCGGCGCCGCAGGCGCATACGGCGGTCCACCATGACGGCGCGGCGCACGCCCTGACCCTGACCGGCGAGCCGGGCTGGTATGGGCGTTCTTCCAGCTTCACCGTGAGCGGCGAATTCGGCTCGGCTCAGATCTATGGCGAGCCGGGCGTGGTCGTGGTCGACGGCGAGGTCGTCAGCACCCTGTCGCCGGACGCCGGACGGGTGCTGGTGTTCGACGGCGGCGACGTGGTCGAGTTCCATCGCCGCAAGTCCAGCGGTCCGGCGGGCGGTTCCGCCTCCGACGGCGGCCTGCGCGCGCCCATGCCGGGCAAGATCGTCGCCGCGCCCGCCAAGGCCGGGGACAAGGTGGCCAAGGGCCAGCCGGTCGTGGTGCTGGAGGCCATGAAGATGGAGCACGCCCTGACCGCGCCCTTTGACGGCGTGGTGGCCGAGTTCAACGTCGCCGTCGGCGATCAGGTCACGGACGGCGCGGTTCTGGCCGTGGTGAAGGCCGAGGGCGCGGGCGAATGATCCTTGCGGCGATGATGGCGGCGGCGCTTCTGGGCGCCGACCTGAGCGATATGCCGACCGAGTCGGCCTCGGATCTGCAGTGCATGGGCCTGCTGGCGGTGGCGATCGACGATCCGGCCGCCTCGGATGAGCTCAAGCAGCAGTATACGGGCGGCATGATGTATTATCTGGGCCGTTTGGAAGGCCGCGATCCGGCGCGCAACTGGATCGGGCGGATGCTGGAATATACGGACTCCACCCCGGTCCAGCAGGTGCGTTCGCACAGCCAGCGTTGCGGACAGGAACTGATCGCCAAGGGGCAGGAAATCTTCACCCAACTGGATCGCCAGCCCTGAGCCGGGCTGGCCTTCGCGGCGTCGGATGACTAGTTGGGCCTCATGCCCCTGCACATGATCAAGCTCTGCGTCGGCGTGACCGAGGTCGAGACGCTGGAAGCGAACGCGGCCCGGTCCGACTGGCGGATCGTCCACACCCGCATGACGCCCAAGCGCGCCGCCGAGATCGAGGACGGCGGCTCGCTGTACTGGGTGATGAAAGGCTCGGTGACGTGCCGTCAGCGCATCCTCGAGATCACGACCATCGGAGAGGGCAAGGCCAGCCGGTGTGAAATCAAGCTCGACAGCCAGGTCATCCGCACTGCGCCCCTGGCCCGGCGGCCGTTTCAGGGCTGGCGCTATTTCGAGAAGGACGTGCCGCCGGACCTGTCGGTGGCCGAGCCGACGGACCTGCCGCCTGACCTGGCGCGCGAGCTGCGCGAGCTGGGCGCCTGGTAGGCGCCTGAACCGGCCGGAAAATCGATTGACCCGCGCCTGCGCGCGTGGCTGTTGCGGCGTCCGATGGTCCAGTCCCTGTTCAGCTTCCATAATCGCGCCACCCTGTCCGAGCTGCTGAAGCTGGCCTGGCCGGTCGTGCTGGCGCGTCTGGGCATCATGACCATGGGCCTGACCGACGCCATCGTCGTCGGCCACTACGCCAGCCGCGAGCTGGCTTACCACTCCCTGGCCTGGGCGCCGTCCTCGGTCGTGCTGACCACGGCGGTCGGCCTGATGATGGGCGTGCAGGTCATGACCGCCCGTCTGCTGGGCGAGGGGCGCGGCGATGAGGTCGGCGCGGTCCTGCGTCGCGGCATGACCTACGCCCTGCAGATCGGTTTTGTCGCCATGATCGGCCTGCTGCTGCTGGGGCCGTTCGGCCTGGTGCACATGGGGCTGGAGGACGGCCTGGGCGAGGGCGCGACGCCTGCCCTGATGGTCTTCGCCCTGTCGATGCCGGCCTATCTGATTTCGATTTGCGCCCTGTTCTTCCTTGAAGGACTGCATCGGCCCAAGGCGGGCATGGTGGCCATGTGGGTGGCCAATGCGGTCAACCTGGCGCTGAACCTGCTGCTGGTGCCGGACATCCTGGGCATCGGCCTGGACGGCGCCGTGGCCTCGGCCTGGGCGACGTTCGGCGCGCGGGCGGCGCTGGCGATCTTCCTGGTCATCTTCATTCTGCGCCTGCCCGAAGCGCGCGCCTGGGGCGTGTTCAACAAGCCCAAGCGCGACAAGGCGGTTGAAAGCCAGCAGATCAAGGTCGGTCTCGGCGGCGGCGCGTCCAACTTCATCGAGGTCGGGGCTTTCGCGGCCATGACCCTGTTCGCCGGCCAATTGGGCGCGGCCGAGACCGCCAGCTGGGCCGTGGTCATCAACGTCTCCGCCATCGTCTTCATGGTGCCCATGGGCCTGTCGTCGGCGACGGCGGTGTTGGTCGGCCGCAGCTACGGCGGCGGCGATCGAGCGGGCGTCATGCGGGGCGGCCTGGCGGGCGTCGGCGTTGTGACGGTGCTGGCCTTCATCATCGCCATCGGCCTGTGGCTGACCGCGCCGCTAGTGGTCGGCGCCTATACGACCGACCCGGCGATCCTGGCCATCGCGGCCCCGGCCTTGGCGCTGGCGACTCTGTTCTTCGTCGCCGACGCCCAGCAGGTGGTCGCCGCCCAGGCGAACCGCGCGGCGGGCGACGTGGTGTGGCCGACGCTGATGCACCTGCTGTCCTATGGTTTCATCATGATCCCGCTGGGCTGGTTCCTGGCGCATCGGATGGGCGTGGACGGCCTGGTCTGGTCGGTGATCGTGGCCAGCCTGATCTCGGGCGCGCTGCTGACCGGGCGGTTCGTGCGGATCGCGCGGCGTCTGCCGACGGCAAGGGCGACGCCTGTCTCATAGGCGTCCGGCCCATAAGAGGTGACGACTGGGTTTGCGCCCTCTATATCCGACGCCTCCCTGTCAGACGTTGGAAGATCATGTCCCGCATCCTCATCACCTCGGCGCTGCCCTACATCAACGGCATCAAGCACCTGGGGAATTTGGCCGGGTCCATGTTGCCCGCTGATGTGTGGGCGCGCTTCATGCGGGCGCGCGGCCATGACGTCCTCTATGTCTGCGCCACCGACGAGCACGGCACCCCGGCTGAATTGGCCGCCGCCGCCGCCGGTCAGGACGTCCGCACCTATTGCGACGAGCAGCATCAGGTTCAGAAGAAGGCCGCCGACGCCTTCAGCCTGTCGTTCGACATCTTCGGCCGCAGCTCCAACGCCCCGAACACCCGCCTGACCCAGCACTTCGCCAAGGTGCTGGAAGAGCGCGGCCTGATCGAGGAGCGCGTGGACCGGATGATCTATTCGATCGACGACGCCCGCTTTCTGCCCGACCGCTATGTCGAGGGCACCTGTCCGCATTGCGCTTATGAAAAGGCGCGCGGCGACCAGTGCGACAACTGCGGCCGCCTGCTGGACCCGACCGATCTGATCAATCCCTATTCGGCGGTGTCGGGCAGCCGCAATCTGGAGGTCCGCGACACGCGCCACCTCTATCTGCTGCAGACCAAGATCGCCGACGACGTGCGCGCCTGGGTCGACGCCCGCTCGCCCCAGTGGCAGCCGCTGGCCCGCTCCATCGCCTACAAGCATCTGGACGAGGGCCTGATCGACCGCGGCATCACCCGCGACCTGAAATGGGGCGTGCCGGTCGTCGGTCCCGACGGCGGTCCGCGTCCGGGCATGGAGGGCAAGGTCTTCTACGTCTGGTTCGACGCCCCCATCGAATACATCGGCGCGACCGAGGAATGGGCGGAGCAGACGGGCGGAAACTGGCGTTCGTGGTGGCGTCTGGACGAGGGCGCCGAAGACGTGCGCTACGTCCAGTTCATGGGCAAGGACAACGTCGCCTTCCACACCGTCAGCTTCCCGGCGACCATCCTCGGCTCGGGCGAGCCGTGGAAGACGGTCGATCAACTGAAGGCCTTCAACTGGCTGAACTGGTACGGCGGCAAGTTCTCGACCAGCATGGGCCGGGGCGTCTTCATGGATCAGGCGCTGGAGCTGCTGCCCGCCGACTACTGGCGCTGGCACCTGACGGCCTATGGGCCGGAGCATTCGGATGCGGCCTTCACCTGGGAGCAGTTCCAGTCGACGACGAACAAGGATCTGGCCGACGTGCTGGGCAACTTCGTCAACCGCATCGTCAAGTTCACGGAATCCAAGTTCGACGGCGTCGCGCCCGAGGGCGGCGAACCGGGCGCGCTGGAAGAGAAGCTGGCGGCTGACGTCAAGGCGGCCCTGGCCAGCCTGACCTATGAGTTCGAGGCCATGGAGTTCCGCAAGGCGGCCCAGGCGGCGCGCGCCCTTTGGGTGCTGGGCAACGAATATCTTCAGGAAGCCGCCCCCTGGACGGCGCTGAAGACGGATCGCGAACGCGCCGCCGTGGTGGTGCGCACCGGCCTGTCGCTGGTCGCCCTGTTCGCCCGCGTCACCGCGCCCTTCATGCCCGAGGCGGCGGCTCGCATCGCCGCCACGGTGGGCGCGACCGATCTGTCGTGGCCGGACGTCGAGGGCGATGTGCTGAATCTCGTTCCCGCAGGGCAAGCGGTCGCCGCCGCGCAGGTGCTGTTCGCCAAGATCGAGGACGCTCAGGTCGCCGAGTGGACCGAACGTTTCGGCGGCGCCGAAGGGTGAGCGCCGGGGCTATGCTCCTTGCCTTGAATGCAGTGTCGTCGGATCTGCGCGCCGCCGTTCGCGAACGCCTGCTGCGGACCGGCCGCGCCCAGGTTGAAGGCATACTGACCGAGTCCTCGGCCGCCGCGCTGTATGATCTGGCCCGTGAGGCGGATTACAACGTCGTGACGCGGAGGGGGACCGGCCATGTCGACCTGCCATCCGCGTGGCTGGCGTCTCTTCAGCCGGATCAGAAGCGTGGACTGGGAGAGGCGATCCAGAAGTCGGCGGCGGCGGATTTTCAGTATCTGTACGACAACTATCCCGTGTTCGACCTGGTGCAGGACGGTCTTGCCGAAGCGCATTGGCGAGCCCTGGCGGCTTTCCTGAATGGCGATGACTTTCTGGGGCTGATGCGAGAGCTGACGGGAGAAGAGCGCATCGCCATGGCCGACATGCAGGTGACGCGTTATCGCGCGGGGCACTTCCTGACCGAGCATGACGATCACGCCGAAGGGAAGAACCGCTACTTCGCCTATGTGCTGAACCTGACGCCTGGTTGGCGGATCGACTGGGGCGGGCTGCTAGCCTTCCATGGCGAGGACGGCAATGTGGCCGAGGCCTTCACGCCGCGCTTCAACACGCTGAACCTGTTGCGGGTGCCGACGCCGCATTCGGTGACGCAGGTGGCGCTGTCCGCCGGCGGCGATCGGATTTCGATCACGGGTTGGTTGCGTGGTCGCTGAGGCGATGGCCTGAACATGAGAAAGGCCCGGATCGCTCCGGGCCTTTCGTATTTCAGGATGCAGGTTGAGAAGGCTCGACCGTCTGCGGCGGCGGATCGCGTCGTTCGCGACCGCCGGGCAGGGCGTGAGGCGTGTGCGAATCCGCGCCCTTGCCCGTGTGCTTCATATGCTTGGCCTGCTCCTCTGCGCCGATGGCGAGGAAGGCCGGCGCCGAGGCGTTGAACTGATCGGCATGGCCGGTGCGGACGATCACCGAACGCCCGCCGTCCCAGATCATGTGCAAGGCGACGTAGAGAACGATGGCCAGGCCGACATAGGCGATCCAGCGATAGCGGTTCAGCAGCTTGGCGATGAAGGTGGCCGCCAGACCCATCAGGGCGATCGACAGGATCAGGCCGAACACCATGATCCAGGGATGTTCGTGACTGGCGCCGGCCACGGCCAGGACATTGTCCAGGCTCATGGTCAGGTCGGCGATCATGATCTGGATCAGGGCGGCGCCGAAGGTCTTGCGCTTCAGGCCCAGCTCTTCGGGCGAGGGGCCGCCGCCGTGTTCGATGGCCATGGCGCGCTCGATCTCGGCCTCGGCCTCGGCCTGGTCGTGGGTGGCCTGCTCGCGCAGCTCTCGCCACATCTTCCAGCACACCCACAGCAACAGGAAGCCCCCCGCCAGCAGCAGGCCGACGATGGCCAGCAGCTGGACGGTGATGAGCGCAAGCCCGATGCGCATGACGACGGCGGCGGCCAGGCCGATCAGGATGGCCTTGCGGCGCTGTTCCTGGGGCAGGGCGGCGGCGGCGAGGCCCACGGCGACGGCGTTGTCGCCGGCCAGGACCAGATCGATCATCAGCACCTTGCCGAGGGCGGAGGCCTGACTGATCAGTTCGGGGTTCGAGAGGAAGTCCATGTCGGACTCTTAGAACTCGACAGCCCCCGCGCCAAGACGCCGCAGGGGCGAGTTGACGCGGGGGATCAGTTCCTAGCTCGCTCTGCCTTGGGCGCGGGCGGCTTCATACAGGGCGATGGCGGCGGCGTTGGAGACGTTCAGGCTCTCGAAACCGCCGGGCATGGGGATGCGGGCCATGGCTTCGCAGTGTTCAGCCACCAGGCGGCGCACGCCGTCGCCTTCCGAGCCCATGACGATGACGGTCGGTCGGGCGTCCAGCGCCTGTTCCAGCGTCAGATCCGATTCGCCGTCCATGCCGATGGCGCGCCAGCCGTAGTCGGCCAGCTTCTCCAGCGCGCGGCTGAGATTCGTCACGCGGGCGCAGGGCAGGCGTTCGGTCGCGCCGGCCGAGGCCTTGGCCAGGGCGCCGGCCAGGGCGGGGGAGTGGCGGTCCTGCACCACGATGCCGCGCGCGCCGAAGGCCAGGGCCGAGCGGAAGATGGCGCCGACGTTCTGGGGGTCGGTCAGCTGATCCAGCATGACGATGACGCCTTCAGCGGGTTCGGCCAGATCTTCCAGGGCGACGCCTTCCAGCGGCTGGACCTTAAAGGCCATGCCCTGGTGCACCGCCCCGGCGGGCAGCATCCGGCCCAGGGCGACAGAATCAACCACTTCGATTCGGTGGCCGTTCGCCAGATTCTCGCGCTGAATCTCTTCGGCGCGGTCTTCCGTGACCATCAGGCGGCCGCTTCCGCGGCGCGCGGGATTCGCCAAAGCGGCCAAAACCGGATGGCGTCCCCAAAGAAAATTATCGGCGTCCGGGCGCGAACGAGCCGGTTTTCGCTCTGTCTCACCGCCGCCGCGTCCTTGCGTGGCGGGCGTTTGAGGCCGATCCAGACGGCCTTCCCCCCTCTTTTGGAAAGATTGTTTTTTACCGGTTTTCCGGTCGTTGCGTTCTCGAAATGACGACACTATAAGACGGCCTCCGATTTGGGCCCCAGGGCTTTCGGTTCAGGCGCTTCCTCTACTGCAGGCGTCGCCCGACAGCGAAGGCTTTCGTCGCGGAATGATCGAAAGATTGTTTCCGGCGTTTCCAGACCGGCATTGACATAAGGCGCGCTGGGGGAATGTCCCGAGCGGCAAAGGGGGCGGACTGTAAATCCGCTGCGTAAGCTTCGCAGGTTCGAGTCCTGCTTCCCCCACCACGCGCCTTCAATGCCTGACGGGCCGGGAGTCCAGATAGGAATCGGGTGCGGAACCGTCGCTCTTCAATCGAAGGGCGGTGCAACCGCATTCTTCGTGCGGGTATAGCACAATGGTAGTGCAGCAGCCTTCCAAGCTGAGGATGTCGGTTCGATCCCGTCTACCCGCTCCAGGTTTATTGAACTGAGCACAAGCGCCCCTCCGCTCCGGACCCGGGCCACAGGAGTTTGGCCATGGCCAAGGAAAAGTTCGAACGCACGAAGCCGCACGTGAACATCGGCACGATCGGTCACGTTGACCACGGCAAGACGACGCTGACGGCGGCGATCTCGATGACGCTGGCG
>NZ_JBRERY010000040.1:0-9947 GCF_052907225.1 Brevundimonas sp. RM1
ACACCGAGGCGATCCTGACGTCGATCGAGGAGTTCCTGAAGAACTCTTGTGGCCCGAACGGTCTGTAAGCTTGGTCAAGCGGAGGAACAGGGATGACCGAGCGAGCCTTGGTCAGCCCTGTTTTCTGGAACTGATCCGCACTGGTTGTTGTGGTGGGCGTCGACGCACAATGGCGGGTGATGTCGATGGCCATCATCTGGGGCGCTGACAACAACCTGTTCAACTTATCTGTCGAACTGTCTGAGACAGGCATCGGCGTTGAGGACTATAGTCGGACGCGCACCCTGTGCTACGCTCAGCGGAGATCGCCAGGCCGTTGTCAAAATACCGTCGCTACCGCCCAGTTCCCACGCAAGTTGGCCAAGCTGATTCTGTCCCGCCGACATCCGCCCGCCCAGCCTGGCCGCAAAAAGGCTTGACCGGCGGGCGACAAGCGGCTTTCCGACTGGTCGGGCACGGCCAGTAGCGGTGCCGACGGCAGCACGTTGATGGCACGGCTGTCGTCGGGGGTGATCTGTTCGGCCAGGGCTTCGTGCTGGATGGCTAGCGCGTGTTACTGGTTGAACTGACCCTGATCGGCGTGGGCGTCAGCCTCCATGTGGCGTGGCGCGGGCCCTGCGGATTTGCGCCTGGCGAGGCGGCTCAGTTTCTGGAGCATTTCAATCGGATGGCGGCGGCGCTCGAACTGGGCGCTCTCCTGACCATCAAGCGCAGACGGCTTTACGGCATGCACGAAGACGTCGCCGTGACCAGCTATTATACCGACTATCAGGGCGTGCGTTTCATCGTTCTGGACGGCACGGCGGGAACCAGTCTGGATGCGCTGGACGCCCAGACCCGCTGGCTGGATCAAACCCTGGCTTCGAGCACGGCCCGCTGGAACATCGTCGTCCAGCACCAGCCCATCTACACCTGCGCCCGCCCCAACGACACCGAGGCCCTGAAGGCCGCCTGGGAGCCGATCTATCGCGCGCGGGGCGTCGACATGGTCCTTCAGGGGCACGATCACTGCTACAGCCGGATCACCGATGGCGAGGGCAAGGCGTCGGGCGAGGCCCGGCGTGCGCAGGGCGCGGCCCAGGGGCCGGTCTACGTCGTCTCTGTCGCCGGGCCCAAGATGTATGGGCTGAACAACCGCGCCCTGACCCAGCCTGACCGCGTGGCGGCCGACACCCAGATGTATCAGACCATCGACGTGGAGGCCGGGCGGCTGCGCTATCGCGCCTATACGGTGTCAGGCGTCCTCTATGACGCGGCGGACATCGTCCGGGCGGCGGACGGGACCAAGACCTTGCGCGAACCAGCCGAAGCCCTGCCGCCGCTGCGGCTCTGCGATGGCGGCGCGGGGCCGGACGGAGCGCCGGGCGTGGGGAGCAAGAAGTAGCGCCCGTCGCCCTCGACTTCTTCTCATTCAGGACAGAATCTTTTCATGACGAACCTTGCGCGTCGGCTGCTTGTTTCCGTACTTTCGGTCTCGTTGGGCGCTGCCGCTTTCGGCGCTCCGACATGGGCGCAGGATGCCGGTCGGAGCCATACGCCTTCTCAGAACGCCGCCGCTCATGGGCGGGCGAAGAACGTCATCCTCTTTCTGGCCGACGCGGCGGGCGTCTCCTCGCTCAACGCCGCCAGCCTGATGGCCCACGGCGAGCCGATGAGGCTGCACATCCAGCAATGGCCGCATCTGGGTCTCAGCGAGACCTCGCCAGTGGATCAGTTCGTGTCGGACTCGGCCAATGGCATGTCCGCGATCATGACCGGCGTGAAGACGCGCAACGGGGTGATCAGCCAGGCCCCTGGCGCCGTGCGCGGCCGTCAGGACGGGGCGCCCACGAAAACCCTGCTTGAATACGCCGAGGAGCGCGGCCTGCGCACCGGCGTCATCTCCAGCCAGTCGATCGCCGACGCCACGCCGGCGGCGACCTACGCCCACTCGAATGATCGCGGCAAGTGGGGCGAAATCTTCCCTCAGGCCTTCTCACCGCGTTTCGGCGACGGCGTGGACGTTCTGTTCGGCGCCGGTCGTCAGAAGATCGGCGAGCAACTGACCGCCAACGGCTCCAGCTTCGACGCCTTGAGCCGGACGCATGACCGGCCGATCTACGCCCGCCTGGACGAGGCGCCTGACACCAACTCCCGGCCGGTGGTCGTCGCCGATCAGCTGGACGTGCGCGCCGCGACCCTGAAGGCCCTGGATCTGCTCCAGGCCGCTCCCGAGGGCTATCTGCTGGTGGTCGAATGGGACGCGCATACGGATGACGTCCGCAAGGGGCTGCAGAACATCGCGGACTTCGACCGTCTGATCGCCGAGGTCGAGGGGCGCGTCGATCTTGATGACACCCTGCTGTTGTTCACCGCCGACCACTCCTTCGGTCTGCAGGTCGATGGCGGACGGCGCGGCGAGCCTGTGCTGGAGGGCTATGAGGCCTGGAAGGCGGCCGGAGACGATGACAAGGTCGTCCGATTGAAGAACGTCCTGGTCAATCGCACTCACACGGCGGAAGAGGTTCCGACCCTAGCCATTGGCGCCGGTGCGGATCAGGTCCGCGGCTATTTCCCCTTTTCCATGTGATGATGGAGGCTTGGGGCTGGAGTGCGCCGGGGGGCGACTGAACACCCACTGTCTTTGCCTGCGCTTCTCTAGCGTTGTGAAGCGTGTTTCAGAGCCGTTCGCAGGATGAGAGGACCGTCAGCAACTCATGGGATGCTGAACGAGGGCTGTTCACGCCAGAGCGCTTGAGCCAAGCCGAAGCTTGGGTGTGGCGCGTCACGCGAAAGTCGATCTTCGGGGGCGCCCTCGCCGCTGAGCGGGCCGCAGGGCGTTCTAGTCGTGGCGTAGGGCCCATGCCGGGGCCGCGCGGCTGGCTCGAACCGATTGGCTGAGCACGGTCAGCACGGCGATGAACACGGCCACGACGCTGGCGCCGATGAAGTAGGCCGGCGACAGGGCGATGCGGTCGTCGAAGCCCGCCAGCCAGGTGCGCGCGGCGAAGAAGGCCAGCGGCCAGGCGAACAGGTTGGCGATCAGCACCGGTCGCAGGAACTGGGCCACCAACAGCTTGACGATGTCCGAGGACGAGGCGCCCAGCGTCTTGCGGATGCCGATCTCCTTCACCCGCTGCTGGGTGCTGAAGGAGGCGAGGCCCCACAGGCCGACGCAGCCGATCAGGATGGCCAGCCCGGCGCCCATGCCGAACAGGCGCGCGGCGCGGTCGTCGGCGGCGTAAAGTTCGATCAGGCGGCGGTCGGCGTGGGCGCCGTCGAAGGGCGTGCTGGGCGCCATTTTCCGCCAGACGGCGCGCGTCTGCTCCATCACCTGACGGGGATCGCCCTGGTAACGCAGGGTCGCCATCGGCCAGTCGGGAATGCGCGCCTTGTAGACATAGACCGCCGGGTCGATGGTCGCGCGGGGCGAGAAGAAGCGGGCGTTTTCGACCACGCCGACGATGGTGCGGGGACGGCCGCCGCCGACCGTCTTGCCGATCGCGTCTTGGGGCGAGGCGAAGCCGAGGGTTTCGGCCGCCTTGCGGTTGATGACGATGTTGAAGCCGCCGACCCGTTCGGTCTCGGTGGAGTCATCGCTTCGATAGTTCGGGTCGAACACGCGGCCGGCGACTGGCGTCATGCCGTAGGTCTGGAAGAAATCCGGCCCGATGGCGATCTTGCGCAGACTCGGGCCGTCGCCAGGCACGCCGGGAAGCTGAATGTTCTCGGCGGAGTGGCTGTAGGAGCCGCCGGCGGCGAGGGTGCCTGTGGTGACATGGGTGACGCCCGGAATGTCGCGGAAGGCGGCCAGAAGCGCCAGGCGCTGACTTTCCGACAGGCTGGAATCCGTCATGGCGGGCACGATCAGCAGGCCTTCGCGCTGGAAGCCCAGGTCGGCGCTGCGGACGTGCTGCATCTGGGCGAACAGCACTCCGGCGGCGATGATGAACCCGGTGGCCAGGGTGAACTGCAGGACGACCAGGGCCTCGCGCACGCGGGCCCCTGCGCGTCCGCCCCCGGGCGAACGGGCCGAGGCCAGCACCAGGGCGGCCGGATAGCGCGACAGCAGAACGGCCGGATAGAAGCCCGCCACGGCGCCGATGACGACGACCAGTAACGCCAGAACGGGCAGAACCACGCCATAGGGCAGGGTCAGGGACAGGTCGGCGGCGGCGTTGATCAGCGGTAGTCCCAGCTCGGCCAGGATCAGCCCGACCAGGGCGGCCAATGCGACCAGCACCATCGCCTCGCCCAGGAACTGTCGGATCAGCGCCCCGCGCGAGGCGCCGACCACCTTGCGCATGGCCACTTCACGCGCACGCAGCCCGGCGCGGGCCACGGCCAGGTTCACATAGTTGACGACGGCGATGACCAGGGCCAGCAGGCCGACGAGACCCAGCATGGCGATGGTCTGGCGCCGACTGTCCGAAGCCCTGCCGCCAGGGGCGAGGCGCAGGTCTGCGATCGGCGTCAGCAGATAGCGCAGCGTGTCGGACGGCTTTTCTCCTAGGTCGCCGCCATGGCGCTCGACGAAGGCGGGCAGCTTCTGAGAAAAGGCGCGGGCCTGGGCCGGGGTGTCGAAGCGCAGATAGGTCGTGAGGGTCAGGGCGCCGAGATTACGCCACATCGCCATGTCGCCGGGCGCGGGGCCCTTCATCGGCGTCAGGGCGGTGAAGTCGAGCTCGGTGTTGGCGGGCAGATCGCGGAACACGCCCACGACCTTGCGCGGCTGGGCGTCTTCGCCATCGGACAAGGCCAGGGTGCGGCCGATCGGGTCAGCAGAACCGAAATAACGCCTGGCCGCCGCCTCGCTGAGCAGCAGATTGGCCGGGTCGCGCAGCGCCGTGCGGGCGTCGCCGTGCACCATCTCCAGACGGAAGAGGTCGAGGAAGTCAGGGTCGACGTGGGCGAGGTTTTCGGATGTCGCCACGCCGTTGTGGATGATCTTGCCTGAGGTCAGGATCCGCGTTCCCTTCGCTTCGGGGAAGTCCTCCTGAATCATCTCCAGCAGGCCGCTGGGCGTGTTCGGCATGACGCCGTTGAACGGGCTGCCGGGCAGGTTCCACTCGTTCTGGATCTGATAGACGGTCTGGTGCTCGGGCAGCCAGGTCTCGAAGCTGGTCTCGAACCGCACATAGAGGCCGAGCAGGATGAAGACGGCGATGCCCATCGCCAGCCCGCCGACGTTCACCGCCGTATACAGCGGATGGCGGATCAGGCTGCGGTAGAGCGACACAAGCGCGAAACGGTTCATCAACGTGTCCCTCGAGTTCAGGCGGCGCGCGAGGCGGAGGCGACAATCCGGCCGTCCAGCATGTCGATGCGGCGCTTGGCCATGTCTGCATGGCTGGGCGAGTGGGTGACCATGACGATGGTGGCCCCTTCGGCGTTCAGCCCGCTCAGGATGTCCATGACCTGCTGGCCGTTCTGGGTGTCGAGGTTGCCGGTAGGCTCGTCCGCCAGGATCAGCTTGGGGGCGCCGACGACGGCGCGGGCGATGGCCGCGCGCTGCTGCTGACCGCCGGACAGCTGATGCGGATAGTGCTGGGCGCGGTGGGCGATGCCGACCTTGTCCATGGCGGCGGCGACGCGGGCGCGCCGATCGGTCTGGCGGTCCTTGCGGTAGATCAGCCCCAGTTCGATGTTTTCGGCGATGGTCAGTTCGTCGATCAGGTTGAAGCTCTGAAAGACGAAGCCCAGAGTCTCGCCGCGGAAGCGGGCCAGGGCCGATTCACTTAAGGTCGCCAAGTCGCGATCGCCGAACAGATAGCGGCCGCCGCTGGGCCGGTCGACGGCGCCCAGGGTGTTCAGCAGGGTGGACTTGCCGCACCCTGACGGACCCATGATGGCGAGGAATTCGCCCTGGGCGACCTCGAGATCGATGTCATGAAGCGCGGTGGTCTCGACATCGTCGGAGATGTAGCGGCGCTGGATGTTCTCGAGACGGATCACAGGTGGCCCTTTCCACGGATGTTCAGTTTGTCGCCCCTGATGGAGGCGGTGTTGGAGGTGACGATACGGTCGCCGGGCGACAGGCCGGAGAGGATTTCGACCTGCGTCGGATTGCGACGGCCCAATTCGATGGGGCGACGGCGGGCGTGTCCGCCGTCCTTGTCCAGCACGAAGACGTTGGCCGCGTCGCCTGCGCCTTCCAGCCAGCCGCCGACCGGGGCGACGAGGGCTGAACGTGCGGCGCCGAGGGTGATGCGCAGGTCCAGGGTCTGGCCGCGATTCAGCCCGTTCGGCGTGCGCCCGTCAAAGGTCAGCTCGACCTTGAACCGGCCTTCGGACACGGCGGGCAGAACCCGCGAGACCGTCAGCGTCGCTCCCTCTGACGTTCGGGCCTTCTGACCTGTGGTGATGCGGCCGAGGTAGTATTCGTCGACGTCGGCTTCCAGTTTCCAGGCGCCCTCGCTGTCGACCTGACCAGCGGGGTCGCCGGCCTTCAGAGCTTGGCCGGGCTGAAGGTTGAAGTTCGTCAGCCGCCCGGCTGTCGGGGCGCGGATCACCAGGGCGTCGAGCCCCGCGCGCACCGCTTCCAGATTGCCCGCCAGTCGTTGGCGCACCTCCGCCAAACGGTTCGCCTGGGCGGCGGTGATGCGGGATTCCGTCGCCTGTCCGGCCTGAAGCTGCTTCAGCCGGTTCTCCTGATAGCCGGCCTCTTCGGCGAAGGAGCGGACGCCGGCCTCGGACAGGAAGCCCCGTTCGTACAGCTGGCGGCGGATGTCATGTTCGCGGCGCGCCCGCAGAAGGTCATAGCTGGCCTGGTCGATCTGGGCCTCGCGGTCCAGGCGGTTGCGCTGCAGGCCCAGATCCTGCGCCGAGGCGTCGCCCAGCTGGCCGACGATCTGGGCCTCGCGGGTCAGAACCTCCAGCTTCAGCTCGGGGTTGGACAGGACGGCGAGGGGCTGGCCCTCGGCGACCATCACCCCGTCCTCGACCAGAAGTCGTTCGACCTGTCCGCCGGCCAGGGCGCCGACCAGGGTGCTGACGCGCGGCGCCGCGACGGCCCGGACGGGGATGTAGTCGTCGAAGGCGGCGCGCTGGACCACGCCCGTCTCGACATCGGCGGCGGCGATATTGGTCGAGCCGCTCGAGGGCAGCAGACGCCAGGCCGCGCCGCCGACGACGGCCAGTGCGACGACGGCCAGGACCGCGCGCCGTCGCCACCACGGCGGGCGCTGTCGCTCCAGGCGGCGGTCCATGGCGGCGCCGCCCGCGGGGCCGGTCGATGAGGTTGCGTGCTTTGCGTGTTCGGACATTATGGTTTCAGTCTCGCCCGGCGCCGCGGAGAAACCTAAGTCCCTATGATCAAAGCTGTTTTTGAAGATCGAGAGAGCAGCGCGCGTCCGCGTCCGGTCACAGTGTCCGGGGATGGACAGTCGGAGGGGACGTCAAGAGGCGCTTCGGTTCTGCTGGTGGACGACAATACGGTGGTGGCCCGGGCGATGGAGATCGCTTTTCAGGTGGCGGGCCATCGCCTGGAGTTCGCGCCGGGACCGCAGGAGGCGCTGTCGCGTCTGGCCTCCGCGCGATACGACGCCGTGCTGCTGGACATGAATTTCGGCCCCGGCGAAACGAGCGGCGAAGAAGGACTGGCCTGTCTGCGGCGGATCATGGCGGATGATCCGACGGCCTGTGTCGTGGTCATCACTGCCCACAGCGGCGTCGGCATCGCCGTGGCGGCCATGCAGGCGGGGGCGCGCGACTTCGTCATGAAGCCCTGGCGCAATCGCGACCTGATCGCCAAGGTCGAGGCTGCGATCGCCCGCCGTGCGCCCATTGAAACGCCGTCGGCGCCGCCCGTCGCGGGCGAGGCCGCTCCGGCGCGATTGCTGGGCGACAGCGCCGCCGTCCAGCGATTGCGCGATCTGATCCGCCGCATCGGCCCGACGTCGGCCAGCGTCGCGGTGGTCGGACCGTCGGGAGCGGGCCGCACCTTGACGGCCAGGGCGATCCACGCGGCCTCGCCTCTGGCCGATCAGCCGCTGCGCAAGATCGACCTGCGCGATCCGGCCGCCTGGCGCTTCGATCCGGAAGAGGGGGCGGTCATCCTGCGTCATGCGGAGGCGCTGGACGACGTGGCGCAATCGCGGCTGCTGGATCAACTGCCCCCGACGCTGCGCTGCTTCAGCCTGCTTTCAGGAACGACCGGCTTGTCTGCGGCCTTGCGGCGGCGGCTGGCGACGGTCGAAACGGCGACGCCCTCCCTGGCGGAGCGCGAGGACGACGCCGTCATCCTGGCCCGCCACTTCGCGCGTGAAGCGTCCGAGCGGTTCGGCCGCCCGGCTGCGCAACTGACCCCTGGGGCGGAGGCGGCGATTCGCGCGGCCGCGTGGCCCGACGAGGCGCGCGGTCTGGCCCTGGCGGTCGAGCGCGCGGTGCTGTTGTCGGAGGACGGAAAGATCGAGGCGGCGGCCGTCGTTGCTCCGCTGTCGCCGGTGTCGGATGCGCTGGATACGCCTGCCGACAACGCTTTTGATCTCGGCGACGCCGAGAAGGCGATCATCGCCGCGGCGTTGCGTGAACATCGGCACAATGTCTCTCAGACTGCGGCGGCCCTGGGGTTGAGCCGGGGGGCGCTCTATCGGCGCATGGCCCGTCATGGTCTCTAGGCGGGCGGCGTCAGCGCTCGCCTGCGCGCTCGGCCTGACGGCCAGCGGCGTGGCGGCTGTTCTGGCCTGGCGATCCGGCATGTGGGGCGCGCTGACCGGCGCGGCGCTTGCGGCGGTCTGGCTCAGCGTTCTGAACGCGCGGATGTGGGACAGGCGTCCACTTGCGTCTGTCGCGGCGGCGTCGCCCGACGAGGGGGAGGCGATGGCGCTGCGGGTGTTGCTGGACGCCGCGCCGACGCCCCTGGTCGGCGTCGAGGGGACGACGGCCAGAGCCTTGAACCGCGCAGCGCGCGACCTTTTCAGCGCCGAAGACCGCATCCTGCCGCCGCCGCCGGACCTGTTCGATCGCGAGGTCGCCCATTTCCGCCAGTCCGGTCGACGCTGGCGGCTGGATCGCGTCGAACTGGCGTCCGGGGGCGGCTCGTCCTTGGCGGCCCTGATCGACGTGGAGCAGGAAGAGCGTGTCGCCGAGGCCCGCGTGACGGCCGAACTGGTCGAGGTGCTGGGCCATGAACTGCTCAACGGCCTGGCGCCGATCGCCTCACTCTCGGAAAGCGCCCTCGACGTTCTGAACGGGGCGCACGACGACCCGGATTTGTTGCGCGAAATCCTGGGCGTCCTGGCGCGCCGCGCCGACGGGCTGCAGCGGTTCGCCGAGGCCTATCGCACGCTGGCTCGCCTGCCGGAGCCGATCCGGCGGCCTGTGTCCGTGCGCGAGATGGCGGACGATCTGGCGCGCCTGTTCGCCAGCCGCTGGCCGGCAGCGACCCTGCATGTGGATGTGCAGGAAGACCTGTCCTGGGCCTTGGACCGGGATCAGATGCATCAGGCTGTGTGGGCGCTGCTTCAGAACGCCGCCGAGGCGACGCAGGTCGACCGCGCGCCTTCCGGCGCGGTTCGGCTATCGGTCAAGCGGGCCGACGAGACGCTGGTGATCGAGGTCGCCGACGACGGCCCCGGCGTATCGCCGGCCGACGCCGAACGCATCTTCCGTCCCTTCGTGACCACCAAGCCGAACGGCTCGGGCATCGGCCTCAGCCTGGCCCGCCAGATCGCCCACGCCCACGGCGGCGCCCTGACCCTTGAGCGGACTCCGGCGACCGTGTTCCGGCTGAGCCTGCCGTAGCAGTGCGCCTCGCCGTCATGCGCTACTCCATGATCTCGGGGGACTTTCCTGACTGCCGTTCGAACAGGCGCCGATAGTGGCCGTTGCCGGCCTGGAGCAGGTCGTCATGGGTTCCGTCTTCGACGATCTCGCCGCCCGAGAAGACCAGGATGCGGTCCAGCGCCCGGACGGTCGACAGCCGGTGGGCGATGACGATGGCGGTGCGGCCGATCAGCAGCCGTTCC
>NZ_JBRERY010000041.1:0-9784 GCF_052907225.1 Brevundimonas sp. RM1
ATGTCGAAGGCGCGGCGGCTGACGAAGTGCTTGAGGCGCTCGACGATCTGGGCGTCGCAGATCAGGCCGCCGGTGCAGCGGCGCTTGACCTCGTCCCCCTCGCGCACGGCTTCGGAGCCGCAGACGGGGCAGACGGTGGGGAAGACGTAAGGGACGGCGCCCTCGGGTCGCAGTGTATCGACCACGCCGACGATCTGGGGGATGACGTCGCCCGCGCGTTGTAGGACGACGGTGTCGCCGATGCGGACGTCCTTGCGGGCGATCTCGTCCTCGTTGTGCAGGGTGGCGTTGCGGACCACGACGCCGCCGACGGTGACGGGATGCAGGCGCGCGACAGGGGTCAGGGAGCCGGTGCGGCCGACCTGAATGTCGATGCCTTCCAGCACGGTCGTGGCTTGTTGCGCCGGGAACTTGTGGGCGATGGCCCATCTAGGGCTTCTGGCGATGAAGCCGAGGCGCTGCTGCCAGTCCAGGCGGTCGACCTTATAGACCACGCCGTCGATGTCGTAGCCGAGGCGGCTGCGGTCGGCCTCCAGCGTCTGATAGACGCCGATCAGGCCGTCGGCGCCTTCGACCCGGGCCGAGCGGTCGTTGACCTGAAAGCCCCATCTGCGGAAGGCCTCCAGCGCGCCTGCCTGCGTCTCGGCGAAGGGGGCGGAGGTCTCGCCCCAGGCGTAGGCGAAGAAGGTCAGGGGGCGCAGGGCCGTGATCTTCGGGTCTTTCTGGCGCAGCGACCCGGCGGCGAAGTTCCGCGGGTTGGCGTAGGTGCGCCTGCCTTCGGCTTCGGCCGCTGCGTTGAAGGCGTCGAAGGCGGCGTTGGGGGCGTAGACCTCGCCCCGGATCTCGATGACGTCGGGCCAGCCCGAGCCGGTCAGAGTCTGGGGGATGCTGTCCAGCGTGCGCAGGTTGGCGGTCACGTCCTCGCCCGTCTTGCCGTCGCCGCGCGTGGCGCCCTGGACCAGGACGCCCTTTTCGTAGCGCAGGCTGGCCGAGAGGCCGTCGATCTTGGGCTCGGCGACGAAGGCGATCGGTTCGTCGCCCGGCAGCTTGAGGAAGCGGGCGATGCGAGCGACGAAGTCGCGCACCTCGCCGTTGTCGAAGGCGTTGTCCAGCGACAGCATGGGCACGCCGTGGCGGACCTCTGCGAACTGGGTCGAGACGGGGGCGCCGACGCGCTGGGACGGGGAGACGGGGCTGGAGAGCGCCGGGAAGCGGGTCTCGATGTCGAGGGCGCGGCGCTTCAGGTCATCGTAGTCGGCGTCGGAAATCTCGGGCGCGGCGTCGGCGTAGTAGAGGGCGTCATGGCGCGACAGTTCGGCCGACAGGCGATCCAGCTCTTCGCGCGCCTGGGCTTCGGTCAGGGTTTCGACGGGCGTGAGAAGGTCGGACATGAGAATCGCAGGAAGTCGGCAAAGGCGGAACGGTTCCTTATCATTCCCCGACCTTGATGGCAGACGCGCCATGACAGAAACGTAATCTGACGCGGCGGCCGGGGGCCGCTAGCGTCGCGCCTCAAAGTGTCCTGCCGGAGCCCTCCATGCGTCCTGTCCTTGTCAGCTTGTCCGTGATCGCCGCCGCCCTGACGCTGGCCGCCTGTGAGACGACGACCGTCCCGGCCGCGCCGGAAACGCCCGCCGTCGCCGCCGCCTCGGCCGATTACGCTCAGTTGATGGAGGATCTGCGCATCCTGTCGGCCGACGACATGCAGGGCCGAGACACCGGCTCTGAAGGCGGAGCCAAGGCGCGCGAATACATCGTCGGGCGATTGGAGGCGTTGGGCGTCCAGCCCTCGCCGATGGGGCGTCTGCAGCCGTGGGAGATGCAGGGCCGCACGCGCGAGGGGACGAAGACCTACAGCGGGACCAACATCATCGGCGTGATCCCCGGCACGCGCGTGGCCGACAAATACATCGTGGTGACGGCCCACTATGACCACGTCGGCGTCAACGACGGCCAGATCTACAACGGCGCGGACGACAACGCCTCGGGCGTGGCGACCATGCTGGAGCTGGCCAGGCGGCTGAAGGCCAACCCGCCCGAGCACAGCGTGCTGATCGTGGCGCTGGACGGCGAGGAGCGGGGCCTGCTGGGCGCCAAGCATTTCGTCGAGGCGCCGCCGGTGCCGCTGCACGCTATCGCGATGAACCTGAACTTCGACATGACGGCGCGGGCCGACAGCGACGGCAAGCTGTGGGTGACGGGGACCTATCAGCACCCCTATTTCCGTCCGGTGCTGGATCAGGTTCCGGCGCGTCGGGCCGTGGCCCTGGCCTTCGGCAAGGACACGCCCGAGGACAAGGGCGCCGACAACTGGGTCGAGGCGTCGGATCACGCCGCCTTCCACCGCGCGGGCCTGCCGTTCCTCTATTTCGGGGTGAACTATCACACGGACTATCACCGCCCGAGCGACGATTTCGAGAAGGTCAATCCGGCGGTGTTCCAGGACGCGACCGAACTGGCCATCAGCGGCTTCCGCGCCCTGGATCAGTGGCTGGACCAGTGATTTTTGCGACCGCGAAACGCTCGCAAAGATAAGCCTTGAAAGCGCCGTAAGAGCGGCGTTCTGTCGCAGTCACATCAGTTAAGGAAACACAGATGTCGGCGACGCAGGACTTTGATCTTCAGCGGGTGCAGAAGCTGCGTAAGGCGGCGCTGCTGGTCGGACTGATCGGCGTGGTCGGGCTGGCCTTTGTCAGCCGGTCCATCGGCGGCGAGACCATGCTGCATGAGGGACTGGAGGCGTTCGGCCTGGGCCTGATCGTCGTCTGCATCGTCGGGCGGGCCTGGTGCTCCCTCTATATCGGCGGGCGCAAGAAGGCCGAGATCGTGGATCGCGGACCCTATTCGATCAGCCGCAACCCGCTGTATGTCTTCAGCTTCATGGGGGCGTTCGGCGTAGGCGCGCAGACGGGCAGCGTGACCCTGGCCACCATCTTCCTGCTGCTGACGGTGGCGGTCTTCTACGCCACGGTGAAGCGCGAGGAGGCTTGGCTGTCGGGCGCTTTCGGCCAGACCTATGCGGACTATTGCGCGCGGACGCCGCGCTTCGGGCCGGACTTCTCCAAGTGGCGCGACGCCGAAAGTCTGGAGGTGCGTCCGCAGTTCTTCCTGACGACGCTGCGCGACGGCCTGGTCTTCCTGCTGGCCGTGCCGCTGTTCGAGTCGGTCGAGCATCTGCAGGATCTGGGCTGGCTGGCCGCCCTGGTGCGCCTGCCTTGAGGGCCTTGCCGGTTCTGCTGGCGGCGGCGCTGGCCTTGACGGTCGCCGCCTGCGACCGGGGCGCGGCGCCCGACAAGACGGCGCAGGCGACGGCGTTCAAGCATGACCTGCCCGAGGACGTGTCCGGCTATTACATCCCCACGACGGCGGTTGAGGTGGGCGACTGGCGGCTGCATCACCTGTTCCTGGGCCAGGTTCCTGACTTCATGGCCTGGCGCGACGGGCAGCGGACGGCGGGCTTTGCGCCGATCATGATGGAGTTCGAAGCGGGCGATAAGGCGCGGCGTACGCGGCTGATTCCGACGGCCTATGACGTGACCGAGGACCGGGTGCGCTTCGAGGCGATGTCGCGGGAGCTGGGAGCGGTGTCGTTCGACGGAAGGCTCGACCAGGATGCGTTGGCGAAGGCGCGACGCAATCTGGGAGATCAGGGCGTGGTCCTGAAAGGGACGCTGAAGGTCGGGGGCCGGACCTTCGACGGGGTTTCGATGCGGTGGTGGGCGGGGGACTGATCCCCCGCCGCTGATATCGATCCTTAGGCGACGGTCGCCTTGACGATCTTGCCCGGCGCGCGCGGGGGCTCGCCCTTCGGCAGGGCGTCGACGTGTTCCATGCCTTCGATCACCTCGCCCCAGACGGTGTACTGGCCGTCCAGGAAGCGGGCGTCGTCGAAGCAGATGAAGAACTGCGAGTTGGCGCTGTCCGGGTTGGCGGTGCGGGCCATGGAGCAGACGCCGCGGACGTGCGGCTCCTTCGAGAATTCCTGCTTCAGGTTCGGCTTCTTCGAGCCCGAGGTGCCGGTGCCCGTCGGGTCGCCGCCCTGGGCCATGAAGCCCGGAATCACGCGGTGGAAGACCACGCCGTCATAGAAGCCTTCCTTGGCCAGGTCGGTGATCTGCTTGACGTGGTTGGGGGCCAGGTCGTCGCGCAGCTTGATGACGACGTTGCGGTCTTCGCCGTCGCCGGTGTCCAGGGTGAAGGTCAGGGTTTGGTCGGCCATCGGGCGCTCCTTGAGGTTATGCGAGCCGGAATTGTGCGCGGGTCATAGCGGCTGAACGCCGTCAGGGCTATGTGGGAAGCATGAGTGAAGACGAAAAGCCCGCCGACAAGCCGCAGGAACGCCGCCGCATGGTGCGCCTGCCCACGGGCGGCACCGCAGCCGGGCGCAAGGTCGGCCAGAAGATCAAGACGGCCGACAAGAAGACCCTGTCCAGCCAGGCGTGGATCAAGCGCCAGCTGTCGGACGAATGGTCCGATCGCGCGCGCGCCGAGGGCTGGCGCAGCCGCGCGGCCTTCAAGCTGATGGAGATCGACGACAAGTTTCGCCTGATCAAGCGCGGCTCGCGGGTCATCGACCTGGGCGCGGCGCCGGGCGGCTGGGTGCAGGTGGCGCTGGATCGCGGCGCGGCGGCGGTGGCGGGCGTGGACCTGCTGATGATCGAGCCGATTCCGGGCGCGACGCTGATTCAGGCCGACTTCACCGATCCGGGCGTGGATCAGCAGATGCTGGACGCCATCGGCGGGCCGCCGGACCTGGTGCTGTCGGACATGGCGCATAATACGGTCGGCCATCGCCAGACGGACCACCTGAAGATCATCGCCTTGATCGAGATCGCGGCCGATTTCGCCATCCGCACCCTGCGGCCGGGCGGGAATTTCGTGTCGAAGAACTTCCAGGGCGGCGACGCGGGCGGGGTGCTGACGCGCCTGCGCGAAGAGTTCGAGACGGTGAAATACGTGAAGCCCGAATCGAGCCGCAAGGGCAGCGCCGAGGTCTTCCTTGTGGCGCTGAACAAGCGGTAGGGCGCCGGCTCGCTGTCTTCCCACCCGTAAACAACCGCCGTCAGCTCTCCCACACGCCGTCATCCTCGGGCTTGACCCGAGGATCCAGCGCGGCGACGCGCTCATCCTTGCCGACTTCACGCAGACGGACGACGGCGTCTGTGAGGGCGCGGCGCGGGCGTGGCGGAGGGCGTCGGCTAGGCCGACGCGCCCTCGGCCGCCGCGGCGGCGCGGCGGGCGGCCTTCTTGGCCTCGACCCGCGTCCAGATGCGGTCGTGCAGGGTGAAGAAGACCGTCTGCACCAGCGGCTCGATGGTGCCGATGGCCAGGGCGATGCGGATGTCGCGCGTCAGGGCGAAGGCCACCAGCACCGCCACGGCGAAGTGCATGACGCCGTAGGTGACGGTCTTCAGCGCGATCTGCTTCAGGTTGCGAGGCAGGGCGTGGCTGTGTCCGTGGCCCTGGCCATGATGGTTGTGCGCGCGATTCTGCTCGTGCGCGTTCATCACCTCCAGACGGGCGGTGAAGGCCTCGGCCGTCTCCTCGACGCCAGACAGCATCTTGCGGCGCTCGACCCGGTGCCAGACGCGGTCGTGGATGGAATAGGCGATGGTCTGGAAGATCGGCTCGACCACGCCGACCGCCAGCGCCAGCCGCCAGTCGCGCGTCAGGGCGAAGGCCACCAGGATCGCGACGATCAGGTGCATGGCGCCGTAGCTCGCAATCTTGAGAGCGAGCTGTCGCGCCGTGTTGATCAAGATGCGAACCATTATCGGGAAATGCGGCCTCTCGCCGTCCGTTTCAAGGCAATTCCTCTTATATGCACGATAGCGCGGGCTTGGGGTTGCGGTTCCCCGCAAACGGGGGCTATACGCGGCCCGCAAAATGGAGGCTCCAAATGGAGATACGCGAAGGCCTAACCTTCGATGACGTTTTGCTCGAACCCGGTCCGTCCGAGGTCATGCCCGCTGAGGTCGATGTCTCGACCCAGCTGACACGCGAAATCAAACTGAACATCCCGCTGCTGTCGTCCGCCATGGACACGGTGACGGAAAGCCGCCTGGCCATCGCCATGGCGCAGGCGGGCGGCATGGGCGTGCTGCACCGGAACATGACCATCGACGAGCAGGCCGAAGAGGTCCGCGCCGTCAAACGCTATGAAAGCGGCATGGTGGTGAACCCGGTCACGGTCGCCCCCGACACGACGCTGGGCGAAGTCCTCCAGATCGTCGAGCGCAAGAAGATCACCGGCTTCCCCGTGGTCGATCCCAAGAGCGGCAAGCTGGTCGGCATGCTGACCAACCGCGACATGCGTTTCGAGACGGACCTGAACCTCAAGGCCGCCGATCTGATGACGACCGGCGAGCTGATCACCCTGCGCGAAGGTTCGGCCGGGCGCGAGGCGGCGCGCGAACTGCTGCGCACGCGCAAGATCGAGCGGGTCATCGTGGTGGACGACGCCTATCGCGCCGTCGGCCTGATCACCATGAAGGACATCCAGAAGGCCCAGGCCTTCCCCAACGCCTGCAAGGACGAGCAGGGCCGCCTGCGCGTCGGCGCCGCCTCGACCGTCGGCGACGCCGGGTTCGAGCGCGCCATGGCGCTGGCCGATGCGGGCGCGGACGTGGTGGTGATCGACACCGCCCACGGCCACTCGGCTTCGGTCGCCCAGGTGGTCGAGCGCATCAAGCGCGAGAACAACCGCGTCCAGATCATCGCCGGCAACGTCGCCACCTATGACGCGACCCGCGCCCTGATCGACGCGGGCGCCGATGCGGTGAAGGTCGGCATCGGGCCGGGCTCCATCTGCACCACCCGCATCGTCGCGGGCGTGGGCGTGCCGCAACTGACGGCCATCGTCGACGCCGCCCGCGCGGCGGAAGGCACGGGCGCCTCGGTCATCGCCGACGGCGGCATCAAGTTCTCGGGCGATCTGGTCAAGGCCATCGCGGCGGGCGCCAATGTCGCCATGATGGGCTCGATGTTCGCAGGGACCGACGAAAGCCCCGGCGAGGTCTTCCTGTACCAGGGCCGGTCCTACAAGTCGTATCGCGGCATGGGCTCGGTGGGCGCCATGGCGCGCGGCTCGGCCGACCGCTACTTCCAGAAGGAAGTCTCGTCCGAGAAGCTGGTCCCCGAAGGCATCGAGGGACAGACCGCCTACAAGGGGCCGATCGCCCCGGTGGTGCATCAGCTGGTCGGGGGCCTGCGCGCCTCCATGGGCTATGTCGGCGGCGCCACCATCCCGGACTTCCAGGAACGCGCGCGCTTCGTCCGCATCACCAATGCGGGCCTTCGTGAGAGCCACGTCCACGACGTGATGATCACGCGCGAGGCGCCCAACTATCGTCAGGGCTGACCTGATCCGCTCCCGGCCCCGGTCGGGAGCGGTTTTGTTTTGGGCGAGTAGAACAGGAGACGGGCGTGACGACTGAACTCACCTATCTGGCGGCGACGCTGGTGCTGGCTCTGGTCCAGATTCTGCTGCCCGCCTTCGCCCGGACGCGCGAGTTCGGCCTGTCGTGGAACGCCGGGGCGCGGGACACGACGCCCGAGGCGCATAGCCCCGTCGTCGGCCGTCTAGAGCGGGCGCAGGCCAATCTGTTCGAGACCCTGCCGCTGTTCATCGGCGCCGTGCTGATCGCCCAGGTTGCGGATCGGACCGGCGCGCTCACGGCGTGGGGCGCGGCCCTCTACTTCTGGGCGCGCGTCGCCTATATCCCGCTTTACGCCCTGGGCGTTCCCTATATCCGGTCGCTGGTGTGGCTGGTCTCGCTCGCGGGACTGGCGATGTGCCTTCTGGCCCTTTTCATCCGAGTCTGATTTGACCCCAGCCGCCCGTCTGGCCGCCGCCGCCGCCATCATCGACAGCATTTCCCAAGGCCGCCAGCCCGCCGACGCCGTGCTCAAGGCCTGGAGCCAGCAGAACCGCTATGCCGGTTCGGGCGACCGCCGCGCCATCGCCGAGCGCGTCTATCAGGTGCTGCGCGCACGCGGCCGCCTGTCGGCCTTCATGGGCGGGCGTCAGGACGGACGCGCCCTGATCGTCGGCGCCCTGTCGGTGCTGGACGGCGCGACGCTGGAGGAGATCGAAGGCCTCTACAACGGCGAAGGCTATGGCCCGCGTCCCCTGTCCAAGCACGAGCGCGGCCGCGTCATGGCGGGCGAGGACGCGGTCGATCTGGCCGAGGTCGCCCTGCCGGACTTCGTGACGGCGGACCTGAAGGCGGTCCACGGCGACCGCTGGCGCGAAGAGGTCAAAGCCTTGAGCGGCCGCGCGCCGGTGGATCTGCGCGTCAACAGCCTGCGCGCCACGATGGAGGAGGTCGAGGTCGAACTGCGCGACGCAGGCCTGTCGCCCCAGCGCACGGAACTGTCGGGCTGGGGCCTGCGTCTGGACGCCGAGCCTGCGCCGAACGTGCAGCCGCTGGACGGCTTCCAGAACGGCCATTTCGAGATTCAGGACGAGGCCAGCCAGGTGGTCGGCTGGCTGTCCGGCGCCTTCCCCGGCGCGACGGTGGTGGATTACTGCGCGGGCGGCGGCGGCAAGACGCTGGGCCTGGTGCAGGCCATGCAGGGGCAGGGGGCGCTGATCGCCTGCGACGTCTCGGCCAAGCGTCTGGACAATGTGAAGCCGCGCCTGGCCCGCGCGGGCGTCGAGGCCGACCTGCGCCTGCTGGGTACGAACGGCGGCGGGGTCGAGGATCTGAACGGTCAGGCCGATGTGGTGCTGGTTGACGCGCCGTGCTCGGGCTCGGGCGCCTGGCGGCGTCGGCCGGAGGACAGCTGGCGCCTGACGGCTGAGGAGGTCGCGCGCCTGCACGCGCTGCAACTGCGCATTCTGGGGCAGGCGACCAAGCTGGTGCGGCCCGGCGGGCGTCTGGCCTATGTCACCTGCTCGGTGCTGGGCGCCGAGAACGAGGCCACGGCCGCCGCCTTCGAAGCCGCGCATCCGGACTTCAAGCCCGTCCCCGTCGCCGATGCGGCGCACAGCGCGGACCTGACCGAGGCGGGGCGCGAACGCCTGACCGCCCTGGCGCAAGGAAACCAGCTGCGCCTGTCGCCCGCCGCGACCGGCACGGACGGCTTCTTCATCGCCCTGTTCGAGCGCGCTTCATGAGGCTGGAGCGCTACGGCGTCGTCACGGTCCTGCCGGTGATGGCGGCGCCCGCTGAGTATGGCGAACACCTGCGCGCCCGTATCGACCCGCTGATGACCGGCATCGGGCCGGTCGAGGGGGCGGTGGCGCTGACCGCCGCCCTGGCGCGGCTGGAGGCGAGGGGCGAGGCGCCGGACCTGATCCTGTCGCTGGGCTCGTGCGGGTCACGCGTGCTGGATCACGCGGCGGTCTATCAGGCGTCGTCCGTGGCCTATCGCGACATGGACGCCAGCGCCCTGGGGTTCGAGAAGGGCGTGACGCCGTTGCTGGACAGGCCCGCCGTTCTGCCGCTGCCATGCCCCATCCCCGGCGTGCCGAGCGCGCGCCTGTCGACCGGCGGGAACGTCGTCTCGGGCGCCGCCTATGACGCTATCGACGCCGAGATGGTGGACATGGAGACCTGGGCCCTGGTCCGCGCGGCCCAGACCTTCGGCCTGCCGCTGTTGGCGCTGCGCGGCGTGTCGGACGGCAAGGCCGAACTGACGGGCCTGCATGACTGGACCTCGACCCTGCATCTGGTGGACGAGAACCTGGCCCAGGCCGTGGACGGCTTGATCGCGGTGCTGACGAACTCAGGCCTCTCCGCCCTTGAAATTCCGGCCCTTCAGGGCCAAACCCTCGCCC
>NZ_JBRERY010000042.1:0-7682 GCF_052907225.1 Brevundimonas sp. RM1
CGGGGTCATGGTCGCCATGGTGCCCTTCGACTGGCAGGCCCACGACAGCTACTTCATCGTCGCCCACCTGCACTACGTCCTGATCGGCGGCATGGTCTTTCCCATGTTCGCCGCCATCTACTACTGGCTGCCCATGTCCAGCGTCCGGCCGCTGAGCGAACGCATGGGCAGATGGGTCTTCTGGCTGATGTTCGCCGGGCACAACATCGCTTTCATGCCGATGCATCTGACGGGGCTGATGGGGATGCCGCGTCGAGTCTACACCTATCTGCCGGGGCGGGGCTGGGATCTACCCAACTTCATCTCCACCGTCGGGGCCTTCCTGTTCGGCCTGGCGGTCCTGCTGTGGGTCGTCGACATGATCCGCAACTTCCGCCCCTTCGGCCCGCGCGAGGCGGGCAATATTCACGACGGCCCCGGTCTGGAATGGCTGCCCAGCGGCTATTATTCCGTGCGCTCCGTCCCCGTGGTGAAGAGCCTCTATCCGCTGTGGGATCAGAAGAGCTTGGCGAAGGAGGTGGAGGAGGGGCGGTGGTTCCTGCCCGGCGCGGCGGGAGGCGAGCGCCAGACGCTGGTCACCAGCCCTCTGAACGCTGAGCCGCAGTATGTCTTGCGCCTCCCGCGCCCATCGCCCTGGCACGTGTTCGGCGCGGTCTTCACGGCCGGCTTCTTCCTGATCCTGACCATCCAGGCCTATGCCGCCGCCGTGGTCAGCGGCGTGCTGGCGATCTACTGTATCATGCGCTGGTGCTGGTTTCTGGATGCGCCGCAGGGCCGCAAGACGACCGACATCGGAGCGGGCGTGCGTGTACCCAACTATGTCTCCGGTCCGGCTAGCCACGGCTGGTGGGCTATGGTGATCGTGCTGATCGTCGGCGGCATGGTCTGCCTGCTGGCGGGCTTTTCCTACGTCTTCCTGTGGAGCCGTCGGCCGGATCTGTGGCAGGCGCCGCCGGAGACGGCGTCGATGATGCTGCATCTGGGCGGTCTGGCCTTAGGAGGGCTGTGCGCCGCAGCGGCGCCGCGCGTTCTGCGCCGGGCCGCGAAGAGAACGGAGACGCTCGCTACGCTTCTTCTGGTCATCAGCGCCATCGGCGCCGCGGCGGCGATAGGGCTTGAGCTGCAAGCCTGGTGGACCGCTGGGCTCAAGCCTGACGCCACCAGCCAGGGCGCCGCCGTCTTCGCCCTGCTCGGGTGGTCGGCGATGTTCGCCGGGATCGGGATGTTAATGGGACTCTACATCCTGCTGCGACGGGCGTTCAGGCGGCTGTCGGCCGAGCGGCCGTCGACGGTAGACCTGATCGGCCTCTTCATGACCTATACGGCGGCGCAGGCGGTGATCGTGGTGTTGCTGATCCGACTGTTTCCGGGCTCCGGCGCATGAGGCGCTGGCTGGCCATGACGGCGGGGCTGCTGATCTGGGCCGCGCACTTTCTGGGGCTTTACCTGCTGGCCAGCGCCGCAGACGTGTGGTCCTCGACCGAGGCGGTCGCCGGTCGCTGGATCGGCTTGGGTTTCAGCCTTCTGTGTCTGACGCTGATCGCCGTCGCGGCCTTCGCCATGGCGCGGCGTCCGGCGCCGGATGAGCCGGCTCTTTGGGAGCGGCGTGTCGCCCTGACCGGCGCTCTGGTCGCCGCTGTCGGCGTGACCTGGCAGACCGCACCGCTGGCGTTCTGAGAAATCGCTCCAGCCAAGCTGGATCATTCCACGGCTAGAACATATCATGAACAAATGGCGAAGATTGATTTGAGACGAAAGCTGGCGGTGCTGGCGGATGCGGCGAAGTATGACGCTTCATGCGCCTCATCGGGTTCGGCCAAACGAGATTCCCTGGGCGGTCGCGGGATCGGCTCGACCGAGGGCATGGGCATCTGTCACGCCTATACGCCGGACGGCCGGTGCGTCAGCCTGCTGAAAATCCTGCTGACCAACTTCTGCATCTACGACTGCGCCTATTGCATCAACCGGGTGTCATCGAACGTCGAGCGGGCGCGTTTCACGGTGCAGGAGGTCGTGGACCTGACCCTGGCCTTCTACAAGCGAAACTATATCGAGGGCTTGTTCCTGTCGTCGGGGGTGATCCGCAACGGCGACTACACCATGGAGCAACTGGTGGAGGTCGCGCGGCGACTGCGCGAAGATCACGACTTTCGCGGCTACATCCATTTGAAGCTGATCCCCGAGGCGGACGCGCGGCTGGTTGAGCTGGCGGGCCTCTATGCCGATCGCCTGTCCGCCAACATCGAACTGCCTCGTGACGAGGCCCTGGGTCGACTGGCGCCCGAAAAGGACGCGCGAACGATCCGCAAGGCCATGGGGCAGGTGCGGCTGAAGCTGGAAGCGGCCCGGCCCGAAAAGAGGGACCGAAAACGCCCGCCCGTCTTCGCTCCAGCGGGGCAGTCGACCCAATTGATCGTCGGCGCCGACGGGGCGCCGGACACGGAGATCATGGCGCGCAGCGCCGCCCTGTATGGCGGTTACGGCCTGCGTCGGGTTTACTATTCCGCCTTCAGTCCCATCCCCGACGGCTCCAGCCTGTTGCCGCCGACCAAGCCGCCGCTGATGCGGGAACACCGGCTTTACCAGGCCGATTGGCTGATGCGATTCTACGGCTTCACCGCGCCCGAGATCGGGGAGGGGACGGACGATGGGATGTTGGATCTGGCCGTCGATCCCAAACTGGCCTGGGCCTTGCGTCGGCGCGAGGCCTTTCCCGTCGACGTGAACCGTGCAGCGCGTGAAACGCTGCTGCGGGTGCCGGGACTGGGTGTGAAGGCGGTCGACCGCATTCTGTCCGTGCGGCGGCATCGGACCTTGCGGTTGGAGGACGTGGGCCGGCTGACGCGCTCCATCGAGGCGGTGCGGCCGTGGATCACGGCGCTGGATTGGACGCCCGGCGGCCTGACCGATGCGGCGGACCTGCGTGCGCGCCTGGCCCCCCAACACAAGGCCGAACAGTTGAGCCTGTTCTGATGCGGACCCTTGTCCTGGTCGATCCGCTTGATTTCGACGGCTGGCGCGAGGCGGCCCGGCGTTTGCGGTTGGCGGGCGTCGAGCCGGCACAGGTGCGGTTCGTCGTGGGCCATTCGCGCGGCGACCTGTTCGACGAGGCGGCAGCTCTTCCCGAAGTCGAGGGCGCATTCAACGCCCCGAGCGCTTTCATGGAGACGGCGGCGCAGTTGATCCAGCATCGCTCCGAGGATCGTTTTGATCTGATGTATCGCCTGCTGTGGCGCTTGAAGGATCAGCCTGACCTACTGGCCGTCCTGTCGGATCGGGACGTGGCCGAGGCGGCTGATCGGGTGAAGGCGGTGCGCCGCGCCGCCCACAAGATGAAGGCCTTCGTCCGCTTTCGACAGGCTGAGGATGAGGCAGGGGAACACTGGGTCGCCTGGTTCGAGCCGGCGCATCGCGTGTTGCAGGCGACCGCGCCTTTCTTCGTCCGTCGGTTCAGCGCCATGCGATGGTCGATCCTGACGCCGGACGGCTCAGCTCATTGGCACGGCGAGACCTTGACCTACGGCCCTGCCGCCGAACAGGCGCAGGCCCCGGCCGAGGACGCCGTGGAGGACTTCTGGCGCACCTATTACGCTTCGACCTTCAATCCCGCACGGCTGCGGCTTCAGGCGATGCGGTCGGAAATGCCCAAGCGCTACTGGAAGAACCTGCCTGAGGCGGCGCTTATACCGGAACTGACCGCCGCGGCGTCGGTTCGCACTGAAGCCATGGTGACTCAGTCCGCACCGAAACCCAATGAGCGTTTCCAGCGCGTCCGCGCGCGCGCCGTCGATCGCGCGCCGACCGATGATCTGGTTCCCGGCGATCTGGATGAGCTGGCGCGGGGCGTTCAGGGGTGCCGCCGCTGTCCTTTGTGGCGCGACGCCACCCAGGGCGTCTGCGGCGAGGGCCCCAAGCGTGCGGCTCTGATGGTGGTAGGCGAACAGCCGGGCGATCAGGAGGATCTGGCCGGACGGCCCTTTGTCGGTCCCGCTGGACGTCTTCTGGACGCGGCGTTTGAAGAGGCGGGCCTGCATCGACGCGACCTCTACCTCACCAATGCGGTCAAGCACTTCAAGCACGAACCGCGCGGCAAGCGCCGACTGCACAGAACGCCAAGCCCTAGCGAGGTTCAGGCCTGCCGCTGGTGGTTGGATCATGAACGACGTCTGGTGAAGCCTCGGCTGATCCTGGCGCTGGGCGCAACGGCGGGTCTGGCGGTGCTTGGCCGGAAACCTGCCGTGCAGGCCGAGCGGGGCCGGGTCATCACGGCGGACGACGGCGCGCGCGTGTTTCTTACTGTTCACCCTGCTTATCTGCTGCGCCTGCCTGATCTGGCTGCGAGGGATAGCGAACGCGCCAAATTCCTGGCGGACCTCGCGGCCGCATCGGCTGAGTTTTAGTGTCTGTCGGCTAAAATCTCAGACGAGGAAGTCAAGTGTGAGGTATCACCCAAATCCTGCTCCCACACCCAATACTACAGTATCATCGCCGTCCTGGTTCACCAGGGCGGCGATTTTGCTTTTCATGGTCAGTGCAAAGCGGCCCCGTTCCGGCAGCGGCGTCCACCCCAGTCTCAATCAGCCGGCGGACCAGCTCGCGCGCTTCAGCGGCCGCCTCGCTGTCGCTGCGGTGAAGCGCCTGGGCGAGGTCGATAACTACGCGGCCATAATGCTCTGCGATCCCTGGATGCAGAGATATAGGGGAGGGCGCTACCTCGGTTGTTAGTTCCGCTTCCAGCGTCGCTCGCTGGGCTTCAAGTGCGGCCAGTTTCTCCTTGATGGCTGCGCTGCTCAGGACGCCGTCGGCCATCTGGTCGATCAACCGCGACCTGCGTTTGGCCTCAGCCAGCTCAGCTTCCAGCTTGCTTCGCCTGCTCCGCACCTCCTGGTTGCGTTTCCATTTCCAAGCGCGCTTCCTCCATGGCGGAGGCGACGATGTCCGGCGCCAGAAGGCGATCCCTGAGGGCTGCTAGGACCCTATTGGCGATGTTACCGCCCTTCGCCCCGCGCCAGTTTTCACAGGCGGCCGAGCCGCGCTCTCGTCGCCAGGAGCGACGAACCTCTGCTCAGATCCACTGCGGATTATCGGACCGCCGCAACAGCCGCAGGTCAGCTTGCCGCTGAGCAGATGTCTCGGGCGCACCGACGCCAATGAGGATGTCTTTTACGGTCTCTTCGTAGCGGGCCCGGACTTTGAGCCATAGCTCCTCAGGAACGATCCGCAGGTCGGGCACATCCTGACGGACAATACTGGCCGGGTCGCCCTTGCGTGCATTGCGCGCGCCGGTGCTGCGGTCCTTCAACCAAGTCTGCCGTTCGAACACCAGAACGCCCCGGTAGAGCTCGTTGTGGATGACGCCAATGCGCAGCGTCTACTGCCGCGGCCGCATTCTCAGCCGGCTTCCGAGCAAGGACGGATTGATTTCCGTCAGCCCGCTGCTGCGGGAATCATTCTCGCCCTCGAGACCGCCGGCGACCGCGGCCGCCTCCGGCGTCTGGCGCTCATCTTCCCCGATGAAGTCGCCTTGAAGCTGTCGCCGATCCTGTTGCTCCCTCGGCTTGAGACTTCTCGATTGGAGCGGATCGCCGCCGCCCTGGCCTCAAACCACGCGGACGACCGCACCATCGAGGCCTGGGCAGCGAAGATGAGCCTGTCGAGCCGAACCCTGGCGCGCCTGTTTCATCGGGAAACGGGGATGAGCTTCACCGCCTATCGCAATCAGGTTCGCCTCAAGGCAGCCCTTCTGGGGCTGGCCACGGGCGCTTCCGTCACCACGATCGGGCTAGGTCTCGGATATGGCGCGGCAAGCGACTTCATCAAGGCCTTCAAGGGGCTCACCGGCCTGACCCACGGCCGGTACTTCCAGAGTCCGCCGTAGAGTGTGCGGCCGTGGAACGGTCGTGCTGACGCATGCCGAGGTTTGCGCGATCGCCTTGGAACGCGAACTGATCATGCGGGTCAGCGGCAGATACTCCACGCCCAACGTCTCACAGAGTTCCTGCAACTGCCGCTCGTAAAAGGGACCGACGTCTTCCAGCGCGAAGGCCAGCAGTTGGTGCACCTCCATGCTCAGCACGCCATAAAGCCGGACCCAGCCCGACAGGAATACATAGACGGCGCCCGGCGGCAGGCGCTCGTCGGTCTCCCGTGAATAAGCGCGCAGTTGGTTCGACAGCGTGTCCGACAGGTTTTCGAGATCTGGCGTATCGAAGGGTTTCCGTTTCCAGATTAGGGCCACCTCATCCAGGAAGGCTCCGCCGAACGCCTCGCCGGCTTCCGCATCCGTTTCCAGCGGGGAGCGCCTTGCGAACAGCAACCGGAACTCCGCGGGAAAGCGGGTGGACCAGGGCCGCATCGCCCTGCACATCGCAAGCAAGGGGGCAGTGGGATGCGCGGGGTCGCACTCTAGCTTGGCCGCTGTCATCGTGCGGGTGAGTTCGCCATACAGGCGCGCCGACAGCGCCGCGATCAGCTCGTGGTGGCTGAGGTAGTACCGATAGATCGCCGGTGTCGTCAGCCCCATCCGGCGCGCGATCGCGGGGTTGGTGACGGCCTCCACTCCTTCACTAGCCAGGATCTCCCGCGCCACATGAAGCATTTCGTTGATCGTGTTCTCGCGCATCCTCTCTCGACGACCGCCCGCCGGTGACTTCAGCATGCCCGTCTCCCATCCCCGCTCCTTCAACAGATGATCCCGGATCATCTGGCACGTCTTGGCCTCTCCGGCGACATAGGCGACGGTGTCGCCGTCCGGCAAGCTCAACCGAGGGACCGCGCTGACCAAGTCCTCCGACGCGACGGGCGAGCGGCCTTGGCGATACTGCCAGCGAATGTCGGTGTTCGCAGGAAAGTCGTCGAGCCGATCCTCCATGTTGTCGCTCGCCAGGACGCCGAGCCTGTCTTCAGAGCCCGGCAGGGATTGCATCATCGGCGCGAACGCCGGCGCCGCGGTGTCGTCGCCGACGAAGAGGTGGAACTTGGCGGGCCTGACAAGAAAATCGCCTTGCGGACCCCAAACCGAAGCCGGTCGCCGACCTTCACCTTGCGCGCCCAGTTCAGGCCGATGCCGTCGCCGTCATACAGATGAACCCTCAGTTGAAAGCTTTCCCACTCCTCGTCCACTTCCAGATCGTATGGGTCCGCATCGTCTCGATCGGCCGCAAGATGCGTACAGCGAGAACGGATCTCTCAGCTCGACACGGACATGCTGACCGGCCCGATAGTTGAGACGCGCCATGTCGGCGCAGTAGATTCGGACGGCTTTCCAACGTCGTCCCAGGGTCTCGACGCCCGCGACCTCTCCCTCCGCAAAATGCTTCGCGAACAATCGCGGCAGCGGCCCCGGCGGCGCGCGCCGCATTAGATTTCACGTATCCACGACCATAACGACCTCGATAAAGTTGCTTAACTTAAGTTAATTGGATTAACTTTCGGGGGCAACCAGACCAGGGCCTAGGCTCAGGACACATAGCCAGAATAGGATGGTAGCGGCGAGGGCTATGGCAGACAGGAAGGCGGTCGGGCAGCGATCATAGCGTGTGGCGACCGGCCGCCAGTCTTTCAGGCGTCCGAACATGATCTCTATGCGATTGCGACGTCTATAGCGGCGCTTGTCGTAGCGGATGGGCTCGGTGCGGGATTTGCGGCCCGGGATGCAGGGCGTGACGCCCTTGGCTTGCAAG
>NZ_JBRERY010000043.1:0-7389 GCF_052907225.1 Brevundimonas sp. RM1
CAACGGCTATGGCACGGCGCAGGTGAACCTGCGCGGCCTGGGCATCAACCGGACCCTGACGCTGATCAACGGGCGTCGCGTGGTCAACGGCGGCACCGGCGCCAACAGCGCACCCGACCTGAACATGATCCCCACCCCGATCATCGCCCGCATGGACGTGCTGAAGGACGGGGCCTCGGCCATCTACGGCGCGGACGCCGTGGCCGGGGTGGTGAACATCATCACCGTCAACGGCTATGAAGGCCTGAAGGTGTCGGGCAAGTACGGCGTCACCGATGAAGGCGACGGCCAGGATGTGACCTTCGACGTCCTGTGGGGCATCAAGAACGATCGAGGCGGCGTCACCGCCGCCCTGACCTATCAGAAGTCCGAAGAGGTCAATCTGGCCAGCCGCGCGCCGTGCGGCCTGGGCGAAGTCAACGGCGCCCTGACCTGTCTTTCCAGCGCCACGACGCCGGGCGGCCGCGCGGTCCTGCCGAACGGGCAGATGATCAACTTCAACCAGACGCCGGGCGGAGACGGCGACTTCTACGAGCCGTATGACCCGGCCAAGCACAACCACAACTCAAACGGCTATCTGAACGCTTCTTCGCCGATCGAGCGCTTCAGCACGGCCGTGCTGGCCGACTATCAGCTGACGGATAGCGTCAGCCTGTTCGGCGAGCTGTTCTTCACTCACCGCGAGAGCAACCAGATGGCGGCTCCGGGCGCCCTGCGCGACATTCGCATCGCGGCCGATCATCCGACCAATCCGACCGGCCAGGATCTGCTGCTGATCCGTCGTCTTCTGGTCGAGCCGGGCCAGCGTCAGTTCTTCCAGGAAACGGACACTTACCGCTTCGTGGGCGGCGCGCGCGGCGACATCGCCGGCGACTGGACCTGGGAGGCTTCGGCCAACTGGGGCCGCAACACCGGCGTCGACGGCATGACCAACATCGTCAACCTGCAACGGTTGGGTGATACGCTGAACACCTCGCTGTGCAGTCCGACGCCGGGCGCGGCTGTGCCGTGCGGCGACTATCTGGGCATGGGCGACGTCAATCAGGACGTGCTCGACTACATTCTGTTCAACTCACGCGACACGGGCGGCAACGAGCAGAAGAGCTTCACCTTCGACGTCAGCGGCACGGTCATGGAACTGCCGGCCGGCACCCTGGCGATGGCGGCGGGCCTGGTCTATCGCGAAGAGAAGGGCTGGCGCGATCCTGATGCCCTGACGGTGCTGGGCATCTCCAACACCAACCAGCAGGATCCGATCGCGGGCGAGACCAAGGCCAAGGAAGCCTATGTCGAACTGTCGGCGCCCTTGCTGAGCGACCTGCCGTTCGTGCAGCGGCTCGAACTGGACGGCGCGGTCCGTTACTCGGACTATGACATGTTCGGCGGCGAGACGACCTATAAGTTGGGCCTGAACTGGACGGTGGTCGACAGCCTGCGTCTGCGCGCCACCTACGGCACCGGCTTCCGCATCCCCAGCGTGCCCGAACTGTTCGGCGGCGTGGCCGAAGGCAACCTGACCACGACCGATCCGTGCAGCCGCTACAACGCCAGCGGCGACGCCGTCCTGATCGCCAACTGCGCCGCTTCGGGCGTGCCGGCGGGCTATGTGCAGATGGGCACCACCATCCTGACCACGGTCGGCGGCAATGAAAATCTGAAGCCGGAAAGCACCGAGACCCTGACGTTGGGCCTGGTGTGGCAGCCGACGCAGATCAGCGGCCTGACGCTGACGGCGGACTATTTCGACATCAAGGTCGAGGACGCCATCCGCTCCATCCCCGGTTCGACCAAGCTGGCGATCTGCTATGCGACGCCGAACATGGACCACCCGTTCTGCAAGCCGGACAGCTTCACCCGCAATCCGCTGACGGGCGAGGTGAACTATCTGTCGGCCCAGCCCTCCAACACGGGTCTGGAGACGATGAAGGGCGTGGACATCGGCGTGCGCTACGCCTTCGACATCGGCCAGCGTCGCGCCAGCCTGGACTGGAACACCACCTATCTGGACGAATACGTCATCACGCCTTTCGAGGGCGGCGATCCGATCATCTTCGACGGTCACATCGGCGGCGGCAACGGCGGCTATCCGCACTGGCGCTCGAACGCCAGTCTGACGGTCATGGACGAGCGCTGGGCCGGAACCTATTCGATCCAGATGATCGGCGAGGCGACGGACTTCAACGCCGCGCCGGGCGACATCGGCTATCAGACGGACGCTGTCTTCTACCATAACGCCCAGTTCTCTTACCGGGTGAACGACAACGTCGACGTGGCATTCGGCATCGACAACCTGTTCGACAAGAAGGCCCCGTTCATCCAGAGCTGGACCGACGGCAACACCGACACGATGACCTACGATCTGCTGGGCCGTCGCGGATATGTCCGCCTGACGTATCAGTTCAACTAAAACCGATGTGAGGTGCGTCAGGCGCGTGTTCTGGAACGCCGCCTGACGCAGCCTTCTCTCACAAGCCGTGAGTATAAAATGATACGCTGGCCTCTATTGGCGCGTAGAACCCACAAGTGGTTTTCGCTCATCATGGGCGTCCAGGCCCTGTTCTGGATCGTGAGCGGTCTCTACATGACCGCCATCCATATCGACATCATCCATGGCGACCACCTGATACGGACGCCGGACGCCAAGCCGATCGCGACGGACGGTCTGGTGGAGCCGTCGGCCATCCTGAAGGGCGCCGACCGGACCAGCAGTCTGCGTCTGGTGCAGCAACTGGATCAGCCGCTCTACATCCTGACGGATGCGAGCGGGCAGGCGCTGTACGACGCCCGCTCGGGCCAGAAGCTGCCCCTGATCGACGAGGCCGGCGCTCGCCGGCGCGCCGAGCGGATCTACGCCCCCGAGGGCGGGGTCGTGAAGGCTGAGCTTCTGACCGAGATCCCCGGCGAGATCCGCGGCCGCGCCGCGCCGATCTGGCGCGTCGAGTTCGAGGGCATGTGGAAGCCGACCCTCTACCTTTCGCCGCATACCGGCGAACTGCTGTCCCGGCGCCATGACCTGTGGAGAGGCTTCGACTTCTTCTGGATGCTCCACATCATGGACTACGAGACCCGCGACAACATGAACAACGCCCTGCTCAAGGTCGCGACCTGGATGATGGTGGCGACGTCCCTGTCGGGCGCCTGGCTCCTGATCTTCAGTTTCCGCCGCAAGCGCCGCGTGCGCAAAAAAGCCGCTGCGTGAGGACCGTCTATGTTTCTACTTCGCAGACTTCATAAGTGGTTCGGCCTGGTTCTGGGCATCCAGCTCCTGTTGTGGGCGATCAGCGGCGCCGTCATGGCCATGATCGACCATCACAAGGTCACGGGCGGTCACGTCCTGGCCGAGGTCAAGCCTAGCCCTGCGCCGACCCAGGTGCTGTCCCTGGCTCAGGTGTCCCAGGCGATCGGCGCGCCCGTGTCGCAGATCGAACTGCGGCCGCTGCAGGACCAGTGGGTCTTCGCCGCGACGACCGCCGAGGGGGTGAAGCTGGTCGATCCGCTCAGCGCCGCGCCTGTGGTCATCGACGCCGAGCGGGCCAAGGCCCTTGCGACGGCGGCCTTCAACGGTTCGGCGGCGATCACCTCGGTGACGCGCGTCGAGAAGCCGACGCTGGAGACCCGCGATTTCGCCCTGCCGGCCTGGCGGGTCGAGTTCGCCGACAAGGAGCGTTCGACCTTCATCCTGAACGCCGTCACGGGCGAGCTGGCGGGAGCCAAGACCAACACCTGGCGGCTGTGGGACGTGTTCTGGATGATCCACATCATGGACTACACGGACCGTCAGAGCTTCAACCACCCGCTCATCATCATCATCGCCACCGGCTGCCTGTGGCTGGCGCTGAGCGGTTTCATCATGCTGTTCCAGGCCTTCCGCAGGCAGGACTTCGCCTATCTGCATGACGGCGTCGAATGGTTGCAGGAACGGCGTCGCCGCTGACGACCAAAGGCCGGGGCGCCCATGACGGCGTCCCGGCTTCTTCATGATTCAGAGCCTGAAGAAGGCCGCCATGACCTTGGGAGGGGCGCATGGACAGTCCGCTTCACCGGCGCATCCGGTCCGACATCGCCGAGCGCATCCTGTCGGGCGAGTGGCCGCCGGGCTTCCGCATCCCCTTCGAGCATGAGCTGATGGCTGACTACGACTGCTCGCGCATGACGGTCAGCAAGGCCCTGGCGCCCTTGGCCGAGCGGGGCATGATCGTCCGGCGCAAGCGGTTCGGCTCCTTCGTGGCGCGGCCGCGAATCCATTCGGTGCTGCTGGACATTCCCGACATCCAGGCGGAGATTCAGAAGCGCGGCGAGCCCTATGACTATGAGCTGCTGCTGCGGAAGGTCCGCGCCGCCCATCGGCGCGACGCCAGCGAACTGGGTCTGACCGCGTCCGGCGAGGTGATCGAGCTGCGCTGCCTGCACAAGGGCAGCGGCCGCGCGTTTGCCCTGGAGGAGCGGGTGATCTGCCTCACCTCGGTTCCCCAGGCTAGGGATGCGGCGTTCGATGAAATTCCCCCCGGCACCTGGCTGCTTGAGCGGGTTCCCTGGACCGAGGCCGAACACAAGATCAGCGCCGTGAACGTATCGCGGGCGACCGCCTTGACGCTGGGCGTCGAGCCGTCGGCGGCCTGTCTGTCGTTGGAGCGCCGAACCTGGCGGCGGGCCGAGGGCATCACCTTCGTGCGGCTGACCTTCCCCGGCGAGGCCTATGACCTGGGCGCGCGTTTTGCGCCCTCCGAGCCGGACCCGACCGCTCCCACGGGGGCGTAACCGCCGCTGCAAACAGATTGAGTATGAAGGAAAAAGTCATGTCGGCTGATGGCTCGGCTCTCCTGTCGAAGGTAGTGATCATCGGCGCGGGACACGCGGGGGGCTCGGCGGCGGCGCTGCTGAGGCAGTATGGGTTTGAGGGCGAGATCGTCCTGGCGGGGCAGGAGAGCGCGCCGCCCTATCAGCGGCCGTCCCTGTCGAAAGCCTGGCTGAAGGGGGAGGCGGGTCTGGAAGACCTGCTGCTGCGCCCCGAGAGCTTCTACGCCGAGCAGGACATCGCGCTTCGGACCGGCGTCACGGCGAGCGCCATCGACGCGGCCGCCAGGACCGTGACCTTCGCCGACGGAACGGTCGAGCCTTACGACGTGCTGATCCTGGCCACCGGCTCGACGGCGCGCAAGCTGACCCTTCCCGGCGCGGACCGGCCGGACCTGCTGGAGCTTCGCACCCTCGACGACGCCGAACGGCTGAAGGCGGTGCTGGCGCCAGGCAAGCGGCTGGCGGTGGTCGGCGGCGGCTATGTCGGGCTGGAGGCGGCGGCCTCGGCCCGCGCCCTGGGCGCCGAGGCGGTGGTGATCGAGCGCATGGATCGGGTGCTGGCCCGCGTGGCGTCTCAGCCCCTGTCGGCCTTCTTCACCGACCTGCACAGGAAGCATGGGGTCGAGATCCTGACCGGCGTCGAGGTCGCGGGGTTCGAGGACGCGGGCGTGCGTCTGGCGGACGGGACGCTGATCGCGGCGGACGCGGTGCTGGTCGGCGTCGGCGCCTTCGCCTGCGAGGCCCTGGCGCGGACGGCGGGACTGACGTGCGAAAACGGCGTGGTGGTCGATGAGACCGCCCGCACCAGCGACCCGAACATCTACGCCATCGGCGATGTGACGCGGCGGCCGATCCCGGTCCACGGCGGCGTCATGCACCGGCTGGAGAGCGTGCCCAACGCCCTGGAGCAGGCCAAGCAGGCGGCCTCGGCCATCGTCGGTCGCGCGGCCCCGGCGCCGGAAGTGCCGTGGTTCTGGTCTGACCAGTATGACGTCAAGCTGCAGATCGCGGGCGTGCCCTTCGGCGCCGATCGTCAGCTGGTGCGCGGCGACCCGGCCGGCGGCGCCTTCTCGGTTTTCCACCTGAGCGGCGACAGGATCGTGGCGGTGGAGGCGGTCAACGCCCCGGCCGACTTCATGGGCGGACGCCTGCTGATCGGGAAGGCGACGCCGGTGGACGACGCCCTGCTGGCCGATCCGACAGTGTCGATCAAGGCGGTTGTCCCATTCGGCGGCGCTCAACCTAGGAAAGGGCTACGTCTCTAGTTCAAGAGCTGGGCGCCTCTTCCTAGCGCCCAGCAAGATTGGCGGGGGAGTCGTCCGGACGTGGAGCGGGTCTTCATGATTGACGTGGAGTCACGTCTCGGAATTTACAAACCAACGTTATTTGACGTGGAATTGTTCCTGTGTCGCCCTCCAGGTTCTCATCATGAGCACATAAAGAGGTAGTTTTGTTGAACGTGAAGCAAATAGCTGCGGGAATTCCAAACCTTTTCATTTTGGCTTCGCTAGTGATTGCTGCGACGTCGTTCTCGGCGAATTCCGCAACAGCGACAATTCAATCAGGATATTACATCTACGAGTATAACTATTATTCCGATGCCTCTCATTCGTCTCATGTTGGATACGCGAGGCAAGGTTGTTATGCTGGAGATCCAGCAGCCAGTGGATGGGGCGAGGTAACGGCGCATTCCACCTCCACCCTGATCGGCTGGTGTAATCCGGATGGGACCGGCATCATCTTCTAAGGTAACCTGTGGTTCTACAATGCGCTAAACAGAGAAGGCCCCAAGCATTGCTTGGGGCCTTTTTGTACCTGCCTCATAGGTGGGCGAGGGAGATGGGTTAGCGGCTGAATGTCGCGTTCACAGAGTGATGTTTTGTGAAAGCTGCGATATCTGCTCTCATTGCGCTTGGAGATTGTCTCCTAGGGAGGGTTATCCAATGATCAAACTGAACAGTGGTGTTGCTCGTCTGAGCGCGCTAGGCATGTTCGTAGCGGCCGGGATTGCTGGTCTCGTCGCAGCAAATTCTAGCAATGCCAAGACCTATGTGCAGATCAATCGTGGACCGTACGAGCAGTGTCTTTACGACAATATAAGGAACTGCCGAGCAGCTTACCCAGTTGGACCGCAGCGGGAGCAATGCATGATTGAGGGCAAAGAGGCCTGTGATTATGCACACGGAATGCAGTAACTACACGCCTTGAATAGAACGGCGGTTCCAATCGGGGCCGCCGTTTCCAATTCAGCGATGGGCGCCAATCTCTCAGTCTGGCGTTGGCATGAGCGGAACTTAGGAAGCCCTTGGGGACTTCCATCAGGCAATTCGGGCAGGTAGGGCCGGAGTTGTTGCCTAAGGGGGCAGGTGAAGTACAGGGCGCTCCTAAGAATCGCCCAACAACTGCGACCAGTTCATAACAATGTTCCGCAACTATCAGCATGGTCCCCCCGAGGGGGTAGGTTCTGATTTCTCGGAAACCCCCTTGTAAATCCAAGGGGTCAGTGTGGTGCCGCCGGGCAGGATTGAACTGCCGACCTCAGCCTTACCAAGGATGCGCTCTACCACTGAGCTACGGCGGCGGGTCACTGAG
>NZ_JBRERY010000044.1:0-6394 GCF_052907225.1 Brevundimonas sp. RM1
GCTGCGCAGGATGAAAGCTGCGCGGCCCGGCCTGTTGCTCACCCCACGCTGCGAGGCGTAACTAACCCAAGGACTCTGGTCGCCGCTGGATGAAAACTCAGGGGCACGTCAACGTCACTACCGCATCACCGACGAAGAACTGGCCTTCCTCACTGAACGTATCGAAGTGCTGCGCGAAGTCGTGAAGAAAGCAAGCGAACAGCGTATCGAAGAACTGCGCAAGGCCGCCGATCACGCCTGACCTAGGGCCGCACGTTGTGCTCCCGTCGGTCGCGGCGCCATTCCCAGGGTGCTTCTACAGTCCCCGCCCACACGCCGCGACGCGCACGCCGAGCGGCAATCTCCTCGATCAGATAGGCTGTCCCGGCATAGTCGGCGTAACGCAGCGCCCAGCCTTCCCGAACCAGCCAGGCGCCGATGTCTTCATCCCCCGCCCGGCAATCAGCGACCATGCGACCGTAGCGATCCCTGTCGCGCTCGAAGCAGCGCACGACCTGATCCCGCAACCGCGCGTCAAGCGCATTCGCCGCTGCCGTTCCACACCGCCATGTCCCGCCATCCGGCGCCCCGCAGATCTGACGTCCCTCGGGCGCATCCACACCCCACAGCCGAACGCGCTGCCCATGAATTTCCAGCGTGTCGCCGTCAATCACCGAGGCATGGCCCGCGAGGTCAGGCTCGGACGGCGCACAAGCGGTGAGAAGGATTAAAAGTGGAAATAAGCGCAGCATCACTTCTATCTATGAGGCGCGTCTGCGGTGCGATCAAAGAGGCAGAAGCCTTAGAGACTCGTCAACAAACCAACGTAACATTGCGGATCAGTTCAGGTGCGATCGGGTCGAGTACCTGGACCTCTGCATCATTCATCGTCGGCACGTTGTCAGGCATTTGGTTGACACCGCGGAACGAGCGTTGATCGACGACGCTGACCGCGCAGTCGTCGAACATTTTCTCGAATGCCCAAGGGCCGCCGATGAACCCTGAATGGTTCACGATCTTCGAAGAGGCGGCATTGACCCAGCAAAACCGGCAGCGATGCGTCCAGAGCACCGAAGCATCGACCTCGATTACCGCCCAACTGCATCGCGAATTTCGCACCTTCTGGGCAAACATCGCGTCATTAATGCCATGAATAGAGAGTGAGACAGCACCTAACTGACCATCGTTCCGCCAACCGTCCGTGTACATATAGGCGGCCTGATGGTCATCGAGAATTTGTCTCGAGACCAAGCCATTGGCGAGGATGCTCTCGAGGTTCGCGGAAGGCGTGAAATGGTAAAGTGATGTGACGCCGCGCCTGCGCGCCGCATTGCGGATCTTGATCGAACTCATGTTGAGACCATGCTTCAAAGCAGCATGGCGGGCCCCGACGGTGTCCACGCTTGCATGCGACGCCCACGCAGTTCGTCACCGAAGAAGGTCGCAAAGTCGATGACGGTGTCGTGCCGGCTGTATTCGGTGGTGTCCGATCGCTTCAGCGTTTCGGGCACGACGAGCAAGACATTCATGGACGCCATGTCCTCAATGGCGTTGGCCGCGATGTTCTCATCGACGGTGGCCAGGTACAGGTCGCTGTCGCCCATCTCACGCTCGACCTGCTTCCAGCGCTCCTTCAGCGTGGTCTTGGCGCTGAGGATGAGCCCCTTCTGCGCCCCTTCCAGCCCCTTGCGGCGAAGGTGCGCCAGGGAAGGCAGGATGAAGTCCGGGCGCTTCCTGGCTTCGATGACGACCTGCTTCGCGAAAGGAACGCCGCCCGCCGCCAGCATCGCCTCGATGTGGTGCTCAAAGGAGTAGCCGGCGCGGGACTTCCGCTGCTGGCTGGCCGAGAGCATGATCCGGTCAATCTCGCCGACAGCGTCGACCATGCGACGGATCACCGTCTTCATGTCCATGTCGGCCGGCTCGTCGCCGAAGACGGCGCGAACCAGTTCCACAGCGCGCTCCCTGCGCTGGAACTCACGGAACAGATCATATTCGATCACACGGCTGATCTCGCGCACGGCGTCACCCGGCGCGTCGAGCGCGAAGGGGTCGAGGCTCGCCATGCCGCGGGCGCCCAGAAATTTCGATCGAGCAAGGACGGCGAGTTCGGCCGTAGCGGGCATGGCGCTCCGGTCCCTGGCGAACATCCCGATGTCGCCTGCCAGCCACGCCAGGGCGACCTGCTCGGCGAACTCCATGATCCTGTCGCGCTCGGCAGCCATGACGGCGGCGGGCTCGAGCACGCCGACCTCGAAGTCCGCACCCAGCCCCAGGGTGTCAGTCAGCATGCCGGCGACGTCCGAGGCCGAGTCGATCGTCAGGCAGACAAAGCCCGCGCCGTCATCCCGGTCTTCAGGAGCCATCACGAACCAGGACGCCGGCCCGAGGGTTTCGAACGCCGCCTTCGGCACGCCCGTCATGTGGGTTTCTTCGCCCTTGCTCGTATAGTTCACGAGCCGGGTCTTCTTTTCCTCACCGAACTGCGGCCACGTCGTTTGAAAGAAGACCTCAAGGATGGCGTGAGCCTCTGGGTCCTTTCGCTGCTTCGCCGTCAGAGGCGGAAAGAAGCCGCCATCGCGTTCAGCCACCGGAATGTAGACGCCGCCCTGATGCTTGTTCGGCATCCGGGCCCAGTCGCGGTCATTGTTGGAGAGCTTCTTGACGAGGACGCGCGGCGCCCGGGCCAGAAGATCCGCCAGCAGCGCCCCGGTTGCGTCCTCCTGGACGAACAGATCAGTCTGCTCCGTCATTGCCCCTCCACGGAATACTTCACGACCTGATAGGTCAGACGGCCGCAGCACGCCAGTATGCGAACATGCCGTGCGGGGACAGTGTCAGCCCGCTTCACCCGTCGGGACCGTAGGGTCGACGCCCAGGCTGTCAAACGGCTGGGCCCCGTCAAGAAAGGCGGCGCACGCCGCCAGCACCTCTTCGGGGGCCTGCCGTTCACGGCCCCGCAGCACGCACTCCCAGACATCGAGAACGCGCCATCCAAGGGTCAGGAGTTCACTGCGCACCCTCGCGTCCCGGTTGATGTTTCCGGAGATCTTGGCGCGCCAGAAATCCGGACGCGTGCCAGGCCAGCGAAACAGGCTGCAGTCATGCCCGTGCCAGAAGCAGCCGTGAATGAAGATCACGGCGCGCCGCCCGGGGAAGACGAGATCCGGGCGTCCCGGAAGCCTTCGATCATGCAGCCGGTAGCGGTAGCCCATCGCATGCAGGCCCCGGCGGATGAACATTTCGGGTTTGGTGTCCTTCGGCCCGATGCCGGACATCATCCGGCTTCGGACCTCGGGCGTCACGACATCAGGCAACCGCCTTCAGCCCGGACTTTGCAGCGTCTCGTGCAAGCATTTCGACGAGCGAAGGCTCCATGTAGCGCGCGATGGCCTCGATCACCGGCACGGCGACGGCGTTGCCGAACTGGCGATAGGCCTGGGTGTCGGAGACATCCCGCGGAATGATCCACTCCCTGGTGCGCCGGTCCTCCCCCTCCCCGACCTCGTACTCGAATCCCATCAGACGCGCGCATTCGATCGGCGTCAGACGGCGCGGACGCGGCTGCTGGGCGATCAGGATCTCCGACCCGTCCTTGTGGTAACGGGCAGACAGGGTCCGCGTGACGCCTTCCGGCCCGAAGACGCTGTAGCCGAAGCCGTTGCCGGCCTTCTCATGCTTGGCGCGATAGTCCTGCAGGTACTGCCAGAGCTTCGGCGTCAGGGTGTATTTTGAATCGACCTCATTGTGAGACTGAAGGATGGAGCCGAGCTTCGGCCATGTCTTCTGGTCAGGGATCATCCGGTCGAAATCATCGAAGCTGAACCCGACGTCCTCGCGGAAGCCGACAATGAAAATCCGCTCCCGCTTCTGCGGAACCCAGGGCTCCGAACTGATGACCCGGAAGTCGATGGTATAGCCAAGTTCCTCTTCGAGAACCTGCCGGATCACGCTGAAGGTGCGCCGACCGTCATGGCGCTCCAGGTGTTTGACGTTCTCCAGCATGAAGGCCGCCGGCCGGTGGTGGCGCAGGATGTCGCGGATATAGAAGAACAGGTTCCCCTGTTTGGCGTCATCGAATCCGTGAGCCCGCCCGAGCGAGTTCTTCTTTGACACCCCGGCGAGAGAGAAGGGCTGGCAGGGGAAGCCGGCCAGAAGCACGTCATGCTCCGGAATCAGCGCCGGATTGTCTCCAAAGGGCCGGATGTCTCCGGCCATGACGTGGTCGTCCCCGTCAAGGAAGTTGGCGTTGTAGGTCTTGTTCGACCAGCGATCCCATTCGCTGGTGAACACGCAGCGGCCGCCAATGGCCTCAAAACCGAGACGCAGACCGCCGATGCCGGCGAACAGGTCGATAAAGCGGAACTTCGCTGGCGGGCGCGCTGCAAGCCGCTCCTCGGCCAGCGTGCGCACCCTGTCCATGACGAGCTTTGGAACCGGCGCTTCTTCCGAAGCATACCGGCGCACCTGTTTCCAGGAATAGCCGAGCTCTTCCTGAGCAGTCTCTGCGGTAATCCCGGACTGCCGGAGCCACAGGGCGAAGGGCTTCTCAGTGCTCATGCTGCGACCATCGAATCTAACTTCCGGGAATCTCAGGGACGGGATGACACGAGTTCACCCGGCAGACAAGCAGCATTTGTTCCCTTTTTGTTTCGAATTTCACCGTTTCGTCGCCGGTAGCAACCGTCAAAGTCCAACCCCGCCGGATCTCGTAGACCCCCGCGTGGGGCCTAACAGAACGGGCACCCCGCCGGAGGGGTAGGTGAACCTACGACCGGAGCCGGGCGTATAGCCTCCCCTGCCCGCAACTGCTTCGATTCTTTCAGGGTCTGGGCGCCTCTGGCGCGTCTCATGAAACGCGAGACCCAGGATGGTTCTGATCAAGGAGCAGCAGCCGCATGCAACCGCGCCTTCTGACCGAGCAGGAAGCCGCCGATTATCTTCGCGTGCCAGCCGCCACATTGCGCAGGCTCAGCCTTGGGCGTGTCGTCCTGGGCACGAGGCACCGTTACGACCGGAAGGCTCTGGATCATCACCTCGATCAGCTGTCCGGCCTGGAGATCGCATCCCCCCACCCTCTTGAACAGGCGGATATCGAACTTGCCCGATTCATTTCAGATCACCCACGCCCTGCCCGGCCTTCACAGGGTCAGGCGCGCAAAGGCTGATCGCGTCTTTGAATACTGGTACGCTTGGAGGGGTGGCCCCCAGGTTCTCGCCGCCAAGGCCTCCAACCCACGCACGCTGGCGCGCCTGGTCGCACGGCAGACGCCGTCAGCGATCGACGCCTACAAGCACCACGTCAGAACTGTCGGGCAGCGTCCTGTTGACCACCTGACGCTCTTCGGCCTGATCACCCAGTATCTGGAGGTCATGACGGCCGACCAGTCACTTGCTCCGCGAACAAAGGTGGATCGACGCAAGCTTCTCGACCGCGTCCGCACCGAGCTGGGCGAGATGACACTTACAGCGCTCACTTCAGCCAAGGCCCGCGCCTTCCTGCTGGACTGGCGCGACCAGAGGGCCGCCACACCCAAGACAGCCGATGAACTGCTCGGCGCCCTGTCCCTGGTGCTGAACTGGGCCGTCAATCGAGGCAGGCTTGCGAGCAACCCGGTAGCCAACTTCCCCCGTATTTATGAGGTGAACAGAGCTGAAATCATATGGGAGCCGCACCACCTTCAGGCGGTCCTGGCCGAAGCCGACCCGCCGGTGGCCGCCGCCCTGCGCCTGGCTGCGGCGACCGGCCTGCGCAAGAACGACCTGATCGCCCTGCCCTGGTCCGCGGTGAAAGAACACGCGATCGTCTGGCAGACCGGAAAAAGCCGCGGCCGCAAGACCGTGGTGATCCCGATCACCGAGGACGTCAGGGCCGTGCTGGATGATCTGGATCGCGGCGAATGCCCGACCGTCCTGCAGACGTCGGATGGTCTGCCCTGGACGGCGCCCGGCAACGGCCTGGACAGCGGCGTGAGGCGCGCCCGCCTTGAGGCGGATGAGGCGGCGAAACGATCCGGCAAGGCCAGCGCCGGCCTTGAGGGCCTGCGCTTCCACGACCTGCGCGGCACGGCCGCCACCAACTTCATCCGTGCGGGTCTGCCGCTGGATGATGTCGCCACGATCCTGGGCTGGGAGCTCAACCGCGTGAGGGAGATCGCGCGGCGTTATGTAACGGGAGAGGCCATCGGCCTGGGCATGATCGCGCGGCTCCAGGAAACCCGGAACATAAGGCCAACTGTAAAACCCACTGTAAAACCTGAGCCCCGAAGGGGGCGCTCAAGGCGCTCAAACCCTTACAGGACGGTGGCTGGGGAACTAGGACTCGAACCTAGAATGACGGTACCAAAAACCGTAGTGTTACCATTACACCATTCCCCAGCGGTCCGGTGTTTCCCGCCGAGCGCTGTGCGTCGCG
>NZ_JBRERY010000045.1:0-5248 GCF_052907225.1 Brevundimonas sp. RM1
CCAAGGCTCGCTCGGTCATCCCTGTTCCTCCGCTTGACCAAGCTTACAGACCGTTCGGGCCACAAGAGTTCTTCAGGAACTCCTCGATCGACGTCAGGATCGCCTCGGTGTTCTCCGGCGTCCAAGTGTTCATGGTGTGCTCCATGTCGGGCAGGATGCGCAGTTGCACCGGCTTGCCCAGTCGCTCCAGCGCCGCGGCGAAGGTGCGGGATTCCGCCGGGATGACGCGCGTGTCGCGGTCGCCGGTGTAGAGGTAGATCGGAATCGAGACCTCGCCGATGCGACGCAGCGGGTCCTCGCCGTTGGCGGTCGGGTGCTGGAACTCGCGCAGGAAGCGGCTGTTGTAGGTGCCTTTCTTGAACAAGTCGATCGTCGCCGGGCCCGCCCCGGCGATGGCGCACTGGTATAGGCCGTTGGGACGCACAGCCGCCATCATGGAGGCGTAGCCGCCGTAGGAGTAGCCGTGCATGGCGATCCGATCCGGCGCGGCGATCCCCTCCGCAATCAGGTAGCGAGCGCCGTCGTCGTTGTCGTCCTGCATTTTGCGGCCCCATTCGCCGTCGCCGGCGCGCCACAGGGTCTGGCCCCAGCCCTCCGAGCCGCGGAACTGCGGCTGCAGGACGGCGTAGCCGCGCGTGGCGAAATACTGGGTCCAGCCAGTGGGATCCCAATCCAGTTCGTCACGCGCCCAGGGCCCCCCGTGCGGAGTGATGATGGCCGGATAGGGCCCGGGGCCGAAGACCGCCGGATCGGGCTTGGTCAGGATGGCCGGGATCATCAGGCCGTCCCGCGCCGCGTACTGGATCAGGCTGACCGGACCCAGCTTGGCCTCCCGCAACTCGGGATTGGCGCGACCCAGCAGGGCCATGCGGCCGTCCTGCAGCACATAATACTCCGGCGGCAGCGAGCCGCCCGCCTTGCGGATGATGAACTTCGAGCGATCTTCCGTATAGGATACGATGTCGATGTCCGCCCCGTCGCCGACGCTCAGGCGCGCAGCCTGGCCGGTGGCGATGTCCTTCCAGTCCACCGTGACGTCGCGCACGCCCAACGCCGTGCGAATCTGGTTGAAGGCCGCCTCCATCTGCGGGTCGACCCAATAGATCCGGCCGCGCTCGGCGTCATAGGTAAAGCCCAACACCTCGCCGAAATCCTGCGGCGCGCGCGAACGCACCACCCCGCTGGCGCGGAAATAGGGGTGCGCGAAGGCGGTCTCGCCCAGCTTCCGTTGCGCGATGTCGTATTCGTAGATGGCGTCGTGATCGCGGCCTTCGACGTTGCTGACGAAGATGATGTTGGGATCGTTCGAGAAACCGGCGATGGAGATCGGCTTGCGGTCGCGCGCATACCAGCGGAAATGCTCGGCCCAGTTGCCGCTAGGGTCCTTGATCCACTGGGCGATATAGGCGGCGCCGTTGTCGAAGTCGAACTGCTGGCGGGCCCGGATCTCGCCGTTCAGATCCGCCTGAGGGCTGTTGAACCGGTCGGAGCCGCGCTCCTTGCGCTCGCTGCGGCCGGTGTAGAGGTTCAGCGAATAGGTGTCGCCCCGCATCGGATCGCGCACCAGGATGGACTGCGGGTCCTGCGGCAGGCTGCTGACCAGGCCGCCGACGCCCACGAACTGCTGCTGCTCATCGGTCAGACCGTCGAACTTCAGGCCGATCCGCGTCGGATTGCCCTCCAGGTCCAGCACCTGAGTCCGCGTGCGATAGGACCGCTCAGCGGCTCCGCTGAGGCTGAAATCAGTCAACTGCTGGGTCGTCACAAAAAGACGATCGTTCTTGATGAACTGAGCCGCGACGATCTCAGAACGGGGGTCGGAACCTACGATATGTGGCGCTGATCGCAGCTCATCGGCCTTCCACATGGCCAAGACGCGTTTTTTCCCGTCGAGCGAAACAATCGCCAGAATATGGTTTCCATCGGGCGAAATAGAGACGCTGCTTATTGCCGGCCTTCGTGCGAAGGCCGAAGCTTCCGGGGGATTAATCGCTGCAGTCGCCGCTGAGGGTTCCGAAGCCCCTATTGCGAAAAGAATAGCAGCCATAAGGCTGCCAAGCGTCTGTTTGATCATAAGTCCCTCCTGAATTTTTAGATATCACCATATTTCGGACAGATACAATCGCGTCCGATCAAGCGGGGCATTGCGACAAACTGTGTGTCGTCAAAACGACAATTGCGACATAAAAGCGACGAAGTTGGTCGCAATAGTGTTGGCATTGCGGCATTGCGGTCTAAAGATGGCCCACTCACCGTCGATGACGCTACCTCTGTGGCTGCCGATGGGAACAAACTGACAAACGATGAAATTGGGGGTTTTTATGAGAGTGAATCGTTCCGGCCTGTTGGCCTCAACAGTCATGGCTGGCGCCATGTTGGTGGCTCCTGCCTTTGCAAGCGCGCAGGCCCAATCGAACGACAACGAGCCTAACGCCCAGCAGTCCACGGCGGTGGATGACATCGTCGTCACTGGCTCGCGCATCAAACGCAATGCCTATAACAGCACTCAACCCGTTCAGGTCATCACCTCCGAGGAATCCACCCTCGCAGGTATGGTTGACACCACTGAAATCTTGCAAAGTTCGACGATCGCCGCGACCTCGGGTCAGATCAACAACTACTTCACAGGTTACGTGACCACCGGCGGGCCTGGCGCTAACACCATCTCGTTGCGTGGCCTCGGGGCTCAACGCACCTTGGTGCTGTTGAACGGGCGCCGCGCGGGTCCGGCCGGTGTGCGTGGAACGGTCGGCCCGACCGACCTGAACGTCATTCCGAGCAGCCTCATTGAACGCGTTGAAATCCTGACCGACGGTGCTTCATCGATCTATGGTTCGGACGCCGTCGCCGGCGTGGTCAACATCATCACTCGCACCAACCGCGATGGGGGCGATATGAGCGCCTACGCTTCGGTGCCGTTCGAAAGCGGCGGTGAAGAGTACAATATCTCAGCCAGCCGCGGCTGGACCTACGACCGCGGGTACCTGTCAATCTCAGCTGACTACTTCAACCGTCAAGCCCTTGAGTTCGGCGACCGCGACATCTTCGAATGCCCGCAACTGAACTATTACTATGACGCGAACCACCTGATCCGTGCAGACCTAGTTGACAAGGAAACTGGCAAGTACAAGTGCAACTCCACAGCTGCCGGTCTCGTGACCCTGTACAATCCATCTTACCAGGCTATCGATTATAAGCCCGACGCGTCGGCCACCCTCGGTGGTGGCCTAAATGGCTGTGACCGCAATGGATGGGCACAGATTGTCGCCTTTACGAGCGGTTACGGGGCTTGCGCCATTACCGCAGCGAACAGCAATCCAGCTAAACGTCGCTTCTACGCTGAACGCACCCCCGCGCATGACGCCCGCTACAGCAGCCGTACGGCCGTAAACCCGGTTGAGCGTATTACCTTAAACCTATTCACCGGTTACGATCTGACTGCCAACACCGAACTGTTTGGCGAGTTGATGTATAATCGTCGTGAATCAAGCACTGCCTCGTTCCGTCAGGTCTGGGCGGACCTAGGCTTTGGCCCTTCGCACCCGTTCAACCCCTTTAAGGATATGGCTCTGGCCGATCCGACCATTCTGATCAACAGCGACACTAAGCAGGTCGTTGACTACTACCGCGCCGTTGGCGGCATTCGCGGCAAGCTCGACGTTGGCCGCGGTTTCGATTGGGAACTGGCCGCCCAGTACAGCCGCTCTGACGCGGTTTACGGCTCGACCTTCATCTACAAAGACCGCCTGTATGCAGCTCAAGGCGATGACGGCTGCGACGAAAGCTTCCTGAAAACCGCAACCGCCTGCCCGACTGGTGGCGTGGACTTCTTCTCGGTTCCGGTTCTGCGTGACGGCCAGTTCCGTCAACAGGACGCCGACTTCCTCTTCGGCTACGAAGAAGGCACCACCGTCTATGAGCATGCCTACATCGAAGGCCTGATCAGCGGCGAGCTCTTCGACCTGCCGGCCGGCTCTCTGGGCGCCGCTCTTGGCTTCCAGATCCGTCGCGAGTCGATCGACGACACGCCGGGGCAACAAGAAATAACCAGCAACAGCTGGGGTATGTCGGCGGCTGGCCGCACCAAGGGCGAAGAAACTATCCGTGAAGCATTCCTAGAAGTAGAAGCCCCGCTTCTGAAAAACCTGCCATTTATTCAAGAACTGACAATGAACGTGTCGGGACGACTGTCAGACTACGACAGCTATGGCGACAACACGACATACAAGATCGGTCTAAACTGGGCTATCAACCCGGAATGGCGCCTCCGCGCATCTAAGGGCACCTCGTTCCGCTCGCCCGCTCTGTACGAACTGTTCTTGGCAGACCAGACAAGCTTCCTTGGCCAAACCGCAGTTGACCCGTGCCTGAACTGGGCCAACTCGACCAATCCGATCCTGCAGAAAAACTGTGCTGCTGCCGGCGTTCCGGACAATTTGAACGCTGCCGGTTCACCGTCAGCAACCATTACCACCGGTGGTGGCGCTGGCGTATTAGAAGCTGAAACTGCCGACTCGTTCAGCGCCGGTCTGGTCTGGACGCCTTCATTCGCCGATTTCAACGTCGCTCTAGACTACTACAAGATCGAGATTGAAAACGAAGTGGCTCGTTTCGGTGCAGCTAACATCGTTAGAGGGTGTTATCTGTCGGAAAACTTCCCCAACGAAGCCCTCTGCAACCTGTTCACCCGCGCTTCGGCCAATGCTTCAGTTCCATCGGAACGTAACCGCATCACCGCAATCAACGACAGCTACATCAATATCAACCGCCAGCTATCTGAAGGTCTCGACCTTAACGTACGCTACGGCCACAAGTTTAAGACTGGCGATCTCACTCTGAGTGCTCGCGCTAGCTACATTCTCGAATGGGAATCGCAGCTGCGTACAGCTTCGGCTCCGACCAACTTGAATGATCGTATCGGCAACCCGGAATGGGTGGCTAATCTGACCGCTCGTTACGACCATGGTGACTACACCTTCAACTGGAGCACAGACATCGTCGCCGAAAGCTCCAACGATCACCTGTATTCCAGCAACACAGCGAATTATTTGGGCGAAACCGTCTATATGAACCGTACCGTTGACACCTACATCAACCACAATGTCTCGATCCGTAAGAAGATGGACAAATGGACGGTGCAGGTCGGTATCCGTAACCTGTTCGACGACACCGCAACCTTCACCTCGGGTTCGGGTGGCGGACGTGGTGCCGGTAACGTGCCGCTCTCCTCGCAGTACGACTATCTTGG
>NZ_JBRERY010000046.1:0-5125 GCF_052907225.1 Brevundimonas sp. RM1
GGCCCCTTCGACTGAGTGAACAGATCGAAGATGCGGCCCTGCATGTCATGCGGCACGCCCACGCCGTTGTCGGCGATGTCGATCCGCACCTCGTCCTGGACGACATCCGCGGAAACACGGATCTGTCCTTCGGACGGCGTGTATTTGGCGGCGTTGGTCAGCAGGTTGCTGACGACCTGCGACAGGCGGGTGAAATCGCCTTCGAGCCACAGGGGCTGGGAAGGCAGGGCGACCGTCAGGTCATGCGCGCCCGCCTCGATCTTGGGTCGGCTAGTGTCCACGGCGGACTCGATGACGCTCTGCAGACTCACACGCTCGCGCTGAAGGGAAATCTTGCCCTGATCGATCCGGGCGACGTCGAGCAGGTCTTCGATCAGCCGCGAGAGGTGGTGGGCCTGAACCTCCATCCGCGCCTGGATGTCGGCCTTGCGGTTCTTGTCCGACTGGCGCTCCAGAAGCTGAAGACCGGCGCGGAGCGCCATGATCGGGTTGCGCAACTCATGGCCCAGCATGGCGATGAAGTCGTTCTTGCGGCGGTCCGCCGCGCGCAGGGCGTTGGCGTAGGCCTCCAGTTCATCGCGCTGGGCGAGAATCTCCCTGCGTTGGCGATAGAGGTCGATGAAGACGTTCGCCTTGCTGCGCAGGATGTCGGTTTCGATCGGTTTCTGGATGAAGTCGACGGCCCCGGCCTCATAGCCCCTGAACCGTCGCTGCAGATCGGCGCTTCCCGCCGTGACGAAGATGATGGGGACGTGGCGCGCGTTCACATTGCCGCGCATGAACTCGGCCAACTGGAAACCGTCCATGCCTGGCATCTGCACGTCCACCAAGGCCAGGGCGACATCGTGGATCAGCAGCAACTCCAGCGCCTCGTCGCCCGAGCGGGCCTTCAGGCAGACGACGTCCTCCCGCTTCAGCAGCGCCTCCAGCGCGAGCAGGTTCTCTTCAAGGTCGTCGACCAGCAGAAGGTGAATCGGCTGTTCCGGGCTGCTCATTCTGTTCCGAGACCTTTCAGATGTTCGGCGATGCCTTCGAGCGGCAGGGCGACGGCCGCCGTGCAGGCGTTGCGGGCGGCCTGGGGCATGGCCTGGGCGTAGGCGGCGGCGGGCTCCTCCACCAGGGCGACCCCGCCCGCGGCGGCGACGGCGCTCAGCCCGGCTGCGCCGTCCTCGTTGGCGCCGGTCAGGATCACCCCGGTCAGGCCGGCGCCGTAGGCGTCCGCCGCGCTTTCGAACAGCACGTCTATGGAGGGGCGGGAGTAGTTGACGGCTTCGTCGGAGGACAGGGCCATATCACCGTTGCTCTCGACCAGGAGGTGGTAGTCCGAGGGGGCGAAATAGACCACCCCGGGACGGGCGGTCTCCTTGTCTTCGGCCTCCTTGACCTCGACCCGGCATTTGGCCTCGAACAGAGGAGCCAGCACGTTGCTGCGATCGGCCGGGACGTGCAGGACGATGAAGATCGGCCAGGGGAAGTCCGCCGGCAGCGTCGGCAGAAGAGCGAGCAGGGCCTGCACCCCTCCGGCGGAGGCGCCGATCACCACGGCCCGGTCGGGGGACGGACTCATGGTTCGCGTTTCCTGTAGATCTTCTCCGCCGGGACAAACTCGGAGAAGGCGGCCGCATGGCGTGAGAAGCGCAGGCTTTCCTTCGATCCGATCCCCAGAAAGCCGTTGCGCGCCAGGGAGTCCCTGAAAAGGCCCACGGCGCGATCCTGAAGGCCTCGGTCGAAATAGATCATGACGTTGCGGCAGGAGATGAGTTGCATCTCGGCGAAGACGGCGTCCGTGACAAGGCTGTGGTCAGAGAAGACGACATTGGCGCGCAGCGACTTGTCGAATACCGCCCGACCGTAGTCGGCCGTATAGTAGTCGGACAGGGACGAGCGGCCGCCCGACTTCTGGTGGTTCTCGGTGAATTTGCGGATTCGATCGAGGGGATAGACCCCCGCTTCCGCGGCGCGCAGGGCGTCGGGATTGATGTCGGTGGCGTAGAAGAGGGTGCGGTCGAACAGGCCTTCCTCGCGGAACAGGATGGCCATCGAATACAGCTCCTCCCCGGCGCTGCACCCCGCGATCCACACCTTGAGCGAGGGATAGGTGCGCAGATGGGGCAGGACCTGCTCGCGCAGGGCGCGAAAGTAGCCGGGATCGCGGAACATCTCGCTGACCTGAACCGTCAGAAAGGCGAGCAGACGGGGCAGCATTTCGGGATCGTGCAGGGCCCGCTCCTGCAGGGCCGTCAGGCTCGGCATGCCGAAATGGCTGCGCGCCTGAATCAGACGGCGCTTGATCGACGCCCGCGCATACTGGCGAAAGTCGTAATGGTAGCGCTGGTATAGCGCCTCCAGCAGCAGACCGATCTCGATATCCTCGATCTCGTTCGTCATGGCGGGCTCAGCGGGGCATCCAGACGCGGACCAGGGACAGCAGCTTGTCCACGTCCAGCGGCTTGGCCATGTAGTCGTTCGCCCCGGCCGCCATACAGCGCTCCTGGTCGTCCGGCATGGCCTTGGCGGTGAGCATCAGCACCGGCAGCGTCTTCCAGCGCGGATCCTTTCTCATTTCACGCGTCGCCGTCAGGCCGTCCATGACCGGCATCATCACGTCCATCAGCACAAGGTCGACAGCCTTCGAAGGATCGGTCGAGGCCTGCTCCAGCGCCTCGAGCGCTTCCCTGCCGTTGCGGGCGATCTCCACCAGGGCGCCGCGCGGTTCAAGGACATTGGTCAGGGAGTAGACGTTGCGGACGTCGTCCTCGACGACCAGAATCCGGCGCCCTTCCAGCACGGCGTCGCGATTGCGCGCCTTGCGGATCATCTTCTGCTGCTCGGGCGGAAGCTCGGACACCACCTGATGGAGGAAGAGGGAGACCTCGTCGAGCAGCCGCTCCGGCGACTTGGCGCCCTTGATGATGATGGAGCTCGAATAGCGGCGCAGCTGCTGCTCGTGATCGGGCGACAGATCGCGCCCCGTATAGACGATCACGGGCGGGAAGCCATGGCCGCCCTCGCGGCTGAGGGTCTCCAGCAGGGAGAAGCCCGACGCGTCAGGCAGGGTGAGATCCAGCACCATGCAGTCGAAGGTCTGGGTTCTGAGTTGCTCCAGGCATTCGGCGGCGGTGCCCACGCCTACGGTTTCTACGTCGCCGGAGGCCAGCAGGCGGCTCACCGCGTCGCGCTGGACCAGATCGTCCTCCACGATGAGCACGCGACGCACGGTGCGGGTCAGCGTGTCCTCGAGGGTGCGCAGAACCTCGGCGAGATCCTCGCGCTTCACCGGCTTGACCAGATAGCCGATGGCGCCCAGCGACAGGGCGGTCTGGCTGTGATCCTCGGCCGAGACGACGTGGATGGGGATGTGGCGGGTGTCATCGTCGCGCTTCAGCACGTCGAGAACGGTCAGCCCCGACTGATCGGGCAGGCCCACGTCCAGCACGACCGCGCTGGGACGATGGCGCTTGGCCAGCTTGAGAGCCTCCTGGGCCGTGCCCGCCACGATGCACTGGAAGCCCAGCTCGCGGGACAGGTCGCGGACGATGGCGGCGAAGCGGTCGTCGTCCTCGACAACCAGCAGCAGGCGGCGCGTTCCGGCCAGATGGTCGCGGTCGTCCTCGATGCTCGCAGACACTGACTGACGCCGCTCGGGAGGCGGTTCCGACTGGGGCGAAACATGCGGGGCAGGGGCAGGCGTCTCGCGCGGAGCGACCTGCGCAGCGTCATAGGCGCGCGGCAGGGTCAGAGTGAAGACGCTCCCTTCGCCCACTCGGCTTTCCAGCGTGATCCGTCCGCCGAGCAGGCGCGCCAGTTCGCGCGAGATCGACAGGCCCAGGCCCGTGCCGCCGTATCTGCGGCTAATGGTTCCGTCGGCCTGCTGGAAGGCCTCGAAAACCCCCTTCTGCTGCTCGGGGGATATGCCGATGCCGGTATCCGACACGGCGAAGGCGATCCTGTCGCCGGGCTGGGCCGATATACCGAGCTTCACACCGCCGCTTTCGGTAAATTTGAAGGCGTTCGACAGCAGGTTCTTGAGGATCTGCTCCAGCCGCTGGCGATCCGTCTCCATCAGATCGGCTCCAGCGTCCAGCTCGATCTCGAAGACCAGACCGCGGTCGTCCGCCACCGGCTGGAAGAGTTGCCGGACGTCCTCCGTCAACCGCTGCATCGACACCGCCTCGGGACGCGCCTGAATGTGGCCTGCCTCGATCTTGGACAGGTCGAGGATGTCGTTGATCAGGGCCAGGAGATCATTGCCGGACGACTGAATCGTGCGGGCGTAGTTGACCTGTTCCTCCGACAGCGTTTCCTCTGGATTGTCGGCCAGGAGCTTGGACAGGATCAGCAGGGAGTTGAGCGGGGTCCGCAGCTCATGGGACATATTGGCCAGGAAGTCGGACTTGTACTGGCTGGCCTGCTCGAGTTCGCGCGCCTTCAGCGTCAGGGCCGAGGCGCCGCGCTCCAGATCGTCGCGCTGGGTTTCCAGCAACTGGGCTTGTTCCTCCAGTTGGCTGTTGGTCTGCTCCAGCTCCGCCTGCTGCTGCTCGAGGCGCGCCTGGGATTCCTTCAGCGCCCGACCCTGTTCCTCCAGCTCTTCGTTGGAGACGCGGAGCTCCTCGCTCTGGACCTGCAGCTCTTCGGCTTGGCGCTGGGTTTCCTCCAGCATGTTCTGCAGCTGGGCGCGGTAGCGGGCCGAGCGCAGAGCTGTGCCGATGGCCGGCCCGGTTTCTTCCAGCAGGGCCATAAGCCGTTCGTCCGGCGTTTGCAGAAAGCCGAGTTCCAGAACCGCATTGACCGCGCCGTCCGCCCGGGCGGGGGCGATCACCAGGTGCCTCGGCTTGTCGCGGCCGAGGGCCGAACCGATCGTCAGATAGCCCTCAGGCACGTCGGACAGCGTCAGAACCTGTCCTTCGGCCGCCACCTGCCCGAGCAGCCCTTCGCGCGGGCCGAAGCGTTCAGCAACGGGCGCGTCCGAAGGCACGCCGAGTGCGGCGATGCGCCGAAAGAGGCCGGCCTCGCCCTTGAACAGGGCGGCCGCCTGGACGCCGGCGTACCGTCCCAGATAGGCGAGAATGCTGTCCCCCAGCTGTTCCAGCGACTGATCGCCCATCATGGCGGCGCCGAGGCCCAC
>NZ_JBRERY010000047.1:0-2500 GCF_052907225.1 Brevundimonas sp. RM1
CTGAGAAACGATCAAGCCGATCGGATTATTAGTACCAGTAAGCTTCACACGTCACCGCGCTTCCACACCTGGCCTATCAACGTGGTAGTCTTCCACGATCCTCAGCGAAGCCTTGTTTTGAGGTTAGTTTCCCGCTTAGATGCTTTCAGCGGTTATCTATTCCATACTTAGCTACCCTGCTGCACGGCTGGCGCCATGACAGGTCCACCAGAGGTATGTCCATCCCGGTCCTCTCGTACTAGGGACAGATCCTCTCAAGCTTCGAACACCCACGGCAGATAGGGACCAAACTGTCTCACGACGTTCTGAACCCAGCTCACGTACCACTTTAAATGGCGAACAGCCATACCCTTGGGACCTGCTCCAGCCCCAGGATGTGATGAGCCGACATCGAGGTGCCAAACTTTGCCGTCGATATGGACTCTTGGGCAAAATCAGCCTGTTATCCCTAGAGTACCTTTTATCCGTTGAGCGATGGCCCTTCCACGCGGGACCACCGGATCACTATGGCCGACTTTCGTCTCTGCTCGACTTGTCAGTCTCGCAGTCAGGCTAGCTTATGCCATTGCACTCGACGACCGATTTCCGACCGGTCTGAGCTAACCATCGCGCGCCTCCGTTACACTTTGGGAGGCGACCGCCCCAGTCAAACTACCCACCACGCCATGTCCCGGGACCGGATAACGGCCCTCGGTTAGACGTCAACGACAGTAAGGGTGGTATTTCAAGGATGGCTCCACCAGAGCTGGCGCCCCGGCTTCATAGCCTCCCACCTATCCTACACATACGGTCGCTAACGCCAAGGCGAAGCTATAGTAAAGGTTCATAGGGTCTTTCCGTCTGACCGCGGGAACCCCGCATCTTCACGGGGAATTCAATTTCACTGAGCCTGTGCTGGAGACAGTGGGGAAGTCGTTACGCCATTCGTGCAGGTCGGAACTTACCCGACAAGGAATTTCGCTACCTTAGGACCGTTATAGTTACGGCCGCCGTTTACCTGGGCTTCAGTTCGGAGCTTTCACTCCTCCCTTTAACCTTCAGGCACCGGGCAGGCGTCAGACCCTATACGTCGCATTGATGCTTCGCAGAGCCCTATGTTTTTGCTAAACAGTCGCTACCCCCTGGCTTGTGCCACTCAGTCCTGGTTGCCCAGGGTGAGTCACGCTTATTCCGAAGTTACGCGTGCAATTTGCCGAGTTCCTTCAGCACAGTTCTCTCAAGCGCCTTGGTATACTCTACCTGACCACCTGTGTCGGTTTCGGGTACGGTCTCTGCTGGAGTTATTTCCAGGGACAACGCCACCGCCGGGAACAATCCAATAAGCCCCGACGACTTATGCCATCCGTCACTTCCAGCTGGTGCAGGAATATTTACCTGCTTCCCATCGACTACGCTTTTCAGCCTCGCCTTAGGGGCCGACTAACCCTGCGCAGATTAGCTTTACGCAGGAACCCTTGGTCTTTCGGCGACAGTGTTTCTCACACTGTTTATCGTTACTCATGTCAGCATTCTCACTTCCGATACCTCCAGCCAACCTCACAGTTGACCTTCACAGGCTTACGGAACGCTCCGCTACCGCTTGCAGTAAACTGCAAACCCATATCTTCGGCGCATGGCTTTAGCCCCGTTACATTTTCCGCGCAGGATCGCTTGATCAGTGAGCTGTTACGCTTTCTTTAAAGGATGGCTGCTTCTAAGCCAACCTCCTGATTGTCAAAGCAATCCCACATCGTTTCCCACTTAGCCATGACTTGGGGGCCTTAGATGATGGTTAGGGTTGTTTCCCTTTTCACGACGGACGTTAGCACCCGCCGTGTGTCTGCCCGATAGTACTCCTGGGTATTCGGAGTTTGGTTAGTATTGGTACCGCTCGCGCAGCCCGCAACCATCCAGTGCTCTACCCCCCAGGGTATTCGTCGGACGCTCTACCTAAATAGATTTCGCGGAGAACCAGCTATGTCCAGGTTTGATTGGCCTTTCACCCCTATCCACAAGTCATCCCAGAATTTTTCAACATTCACGGGTTCGGACCTCCAGTAAGTGTTACCTTACCTTCATCCTGCTCATGGATAGATCACCTGGTTTCGGGTCGTCATACGTCGAACTTAGCGCCCTATTCAGACTCGCTTTCGCTGCGCCTACACCTAACGGCTTAAGCTTGCTCGACACATGAAGTCGCTGACCCATTATACAAAAGGTACGCCGTCACCGCGCTTGGCGGCTCCGACTGCTTGTAGGCTTCCGATTTCAGGATCTGTTTCACTCCCCTTGTCGGGGTGCTTTTCACCTTTCCCTCACGGTACTTGTTCACTATCGGTCGTAGAGGAGTACTTAGGCTTGGAGGGTGGTCCCCCCATGTTCAGACAGGATTTCACGTGTCCCGCCCTACTCGAGTCTCTTGCTGTTTGACGTCTACGGGGCTGTCACCCGCTATGGCCGGACTTTCCATTCCGTTCGACTTTATTTCACAAGAGCACTGGCCTGGTCCCGGTTCGCTCGC
>NZ_JBRERY010000048.1:0-4902 GCF_052907225.1 Brevundimonas sp. RM1
GGGGTCAGGACGGACAGCGTATTCCTTCACATACCCGCCGTTGACGTCCACGCCCGCCAGGCCCTTGGCCGTGCGCATGCGCGGCGCGATGATCCAGTCCTGCACGGTGCGCAGATAGGTGGCCCGCGCCTGCGGCGTGTCCAGCCGCTCGCCCTCGGGCGTCAGATAGGCGCCGTCGGGTTGCCAGCCGGGGCGGCCCGCGCGCGCTGTCTTGGAGTCGAAGGGCTTGAGGTCGACCGTCCACATCAGGACTTCGCCCAGGCCGGTGGTGATGGGCGACAGGGCCGGTTCGACGCCCTCAGGCAGGTTCTCGCGCGCCTGGGCCATCCGCTCGGCCACCTGCTGGCGGGCGAAATAGATGTCGGTGGCGTCGCTGAAGATGACCGTCACCTGGCTGAAACCGTTGCGGGTCAGGGAACGGGTGCTCTGGATTCCCGGAATGCCCGCCATGGCCGTTTCCAGCGGGTATGTGACCTGACGCTCCATCTGTTCGGGGGCCAGGGCCGGGGCCACGGTGTTGATCTGCACCTGGCGGTTGGTGATGTCCGGCACGGCGTCGATCGGCAGCTTGGTCAGCTGGAACAATCCCCACGCCGCGACCAGGGTCGTGGCCAGGACGATGAACCAGCGGAAGCGGACGGACGCCTCGATGATCGCTTTGAACATGATCGCCCTCCCTTAGTGGCCGTGCTCGGCTTCGCCCTTGGCCAGTTCGGCCTTGAGCAGAAAGGCGTTGGTCGAGGCGACTTTCTCGCTCCCGGCCAGGCCGCGCAGGATCTCGGTGGAGCCCCCGGCCTGACGCCCCGCCAGCACGGGCTGGGCGCGGAAGCCGCCGTCCGCCTGGACAAAGACCACCGTGGCGCCGTCGACGGTCTGCACCGCCTCGGACGGCACGGTCAGGGCTCCGCCGGTCTGGCCTTCGGTGACGACCGCGCCGGTGACGGGCGATCCGGCGGGCGGCAGGCGGCCGCCTTCGGGCCGAGCGCGGATCACGGTGGCGCCGCTGTCCTGCAGACCGGCGTCGGCGGCGACGCCCGTGACCAGGGCGTTGAACTCGCCCTGCGGACCGGTGACGCGTACGTGCGAGCCGAGGCGCACCTGGGCCGCCAGATACGGCGGGGCGTTGAAGACCAGCTCGACCCGCGCCGGATTGGTCACTTCGGCCACCACCGCGCCTTGGGCGACGAAGCCGCCGGGGCCGACCTGAACATTGGTCACGACGCCTGAGATGGGGCTGACCACGCTCATCCGGCCCGAGGCGTTGGGCGACCCGGCCGCCGCCGCCCGCGCCCGCGCGGCGCGGGCCAGGGCCTCGGCGCTGGCGGCCTGAGCCTGCGAGGCCTCGACTTCCTGGCGGGCGACGACGCCCTGATCGGCCAGGTTGCGGTTGCGCTGGTGCGCTTGACGCGCGGCGGTCGCGGCGGCCGAGGCCGCGTCGATCTCGGCCCTGAGGGCGGCGCCGTCGCCGCTGATCAGGCTGACCAGCGGCTGGCCCGCGCGGACCGCCTGACCCGGCGCGACCAGCACACGCTCGACCGTGCCGCCGACCACGGCGCCGACGGTGGCGCGCGCGTCGACCATGGCCTCCACCCGGCCGGACAGGCGCGTCTCGCCGCCTCCCCCGCGCGAGACGGCGACGACCGAGATTCCGGCCGCTTGAAGCTGTTCGGCGGTCAGTTCGACCAAGCCCTCGGGCGCCTCGGCGGCTTCGCCCTTCGTCTCGGTCTTCGTCGCCTCGGGGGCGGGCGACGGGTCCGACCGGAAGCCGCCCAGATAGAGCGCGCTTCCTCCGAGAAGCAGCACGGCGGCGGCCGCGGCGATGTTGACCTTCTTGTTTGACGACAGCTTGCGCATCAGCGGCTTCCTTCAAAGGGGGCGCGGCCTTCCAGGCGCGCCAGATCGATCTCGGCGCGGACGCGCGCCATACGGGCGTCGACGGCTGCGGATCGGGCGTTGATCAGGGCGGCGCGTCCGGTGCGCAGCTCCAGTTGCGAGATGCGCCCGGCCTCGGCGCCGATGCGCGACAGGCGATAGGCCTCCTCGGAGGCGGTCACGCCCGCGTCGGCGGCTGATACCCGGCTGGCCGAAGAGGCCAGGCGCGCTCCAGCGGCGGCCCGGTCGGCTCTGGCGTCCTGACGCGCCTGCATGACGCGCGCCTCGGCGGCCCGGTGTTCGGCGCGCGCGGCATCGATGTTGCCCCGGTTTCGGTCGAACAGCGGCAAGGGCAGGCTGAGGCCGAAGGTCATGGCCGTCTCATCGTTCTCGCCGAAGCGGGTCACGCCGACGCTGGCGGTGACGTCAGGACGGCCGTTGATGCGCTCGACGTCGATGCGGCGCTCGGCCGCTGTGGCCGCGGCCTCGGCTGCCCGCACCGTCGGCGCCTCGTGTTCGGATCGGGCGGAGGGCGTTGTCGGCGCGTCCAGCAGCCCGGCCTCGATCGAGGTGGCGGGCGTCGGCAGCATGGCGACGGCGCTCAGACGGGCGAAGGCGGCGTCGCGCTCGGCCTTGGCTTCGTCGAGGCTGGCGCGGGCGGCGGCGGCCTCGGTTTCCGCCTGAATGCCGCGCAGCAGGGGCTCGCGCCCTTCCTCGACCAGGGCCAGGGCCGCGCGGGCGTCAGCCACGGCCAGTGTCAGCGCTTCCTCGGCAAGGGCGGCGCGGCGCTGGGCGGCCTCGGCCTCGGCATAGGCCAGGGCCATCCGCGCGGCCGTTTCGACCACGGTCAGGTCGCGGCGCAACGCCGCCGCGCCCGCGTCGGCGCGGGCGGCGTTCACTCTTGCGGGACGGCGGCCCCACAGCTCCAGATCCTGGCTGAACGCCAGGCTGAGGTCGCCTGCGCTGAGACCGGAATAGGGGCCGGACCCGACGACGTTCTCAAGGTTGATGGACAGGTTGGGATTAGGCCGAACGCGCGCCTGACGGACGCGCGCTTCGGCGGCGTCGCTGAGGGCGTCGGCTTCGACGGCGGCGGGCGTTCGGCCCAGTTGGGCGAGCAGTTCGCCATAGGAGGGCGCGGGATCAGCCCACGCCGGGGCGGCGCCGAAAACGGCGACCACGGCGAGCGCGCAGCCGACCGCCAGACGCGGCCGACGACGATGTTTCGGAGACATGTTTGATTTCCAGAGATGATCAGAAGAAGGGCGCGCGAGGGCGCAGACTTCCGATCAGCTTCTGGGAGGGCGCTTCAGTCCGTCGGAGGCGAACGACACGGTGCTGTCGTCGCGCAGGATGTAGCGGCTGGCCTGGACCTGGGGCCTGGCGATGTTGAAATCGCCGCTGGACGGGCGCTCGCCGGGGTGATGGCAGTGGCCGTGAATCTCGCCGCCCATGCGGTCGTGATCGCCCTTGGATCCGTCCTGGGCGTGTTCCCCATTCTCGCCGTGGGCGATGTCCATGGCCTGATGCGCGATCGCGGCGTCGGGCGCGCAGGTCGCCGCATCCGCCGCAGGCGCAACCACAAATACGGCGATGACCAGCATCAAGGCCGCGAAGAGGTTCGCCAATGTCATCATCGACCGAGGCATGGCCGCCTAGGTAGGAAAGGGCCGAGTTGAAGGCAATCTGTTATAAGGTTCGTCCGAAAGGGCGTTTTTGCGCCATATCGTCACGCCCTGAGGCTGCTCGCCGAACGGGTCATAGTCACGCGCAAGGGCGCGTTTTCCGGGGGCGCGCGCCTGTCGAGGCGACAGGGCTATTGCTAACCTTGCGGCTCTTGCTCGAGGCTCCAAGCCATGAAAGAAGCAGAGTCATAAATCATATACCGTATACGTTGATCTCATGACGTTTCTTCCCCCCGCTGCCGCTCCCATCAACGCTGCCGAGCGGCGTGCTCGCATTCAGGCTTTGGCTGCACGGCTGAAGGCGGAGGGGACGGCCGCCTTGCTGCTCGGCCCGACCACCTCGCTGCGCTATTATACGGGCTTGGACTGGCATCCTTCTGAACGACTGACCGGGGCCTTGATCCACGCCGACGGTCGGGTGGAGTACGTCTGCCCCGGGTTCGAGCTGGATAAGGTCGCGGGATTGACGGCGGCGTCGAACGCCATCGCCGGCGACATCCTGACCTGGGAGGAGGAGGAAAGCCCCTACGTCCTGACGGCGGGGCGTTTGCCGGAAGGCGGCGTCCTGGCGGTCGACGATCAGGCGGCGACCTTCATTTGGCTGGGCCTCAGCCGAGCGCTCGGCGCGGATCGCGTCATCGACGGCGCGCCGCTGATCCTGGCCCAGCGCAGCCTGAAGTCGCCCGCCGAGATCGCGTTGCTGATACGCGCCAAAACCATCACGCTGGAGGTCCAGCGCCGCACCCGCCGCTGGCTGAAGGCAGGGGTCCGCACGTCTGAAGTCATGGCCTTCATCGACGCCGAACACCGCGCCCTGGGCGGAGAGGGCGGGTCGTGGTTCTGCCTGGTCTCGTTCGGCGACGACACCTGCCTGCCCCACGGCGGCGAGGGGGACCGCGCTCTGCAGGCCGACGATGTGGTGCTGATTGACACCGGCACTCTGGTCGACGGCTATCACTCGGACATCACCCGCACCTATGTCTTCGGCGAACCGACGGATGACTTCCGCCGCGTCTGGATGCACGAGAAGGAGGCCCAGGCTCGCGCCTTCGCCGCCGCCCGTATCGGCGCGCCGTGTCACAGCGTCGATGACGCCGCGCGGGGCTATCTGACCGGCCTCGGCTATGGCCCTGACTACCGTCTGCCGGGCCTGCCGCACCGCACCGGCCACGGCATCGGCCTGGACATCCACGAGGCGCCGAACCTGGTGCGCGGCGACGCCACGCCGTTGGCGCCCGGCATGTGTTTCTCGAACGAGCCGATGCTGGTCATTCCCGGCCGGTTCGGCGTCCGCCTGGAAGATCATTTCTACATGACCGAGGGCGGGCCGGTCTGGTTCACCGAA
>NZ_JBRERY010000049.1:0-4341 GCF_052907225.1 Brevundimonas sp. RM1
GCCCAGCATGTCCGGCGTCTCAGTCGTCATCGAGCGTATAGAGATAGGCCGCTATGTCGCGGGCTTCGGCTTGGGTCAGGGGCATGGGCGGCATGCCGGTGTCGGGCAGCAACGACGGCGCGTCGCGCACGAAGGCGGCCATGACCGCAGGCTGGTTCGGCAGTCGCCCTGCGATCATCGGCCGCGCCCCGACGCCCGCCAGCGATCCGCCGGTCCGCCCCTCGGGCCAGACCACACCGGGAATGACGTGGCAGGCGCCGCAGCCCTGGGTCCGGATCAGGCGCAGCCCCTCGACCGCGTCGGTGCCCGCCAGGTCGCGCGGCGCCCCAGCCTTGTCCGCGCAGGCGGTGAGGCCCAGCAGGCCGACGGCCGAGATCACAGCCCCTATCTTCCCCATCGTCGCGACATGACAGCATCCGGCCCCTTTCCGCTTCGCCAGAACCAATCCGCCGGGCGGCCAGGGGTTCCGAGGCGGAACCGGCGCCGCAAAGCCGGTGTTGGATCAGGGTGCGCGCCCTGCTCCTCGCTTTTCTGGGATTGACCCTCGCCGCCTGCGATACGACGCCGGGCGCAACCGATCGCGCTTTTCAGGCGTCCGGCGAGATCATCGCCATGGGTGGCGGGGCGGGCGGCGCAGCCAACGCCTGTTTCACCTGCCACGGCCTGAAGGGCGAAGGCGACGGCGTCTCGACGCCGCGTCTGGCCGGCCTGGACCAAGGCTATCTGCAGAAACAGATGGAGGACTACGCCAGCGGCCTGCGCCCTGACGACGTCATGACCCGCGTGGCCAGGGGTCTGGATCAGGACGCGCGCCAGACGGTGGCGGCCTGGTACGCCAGACTGCCCGCGCCCGCCGTGCGAGCTTCAACCGCCTCCCCGCCTCCGATCTGGCTGACTGGCGATACGGCCCGCGGCATCACCGCCTGCGCCGCCTGCCATGGCGTTGAGGGCCAGGGCGCGGGCGAAGGTCAGCCGATCGTGGCCGGGCAGCCCGCCGCCTATACGCTGGAACAGATTGACCGCTGGAAGTCTGGCGAGCGGCGAAACGACCCGCGCGGCGTCATGGCCGCAGCCGTCCAAAGGCTGACGGACGACGAAGCCCGCGCCATCGCCGCCTGGCTGTCGACCCAGCCGCCCTCCCCGGTCCGCGCCGAAGCGTCGATCGCCCGCGCCGCCTCGATCGCTGCTGCCGCGCGCCCGGCCGCGTCGCGCGAGATCCGCCGCCCCGCTCGTTCCGACGGCGGCTGAACTCTTCGGGAACAGGCCACGCACACAGCGATTGGTTGTCTCACGACTAGAACAACCCGGTGGAGGCCGCTCATGCACGCCCACAGCTATCGCAATCTCGCAATCGAGCTGCTGATCGACTTCGTCATCATGTATCTGGTGATGTTCACCACGATCGCGACGCTCGATCATTTCCGCTTCAACCTGAACAACGTCTATATGACGCTGATGATGGTCGCGCCGATGGCCGTGGTCATGCTGCTGTCGATGCGTTCGATGTTCCAAAACAGACGCGCCAACTGGATCATCATCGGAGTCGCCGCCGTCGTATTCGCCGCCAGCTTCTACGCCATGCGCACCCAGGCGGCCATTAACGACCAGGAGCTGATCCGCGGCATGATCCCCCATCATTCCGGGGCGATCCTGATGTGCGAAAAGGCCAAGCTGATCGACCCTGAGCTCACCGCCCTGTGCGATGAAATCATCGTCGCTCAAGAGCGGGAGATCGCCCAAATGCAGGCGATCCTGGACCAACTCTAGACCTGGAAGCGGGTGCGGCCGCGCCGCAGCCTCCGAACGGTCGTCGCGATCCTTTTCTCCAGCGCGCGCCATCGTCGCTGCCATCGCGTGCGGCGCGGCCTCAGTTGAGGCACGACCGGCAGCATGGCGTGAAAGACGTCGTCGCGGTCGATCAGGTGATGCTTCAGCGCCGCCCCCGCATGAATCGGGATCATCAGCAGAAGAGCGACAATCAACGCCCAGTGCATCCACTCCGCCGCAGCCTCGACCGCCCACAGCTGGCGGTTCGACAAATTCTGCATCGGCAACAGCGGCCATGGAATGAAGCCCGCCGCATCCAACTGGGTGTTTCGCGCCGTCGCAGAGACCATCGCCCAACCCGACAACGGCAGGCCGAACAGACAGATGTAGAAAACATAGTGGGTGACACGGGCCGCCGTGCTTTCCCACCCCGGCTTGTCTGCGTCATTGATCAGGTCCGGCGCGACCAGCCGCCAGGTCAGGCGGCCGATCACCAACAGCAGCATCAGCACGCCGACGGCGAAGTGGACCTCATAGGCGGCGACCTTCTCGCCGCCGACCGGCAACCGCCCCATCCGCCAGCCCCAGCCCAACTGGAAGGCGACCAGGCCCGCCATGATCCAGTGAAACCATATGGCGACGGGGGCATAGCGTCCTTCGTCATGATGACCGGCGGCCCATTCCAGCGCCTGTCCGATCAACCGGTCGATCATGCCGCCGCCTCGCCCGCCGGTTTCAACAGACCGTGAAGGCGCCAGAGGGCGACCAGGAGATAGGCCGCCGCCGCCGGCGCCCACATGATGAGCCCGGCCGCCTGCTGGTCCTCCAGCGGCGTCATGTTCCAGGCCATGGTGCTGGCGAAATGCGGCGCATAGAGCGGCTGGCCCGCAAACACGATCAGGGCACCCAGAAGCCCCATCAGCAGCATGGCCGCCAGCAATGCGGCGACGGCCGCATGGCCTCTGGCGCCGCGCACGGCCGCCCAGAACCAGACTGCGCTGCCCAGAATAGTGAGCTGCATCAACCAGTAGATCGCATCATGCGACAGGGCCTGGGCATAGAGACCCGGCGCATGCCAGGCCCAGAAGATCACCGCTTGCGCGGCCGTCGCCGCCGCCAGCCTCGGCTTTCTCATCGCCGGCACACAAAGGACCAGCAAGGGGGCCGCCGCCAGCACGAGCAAAAGGTGGTGCAACGTCCGTGCGGTGAACAACGCCGAACTCAGCGCGCACAGAGGCGAGATGAAGCCGATCGCCAGCACCGCTATCGCAGCCGTATATCGCCCCCTTTCCGGCCGGCGCAGCAGAACCAGCCCCGCGACCGTCGCAGCCGTCAGAACGACCCAGAGAATCGGATCGCCGTTCCAGCGGCTCAGCGCCTCGACCGGATCGGGCGCGGGCCCGCAATAAGGTGTCCAGACGGCATCGACCATTCTGGGCCAACGCCTGCGCGCAGCGACGGTTCACTAAGCCGGATCACGCCAGGCCTTCGCCGTCCCGCAGATAGATCGCGGCATCATAGCCTCGGCCATAGGGCACCTCGGCGGAGAAGCTGAGATCAAGCAAGCGCGACCGGAAAAAATCGCCGTGCGCCAAGCCTTTGAAGTCGACGACGACTGCGCCGCTTCCACGATCGAGCAGCGCCGCCTCAAGCGAATTCGGCTCTTGGGTCGGGACGGGACGGGTCACGCTGACGTCGATTTCGGATCCATCCAGCGCCTTGTGCGACAAAGCGCTGACGTGGCCGCGCCCAAGGGTCGTCGCAATCGCGCATACCCTGTCGGGAAAGGCGCGGGAGATCACGCCGCCGACGTAGGCTAGGGCGGTCTTCTGCGCGTCGCTCATGGCGGCGATCTGGGCGGCCGGTCCTTTATCGCGAACGTCCAGATAGACCGTAGAGTCCTTCAGGATGTGGTTGTTGTGCGCCCAGACGATGATCTTCCGTCCGGGGTGCTTATGACGGATCAGCCAGCCGAGATTGGCGGCCATGGCTTCGTCCCTGGAATGGCCCAGCCATGCGAACCGGGCCCAGGCGTCAAGGCTGGCCAGTTCGGCGAGAATCTGTCCGCTGGCGTCGCCCGGCGCGGCGTCATCGCGACGAAGCAGGGACACGAAGCGGGCGATTGCGGTGAAATAGGCCTCCTGCACCGCCGTTTCCGGCGGCGCGTCGAATTCCGCCGATTGAAGAGCGGCGTAGCCGCGGACCAAGGCCTCGAACGCGTCTTCGGGCAAGCTGACAGCCGTCGCGACGGGGCGCAGGACATCGACCACGCCGCTACGGGCGCTTGCGCCCTTCAGCCGACAGTCGAAGCCGCAGACGTCAAGTCGCCCGCCGGCCCGAAAGACGGTCTCGACATAGGCCCATAGTCCATCGGCGGCGGGCGCCCTGCCCCAGAAGTCATAGATGTTGGTCTGCGCGAACGGACGGACCTCTTCCGGTCGCGAGATATCGTCCCACCCTCGAGTGACGGACCAGAAGTCCGCTTCGAACGCCAGAACATCAAAGCCGAACCGCCTGTGCAGAAGCTCGACCAGCCGCCCGCGCAACCGGATGGAGGCCCCGTCGCCATGGCTG
>NZ_JBRERY010000050.1:0-4221 GCF_052907225.1 Brevundimonas sp. RM1
CATGGCGAAGTAGAGGGCGCCGGCCAACATCAGGAACAGCTCGCCCGGATAGGAGGCCTCATCCTCATCGCCCTCGTCCGGATCGCCCGACAGCTGGCGTCGCGCCGCCAGGGCGCCCAGCGCGGCGGGCACCGCCTGAAGGGACATCTGCCCCACAGCGGACGCCGGCGAACTCAGATCCAGCACGTTGAAGACCAGCAGAAGCCCAGCGGCGGTGACGAAGCCCACGGCCAGGGCGACCAGGGTGTCCAGCGCATTGTTGACTAGGCCCCGGCGGGCCGAAAACCCGGCATAATGCGCCAACCCGAACAGCACCGGCAGCGCCGCCAGGAGAAAGACGAGACGCCGCTCCGGTTCCGCAGCAAATCCGAGAGCCCACATCTCCATCGTCATCAACAAGGGCAGGCTGAACAGCAGCGCGCCGCCGAAGGCTCGGCCCAGATCGCGGATATAGGCGCTGTCTTCCCCTCGGGCGGCGTCCTGCATCGTAGTCATGCCCATGCAACGCCGCCGTTCGGTTTCGGCTCCCGCATGGTTGCGGCGCCTCAGTTCAACCGATTGCGGAAGCGCTGTTCCGCAGCGCCGTCCGCCAGTGCAGCGTCGCAATCGCAGGCCGCCTGCGAAAGCTCCTCCTGGTCAAGGACGACCAACCGCGCCCGACGAATCCGGAGAGCTCCCCGGTCCTGCAGGTGGCGGCACGCCGCGTTGACGCTGGTGCGCTGCAGGCCGAGCATATCCGCCAACTCGCCTTGGGTGATGGAGATCCCTCTCTCCTCACCGTCGGCGGCATGGAGGCGCGCGATCCATTTCGCCAGGCGCTGGAGGGCCGTATGCCGGGCGTTGCAGGCGGCCTCGACCCCAAGCGCGCGCGCCCGCGATGCGGCATAGGCGGCGAGAAACTGGTGAATCCAAGTGCTCTTCAACAGGGTTCGAACGGAATTCAGCGGCGCGATATAGCCCACGGTCGGCAGAATGGCTCGCGTGTTATGAGCCTCAATGGTCACGCCGATAGCGCCTTCCCATCCGAGAACGCTGCCCGGTGGAACGACGCCCACACAGATCCGCTGATCGGATGGAAAGAAGCCCAAGGCGCCATTCAGGACGAAATAGAGCGCGTTGCTTGGCGGCGCCTCGCCCGCTTCCAATGAAAGACGGCGCGCCGACTCCGTCAGCCCGACCTGAACCTTCTGTGGCAGCACGGCGTAGACGGGATGGTCCTCCAGTCTCGTCCTGGTGCGCGGAGGCGCACGCCCGCTTCCGACATCGGCGTGAAACCCGGTCATGTTTTGATCCAGTGAGAGCTGCTGGACTTGGCCAGCAGCAACGAACGATTGCGTTCTGATCAATTGTAAACCCTTGCCTGCGCGACGGTTCCTCCAAATATGAAAAAGGAGGCCGCCGTCGCGGCCTCCTTCTCACCCGAACGAAAAGGAATCAGCGTTCCCCGCCCTTTCGTCCGGCCTCCGAAGCGCGTTCGGGATCGTCGGCGAAATTGCCGCCGCCCGCCGAGCCGCCGCTGTCATCGCCCTGGCGCGTGGCCGACGCTCCGTCGCCTCCCTGCGAAGCCTGTCCGCCCTTCCGACCCGCTTCGGCGGCCAGCTCATGGTCCTTCGAGAAGCTGCGATCTTCCGGATCGACGCTGGACCCGCCCTTGCTGGCGATCTCGCGCTGTTTGTCCTCGTCCATGGCGGCGAAGCCGCGCTTCGACGACGACGAGCCTTGCTGTTGCTGACCCTGTTGCTGGTTCTCAGCCATTGTTCACTCCCTCATTTTCATTGATCGCCCCGAAGGGCTCCCCTCCAACCCGCCCGCCTTCGCCGGGTTCATCCTTCGCCTGCCATTGACCGCCACCCGACAGAAGGCGGTCGCCCCGTCGCCGACGGGAACAATTTCAGGCGCCGTCCTCTCCTCAGTGCAAAGCCATGACGGGAGAGTCCGATGGGAAAACAGAAGCAATCCGAGGGTCGGGAGCGAAACGCCGCCATCCCCGGCGGCAAGCCCGACGCCGACACGCCGGATGAAGCCGTGCGGCGCGTCGGACGCGAATCCCGCCGGCGGGCGGGGCCGGACGGTCCTGACGCGCGAGAGATCGGCGACACCTTCAAGAAGGGGTCTGCTCCCCCTTCGGGCGCAGCCCCCCAAAGTGCGCCTGAGCGGCGCCTTCGGACGTTATAGCCACCACAATCCTCTCCGTCGCCGGGAGGGATACGGATGTGCATGATCCACCCCGTCGCCCTAGCAAAGCTGCGCGCACCTGAACTATCCTTAAAAGCCGTCAGTGCAGTTTGAGCCGCCCGGACACGCGGCGCATCAGCAGGCGGGACAGGGCCAGAAGCGCCGTGCGCCGCAGGCCGATCACCGCGCGATAGTGGTCAAGATGCAGACCCATATAGGCCTGACGCGCCAGCCAGCCCTCGATCAGGAAGTTCGGCCCCACCAGACCGCCCATCAGCGATCCCACGCCGCCTTCGCTGCCCAGCGACACCAGGGAGCCGCGGTCGCGATAGACATAGGGGCCCGGATCGCCCGCCTTGAGCAGGGCGCGAGTCAGGTACCTCGCCTGCTGGGCCGCCGCCTGCGCCCGGGCCGGGACGAAGCCGTCGGCGCGCGGGGCCTGGGCGCAATCTCCCATGGCGTAGACGTCCGGGACGGACGTCCTGAGACGATCGTCCGTTACAAACTGGTTGAGACGGCCGGTCTCCAGTCCGAAGTTGCGATTGCGGGGCGACGCCAGGACGCCCGCCGCCCATACGGTCAGATCCGATCGAATCCAGCCCCGGCTGGTCTGCAGCCCGTCCGCCGCAACCTGTTCGACCTTGGCGTTCACGGCCAGGGTCACGCCCCGGCGCTGCAGCTCGCGCGCCGCCTTGGCGGCCACGGTTTCGGGCAGACCGCCGAGAATGCGCGGCCCCGCCTCGACCACCGTCACCCCCAGATCGAACTTCTGATGCGCCCCCAGACCGGCCGACAGGGCTCGGTGGCCTTCGATCAACTCGGTCGACAGTTCGACCCCCGTAGCGCCCGCCCCGACGATGGCGATGTCCAGCCTTTGGCCGGGCGCATAGGCCGAGGCCAGGAAGGCGGCGGTCAGGCGTCGGTTGAAGGCTTCGGCGTCCGCCACGTCCTCCAGCAGGTGGGCGTGCTCGGCGGCCCCGGGCGTATTGAACAGATTGGAGCCGCTGCCCGTTGCCAGCACCAGGCGGTCATAGGCCAAGCTGCGCGCCGGAATCAGAACCCGGCCGTCGTCGTCCCGCACTTCGGCCAAGCTTAGGCTCTTTTCAGCAACGTCCAGTCCCTCCAGGTCTCCGAAGGCGAAACTGAAGTGATTGCGTCGGGCCAGCAGCGGATAGGCCAGGCCTTCCTGATGCGAATCCAGCGAGCCGGCCGCGACCTCGTGCAGGGAGGGTTTCCACAGGTGAAAGATGGTCCGGTCGATCAGCAGCACGCGTCGCGGACCTTCCTTGCGGCCCAACGCGCGCCCCAGCCGTGCGGCGAGCTCCAGGCCGCCTGCGCCGCCGCCGACAATGACGATCTCATGGTCCATGTTTTCTCCTCTCGGAACGAAGGCCGACAACACTCTTGAGGCGGATATGGATACGGCCGACGCCTGACGCGCCGGCCGCTCCGCGGATGCGACGATGTTTCGTATCGTCCGTCCGCAAACCCCCGCCTCCCCTTTTGATGTGAAACCCCAGCGCCTAGCCAGGCGGGACGGCGGGGATAGGCCGAGTTCGCCCGGCCCCTGGGCCGGCCCCGAGGTCCGCGCCGGTCAGCGGATCGAATTCGGGTTCGGAACGCGTGCGGGCGGCGAAGGTCTCCACCGCCTTTTCTTCGTCGACCGAAAGCGCCACCTCGGCGCGGCCGTCCCCGCCGTCGACAGCCATTTGAGCTTCGCGCTCGTCGACGGTGTCCCACTGCTCGCCCGTGTTCCACGGTCCGGATGCATCGCCCTCGCCCTGGGACATGTTGTAGTATTTGTCGGCGAAGTCCGGATGGCCCGGCAGCTTGCCCGGCGGGAAGTTGGCGGGGATGGCGTAAAGCGCCTTCTCAAACGACTTCTGATGGGCGACCTCACGCGTCATCAGAAACGTCAGGGCGTCCTTGATCCCTGGGTCGTCGGTGACGTTGATCAGCCGCTCATAGACGATCTTGGCCCGCGACTCCGCCGCGATGTTGGAGCGTAGGTCGCAGGCCGGATCCCCGATCGAGTCCACATAGGCC
>NZ_JBRERY010000051.1:0-4033 GCF_052907225.1 Brevundimonas sp. RM1
TCGCCCACCTGCACTACGTCCTGATCGGCGGCATGGTCTTTCCCATGTTCGCGGCCATCTACTACTGGCTGCCCATGTCCAGCGTCCGGCCGCTGAGCGAGCGCATGGGCAAATGGATATTCTGGCTGATGTTCGCCGGACACAACATCGCCTTCCTGCCCATGCACCTGACGGGGCTGATGGGGATGCCGCGCCGGGTCTACACCTATCTGCCGGGACGCGGCTGGGACCTGGCCAACTTCATCTCGACCATAGGGGCCTTCCTGTTCGGGCTGGCGGTCCTGCTGTGGGTCTTCGACATGATCCGCAACTTCCGCCCCTTCGGCCCGCGCGAGGCGGGCAACATCCACGACGGCCCCGGCCTGGAATGGCTGCCCAGCGGCTATTATTCCGTGCGCTCCGTCCCCGTGGTGAAGAGCCTCTATCCGCTCTGGGAGCAAAAGGGGTTGGCGAAGGAGGTGCAGGAGGGGCGCTGGTTCCTGCCCGGCGCGGCGGGCGGCGAGCGCCAGACCCTGGTCACCAGCCCTCTAAACGCTGAGCCGCAGTATGTCCTGCGCCTCCCGCGCCCGTCCCCCTGGCACGTTTTCGGCGCGGTCTTCACCGCCGGTTTCTTCCTGATCCTGACCATCCAGGCCTATGCCGCCGCGGTGATCAGCGGGGTGCTGGCGATCTACTGCATCATGCGCTGGTGCTGGTTCCTGGATGCGCCCTACAGTCGCAAGACCACGGACATCGGGGCGGGCGTCCGCATGCCCAACTATGTTTCGGGGCCGTCCAGTCATGGCTGGTGGGCCATGGTGATCGTGCTGATCGTCGGCGGCATGGTCTGCCTGCTGGCGGGCTTCTCCTATGTCTTCCTGTGGAGCCGACGGCCGGATCTGTGGCAGGCGCCGCCGCAGACGGCGTCGATGATACTGCACCTCGGAGCCCTGGCCCTGGCGGGGCTGTGCGCCGCAGCCGCGCCGCGCGTGTTGCGCCGGGCGAGGAGGGGAGCGGAGACGCTCGCCACGGCTCTCCTGCTCGTCAGCGCCATCGGCGTCGCGACGGCGACAGGGTTGGAGCTTCGGGCTTGGTGGTCCGCTGGCTTGAAGCCGGACGCTGCCAGTCAGGGCGCCGCTGTCTTCGCTCTTCTGGGCTGGGCGGGGACTTTCGCGGGGATCGGGGCCTTGATGGGACTCTATATCCTGTTGCGTCGAACGTTCGGACGGCTGTCGGCCGACCGGCCCTCCACGGTCGATCTGATCGGCCTCTTCCTGGCTTATACGGCGGGGCAGGCGGCGATGGTCGTGCTGCTGATCCGGCTGTTTCCGGGCGGCGGATCGTGAAGCGCTGGCTGGCCATGACGGCGGGCCTGATGATCTGGGCCGCGCACTTTCTCGGTCTCTATCTGCTGGCCAGCGCCGCAGACGTCTGGTCGTCGACCGAGGCGGCCGCTGGGCGCTGGATAGGGCTGGGCTTCAGCCTTCTGTGTCTGGCGCTGATCGCCGTCGTGGCCGTCGTCATGGCGCGGCGTCCTGTCCCCGATGGGCCGGGCCTTTGGGAGCGACGCGTGGCCCTGACTGGCGCTTTCGTCGCCGCCGTCGGGGTGACGTGGCAGACGACGCCGCTGGCGTTCTGAGAAATCTAATCTGCGGCCCATCGTTGACCTGCGTCATATCGCTCGGGCTCGGAACCGCATGGCCTGGGGCCGATTGGGTCAGGCAAAGGAGGAGCCATGAACCAGACCCATGTCATCGAACGCGCTTTTGCAATCGCCGAGCGAGACCACGCCTGCCTTAAAGTCAGCGACGTGCGCGAAGCGCTTTCCCGGGAAGGCTATACGATCAGCGATCTGATGCATCTGGAAGGCTGGAGCATCCGCGAGCAACTGAGGCGGCGGATGAGGGCGCGTGGTTCCCGCGCGATCGGTCGCATCGAATTCGCCGAGAGCCGGCCGTGACCGGGACGGCTGGCTTGGGCCGGGCCGTGCAGGGACTGATTCTGAGCGGTCCAGTGGCCCTATTCAGCCTCGGAACGGCGACGGATGCGGCCTATCTTCGGACCGCGGAGATGCAGTGGAGCAACTTCTCTTCCTGGGCGATTGTCGGCGGCCTGATGTTTGGCGGAGCCGCTTTCGTGTGGAGCCTGATCGACCTGGCCTGGGGCCGTCGCGGCGTCTTGCGTCTTCTGTACAGCGGCGCTCTCGGGGCCCTGTGTCTTGTCGGCTTGGCGAACGCCTTCAAGCATAGCCAGGACGGTTGGAGTTCCGTCGGCGCCCTTGGCTTCACCCTGTCCGCTTTATGCTGCGGGCTGGCCCTGATCGCGGGATGGCTGCGCTATTCCGGAATCCTGGACGAGGAGGCGAGCCGATGATCCGCAGAAACGTCCTTCTGTACGGCGTCTTGGGAGGCGTCGTGGCTCTGGCCGCCTGCGGTCAAAGCGAAAAAGGCATCAATGAAGTCGGGCCGAAGCCCGACTTGCCGGAGATTCGGGAAACCCTGCTGCCGCCGATGCGTATCGCCAAGCCTGTCGGGTGGGGCGATGAAACGCCGCGCGCGCCCGAGGGCTTCGTGGTGACGGCCCTGGCTACGGACCTGCGTATTCCACGTCAGATGCTCGTCCTGCCTAACGGAGACATCCTCGTGGCCGAGGGGCGGGGCGGCGGCGCGCCGGCCTTGAGGCCCAAGGACGTCATCGCCGGGGTCATCAAGAAGCAGGGCAACACCAAGGTGAACGGCGGCGACCGTATCACCTTGCTGCGCGACGCCGATAACGACGGCCGCGCCGAAGTCCGCACAGTCTTCATAGACGGTCTTAACGCCCCTTATGGCCTGGCCTATGTCGATGGCCGCATCTACGTGGCCGAGCAGGATGCTCTGGTCAGCTTCCCCTATGTCGAAGGGCGGACCCGGATCACGGCGCCGCCTGAAGAGGTGACGCGTCTACCGTCCGCGCTCAACCACCACTGGACCAAGGCTCTGACCGCCAGCGCAGACGGTTCGACACTCTATGTCGGCATCGGCTCCAACAGCAACGCCGGCGAGCGGGGCATGGCCGTGGAGGAGGAGCGGGCGGTCGTCTGGGCTGTCGACCGCTCCACAGGCGCGCGCCGAACCATCGCCCGCGGCATTCGCAATCCCACCGCTCTGGCGATTGAGCCGTCGAGCGCCGCCCTTTGGGCCGTGGTGAACGAAAGGGATGAAATCGGGCCGCAACTCGTTCCAGACTATCTGACCTCGGTTCGCGACGGCGCCTTCTACGGCTGGCCATACAGCTACTGGGGACAAAATCTCGACCCGCGCGTGCGGCCCCAGAAGCCCGAACTGGTGGCGACTGCGATAAAGCCGGATTACGCCCTGGGAGCCCATGTGGCCGCCCTGGGACTGTCCTTCGCCCGCGACGGCGGCTTCGGCGGGGCCTTCACCGAAGGGGCCTTCATCGGACAGCACGGGAGCTGGAACCGACAGGATCTGGCGGGGTACAAGGTTGCGTGGGTTCCGTTCTCGGGAGGCCGACCAGCCGGCGAGCCCGTCGATTTTCTGACCGGGTTTCTGACGGACAATGGCGAGGCCCGCGGCCGTCCCGTGGGCGTTTGGTTTGATCCTCAGCGCCGGATTCTGCTGGTGGCCGACGATCTGTCCAACACGGTGTGGCGTGTCGCTCCGGCCGGAATCTCTCCAGCGCGATAGATCCCAGTCAGAAGATAAAGGTCGGGCGGATCATAGCCCTGTGGCATCTCCTTGTTGTTCGCTCGGGCGCCTCGTCCTAGGAGGGGCTTAAAGGTCGGGAGGACAGATTATTCTTACGCGGCGCGAAACATCCTTCGGGCTTCTTGCGGCAGGCCTAGGCTCGTTTTCATTGCCTTCGCTAGGACAGGGCGCCCTGGCGGCGCGGTTGGCGCGGGACGCCGTTCCCTTCGACGCCGCCTTTGATCCCGCCGAGGAAACAACGCTCGCAGACGCTCTCGCCCGCATCATCGGCGATCGCGACATCGTCATGCTGGGAGAATCCAGCCATGGCGACGGGGCCTCCATCCGGTTGCGCGGGCGGCTGG
>NZ_JBRERY010000052.1:0-3805 GCF_052907225.1 Brevundimonas sp. RM1
GTCTTGCCGTGCGTCGTGGTGGGGTCGGGATTGCCGCCGTCGGCGCAAACCAGCCGGTCCATCATCAGCTTGAACGGGCTGGAGGCGTGATACCAGTTGACCGGGGTGACGATCAGGACGCCGTGCGCGCGGACCCACATCGGATAGATGTCATTCATCCAGTCGTGGACCTGGCCCAGGCTGTAGTTGGGATAGCAGCTGCACGGCCAATGGCAGAGGGCCGCTGCGGTGGAGAAGCAGGCCTTGCAGGGATGAATTTCCCGGCCGTATTCCGACGCCAGGCGTGACAGGTCGAGAACTTCAGTCTCCACGCCTGCGTGACCTTCCACAACTTCGCGGGCGATCTGGACCAGACGCCAGCTCTTGGACATTTCGCCAGGGCAGGTGTGCTCGGAACGGCTGGAAGCGTTGATGATCAGGATGCGCGCGGGCCCGGCGGCGTCGTCATGCTGCGCCTCGGCGGCGCGAAGGGCTTTGTGGGCGTCCAACCAGTCCAGCGCCAGCTCATAGTCCGGCTCGGCGAAGCTCGGACCGGCGGGGCGCGTCAGCGGCGATTTCCGACCCCCGATGTAGCCGTCCCAGGCTGCGGCGGCCAGGCGGTCGATCTCGTCGCGTAGCGGATCAAAGACAGGGTCCGCGAAACGGCTGCGGAAGCGGGTTTCGAAGGTTGCGCGGTCCAGTTCCGGGCTGGGCATGCCCTTGCGCGGTTCAGGGACGGCTGGAGCTTGGGAAACGGAATCTGGCATGCGGCTTCTCCGGCTCGGGTGCGTCGGAAACGTCGCGGCTGAAGACGACGTTCCGCCGCAGGAGGGGAACGCGCGGACAGAGGGCGACTTAGGAAGGCACGCCCTTCAAACGTCTATAGGAGCCGTCATGTCCGACCGCCTGACAATGCAGGATCCCCGAAATCAATATCCGCGTCCGCCGTTTCCGCGGCAGCCGCAACCCGCGCCCGGACTGGTGGCTGAGATGGAGCCCAGGCCCGATCATGGGGAGGAGAGCTATCGCGGCCACGGGCGGCTGAAGGGGCGCCGCGCCCTGATAACCGGGGCCGATTCCGGCATCGGCCGCGCCATCGCCATCGCCTACGCCCGCGAAGGGGCCGATGTCGCCGTCTCCTATCTGCCCTCAGAGGAGGCCGACGCGCGCGAGGTGATCGCCCTGATCGAGGCCGAAGGCGTCAAGGCGCTGGCCCTGCCCGGCGACGTGCGTGACGAGGCGTGGAATGCGACCATGGTAGAGCGCACGCTCGAGGCCTTCGGCGGCCTGGACATCCTGGTCGTCAACGCGGGCCGACAGCAGTTTCGCGAGGACGTAGGCGAGGTCTCGACCGAGGATTTCGACGCCACGCTGAAGACCAATCTCTACGCCCTGCACTGGCTGTGCCAGGCGGCGACGCCGCACCTGCCGCCGGGCGCGGCGGTCATCACCACGGCCTCGATCCAAGCCTATGAACCGTCGGACATCCTGCTCGACTACGCTACCACCAAGGGCGGGATCGTCACCTACACCAAGGCCCTGGCCAAGCAACTGATCGAGAAGGGCGTGCGGGTGAACGCCGTGGCGCCGGGGCCCTTCTGGACGGTTCTGCAGCCCAGCGGCGGCCAGCCTCAGGAGAAGGTTGAGAAATTCGGGGCTCACAGCGCCTTCGGCCGCCCGGGCCAGCCGGTCGAGATCGCACCCGTCTACGTTCTGCTGGCGTCGCAGGAAGCCAGCTTCGTCACGGGCGAGGTCTGGGGCGTCACCGGCGGCGCCGGGATTGCCTGAGCTCAGACCTCGAATACGCGATAGGGCGTGTCGCCCAGCGCCCGCAGCACGGGCAGGGCGACATTGTAGACCGGAACGCCGCGCGACGTGCGGCCTTCCGGCGCCCCCCGATGCGCATGGCCGTGCACCACCAGCTTGACGTTCTCATAGCGGTCGACGACCTCAGCCAGCCGCGATGAGCCGAGGAAGGCGTGGATTTCCGGCGGCTCGCCGATCACCGTGTCGACCACCGGCGCATAGTGGAGAAGCACGACGCTCCGTTCTGTGCGCAGGGTGCGGATGGAGTTCTCGATGAGGTTGGCGTCCTCCACCGCCTCATTGACGAAGGTCTTCACCGAGGCCTCGCCGAAGGAGCTGAGCATGTAGCGGCCGAAGCCGCCGACGAAGCCCTTGCCTCCGGCGAAGCCGACGCCGTCGATCTCATAGGCTTCGCCGGTCAGCATCTTGACCCCGGCCTCGCTCAGCATGCGGGCCACCTCAAGAGGCTGGCCGCACTCGTGCTCGTGATTGCCCAGCACGCCGACCATGGGGATGCGGCAGGCGCGCAGATCCTCCAGCAGGTTCTCCACCTCGACCGTCTTGCCGAAATTGACCAGGTCGCCGCACAGGCACAGCACGTCCGCGTCTTCATGCACCCGGTCGAACAGGTCGCGATAGGCGCGATGCGAGGTCTCGCCGACGTGCAGATCGCCGACGGCGGCGACGCGCAGCTTCTTCTTCGGCCCCGCTTCCATGCCGGGTTGAGGCGTCTGGCCTTCAGCGGCGGGGGCGGCGGTTTCAGGCGACGGGATCATGGCGTTCCTCCAGGCCCTTGCCCACCACGTCGCCGAAGCCCCATTCGGAGATGTCGGCGATGTAGTCTCTGGGGCTGAACAGGCGGCCGCGGCAGACCTTTACGCGCGGCGCCGGCAGATCGACCTGAGCGTGAAGGCGGCCGATCAGCTCCGTCATCAGCCACGCCGGCACCAGGCCGCGCTCCGTCGGATAGGCGAAGCGGAAGTTGAGCAGGTGCGCCAGCAGCACCTCCCAATAGAGGTCCATCTGATCCAGAAGCGATTTCCAGTCGATGGCGTCAGCCTGCTTGAGAATGACGTGGTTCACATCGGCGCCGTCGTAGCGATAGCGGTCTTGAATGAAGGCCTTGGACAGGATCAGGGCGGTCGGCGGGGTGATCGTCACCTCATGCCCGTAGACGGTGATGCGATCAGGTCCGAACCAACTGTCGGAGACGGCGATGGTGCCGTTCGACATGGCGAAGATGACGTCGAAGAAGTGCTTGTCGTCCTTCCAGACCTTGGCGATCCAGCGTTCGTCCTCGACGTCGGTGCGATAGCCGCGCGCCTGGAAGAAGGCTAGAATCCGGGGGTAGTCGCCGGGCTTGCAGAAGACGTCCAGATCCTTGGTCGGCCGACGGATGCCTGTATAGGCCGTTACGGCGTAGGTGCCCGAGAGCAGGAAGGGAACGCCGGATTCCTTCAGCAGACGCAAGGACTCTTCATAAAAGGCCTGGGCTTCTGCGGGAGGCTCGAAAGCGGCATCGGCGACGGTATCGGACATGAGCGGGTTCCTGAACAGGGCATGGAAACGGCGCATGGCGAAACCGGGTTCCGCCCGCTGCTCTCAGGTCCGTCGCGGTCGCCGACGATTTCCTCTCCCGTTGTTCGCGCGGTCGCCCCGCCCTAGAGGTAGGAGCTTGACGGTTCGGAGGACAGGTCATTCTTACGCGGCGCGAAACATCCTTCGGGCTTCTGGCGGCGGGGGTGGGTTCGCTAACCTTGCCTTCGCGAGGACAGGACGCCCTGGCGGCGCGGTTGGCCCGAGACGCCATTTCGTTCGACGCCGCCTTTGATCCCGCCGAGGAAACAACGCTCGCAGACGCGCTCGCCCGCATCATCGGCGATCGCGACATCGTCATGCTGGGAGAATCCAGCCATGGCGACGGGGCCTCCATCCGGTTGCGCGGGCGGCTGGTCGAGCTTCTGCACAGGCGGTTCGGCTTTGATGTTCTGGCGTTCGAAGCGGACTTCTGGTCCGTCAC
>NZ_JBRERY010000053.1:0-3206 GCF_052907225.1 Brevundimonas sp. RM1
CATAGGATTGGCTGCATCCAGTCCCGCCTGAACGACGTGGCGATCGCCGATCTCCGTCCCCCAACTGCCCCAGTGGCTGGAGGCCAGACGAGCGGTGACGTCTTCGGTCAGGCCCAGAACCTTGCCCACCTCGCGGATGGCGCTGCGGGGGCGGAAGTGGATGACGGTGGCGGCGATGCCGGCGCGATGGCGGCCATAGCGTTCATAGATATGCTGGATGATTTCCTCGCGCCGCTCATGCTCGAAATCGACATCGATGTCGGGCGGTTCGTTACGGTCTTCGGACAAGAAGCGCTCGAACAGCAGGTCGGATTCGGCCGGGTCTACCGAGGTGATGCCCAGGACGTAGCAGACCGCCGAGTTGGCGGCCGAGCCGCGCCCCTGACACAGGATGCGCTTGTCACGCGCCACGCGGACGATGTCGAAGATGGTCAGGAAATAGGGGGCGATGTCCTTGCGGGCGATAAAGGCCAGTTCCTTCTCCAGCAGGGCCTGGACCTTTTCGGGAACGCCGTCGGGGTAACGCATGGCGGCGTGACGGCCGGTCAACTCTTCCAGCCATGCCTGTGGCGTCCAATCGGGCGGGACCGGTTCTTCCGGGTATTGATAACTGAGTTCGGACAGGTCGAAGGTCGCGCGCGACAGGAAGGCGGTCGTCTCGCCTATGGCTTCGGGCGCATCCCGGATCAAACGGGCCATTTCGTCCACGGGCTTCAGCCAGCGTTCGGCGTTGGCCTCCAGCCGGCGGCCGGCGGTTTCGATGGTCACACCCTCGCGGATGCAGGTCAGGACGTCCTGCAGGTCGCGGTCATCGGGGGCGGCGTAGAGGACGTCGTTGAGCGCCAGCAGAGGAACCTTCACCCGATCCGCCATGGCCTTGAGCCGGGCCAGCCGCCGCCGGTCGTCGCCGCGCCTGTGCAGGACGGCGCCCAGCCAGACTGCGCCCGGCGCCGCTTCGGTCATGCGGGCCAGCACCTCTTCCAGTCCTGTCAGCCGGTCCGGCGGCATGAGGATCAGCAGCAGGTCTTCCGGATCGGCCAGCAGGTCGCGAAGGCCGATCTCGCACTCGCCCTTTCTGGCCCGGCGGTTGCCCAGGGTCAGCAGGCGCGTCAGACGGCCCCAACCCGCCCGCGTCTCCGGATAGGCGATGACGTCCGGTGTCCCGTCGTCGAAGACCAGCCGCGCGCCGGTCAGCAGGCGGAAGTCGGCCGCGCGGCGCTTCACCTCTTCGGACAGGGCCGGATCGTTCAACGGGTCCTCGATGAAGGCGATCTCTCCGGGACCGCCGCCCTCGCGCACCTTGTCCGGCGGGGCTAGGCCCTCGACCCGCAGTTCCTTCAGCGCGCTCCAGGCCCGCACCACGCCCGCCACGGTGTTGTGATCGGCCAGCCCCAGACCGGCATGGCCGCGCAGGATCGCCGTCAGCACCAGGTCCTTGGGATGCGAGGCGCCGCGCAGGAAGGAGAAGTTGCTGGCCGCCGCCAGCTCGGCGTAGACGCCGCAGGGCTCGAGCCGCCTCATGCGAACAGGCCGTGGATGAACCAGCGCGGTTCAGGCGTCTCGCCATAAAGGCCCTGGCGGAACAGCCAGAAGCGACGGCCCTCCCGGTCCTCGACCCGGTAATAGTCGCGGGTGCGCTGGTTCGGCGCGCGCCACCATTCGCCGCTGATCCGCTCGGGCCCTTCGGCGCGCGTCACCTCGTGCAGGACGCGGCGCCAGCGGAACTTCAGCGGATAGCCGTCGGGCACCTCCGCCAGGGTTTCGACCGGTTGGGGCGGGTCGAACATCTGCAGGGGCCGCAAGGGCGGGTCGTCGGGATCGAGGTCGGGCCAGGTCTCGTCGCCATGACGGGCGGCGGCCGGGACCAGTCGCGCGGCGCGTTCGGGGATGTGCGAGGCGAAAGGCTCGAAGCGCAGCACGGCCTCCGGCCCCAGACGCGCGGTCAGTCGGTCGATCAGGCGGCTGAAGGCCTCCTCGCCGGGCGTCTCGCGTTCCAGCCCCTGCTGGGTCGGCGCCAGGGCCTGGGTCCAGGACACGGACATCCGCATCTGGTCGAAGCCGAAGCCGGGGTCCAGCGGGGCGGCCAGGGCCGCGATCCGCTCGCGGAACAGCCGCAGGATTGCAGCAGCGTCGCGGGTCGGGCGGCCGGTGCGGACGACGATGCGGCGGGTCTCGCCGTCCACGCGATAGAAGCCGGCCTCGAAGGCGCGGCCGCCCAGACCGGTCTGGTCCAGCCGGTCCATGGTCTCGACCAGCAGGTCGGACAGGACCCGCTCGATGTCCTCGGGCGCCGAGATCGGCTCGAAGAAGACGCGGTCGACGACCACGGGCGCGGGCGGACGATGCGGGGTGATGCGCATGTCCTCGTCGCCCAGCACCCGGGCCAGACGGGCGGGAAAGTCGGCGCCGAAGCGGGCGGCCAGGGGGGCGCGAGGTCGGTCGTCCAGATCGCCCAGCCGCTTCAGGCCCAGACGGCGCAGGGCCTCGTCCTCCTTGTCCGAAAGCTCCAGGGCGGCGACCGGCAGGCGGCGCGCGGCGGCGCGGTCCTGGCCGGGCTCGAACCGACCGCCGGAGCCGAAGCGGGTCAGGGCGCGCGCGACCTGGGGCGTGCCGGCCAGGGCGCACCGAATTTTGAGTCCGGCGCGTTCGGCCCGCGCCTGAACCGTCCGCATCAGGCCTGTCTCTCCGCCGAACAGGTGGGCGCAGCCGGTCACGTCCAGCATCAGGCCGCGCGGCGGGTCCAGCGCGATCATGGGGGTGAAGCGGCCGAAATCCTCCAGCACCCGCCCCAGCAGGGCGTCGTCGAGGTCCGGCCGGTGGGCGACGACGCGTAAGGCGGGAGTCCGCGCCCGCGCGTCGGCCAGGGTCAGGCCAGGGGTCAGTCCCGCCCGCGCCGCGGCCGGATCGACGGCCGCCAGCCGCAGCGCGCCCTTGATCTTCTCGGCCAGGACGACCGGCGGCGCATCCTCAGGCGGCGCGTCGTCCCGCTGCTCCTGACGCCGCAGCCGGTCGCTGGGCAGCCAGGGGAACCAGACCGCCAGATAGCGGCGCGGGCGGGCGGAAGGTTCGCTGTTCACGATCCCACTCCATGATCCAGGTTCCGGTCGCCCCGCCGCCGCGCCGCCGCAGCAGGGTCGCCGAAAAAGACGGCCATCCCGGCGCTCCGCCTTCCAGAGGTTCTGACGCGCAGGACGCTACCGACCATC
>NZ_JBRERY010000054.1:0-2962 GCF_052907225.1 Brevundimonas sp. RM1
CGGCGATAGTTGGCCCGGCCCGTCAATTGGATCGGCCCGCGCCCCTGATAGCGGCGACCATCTCCGGATTGTGTGTTGCCGAGATCCGCGCGCCCCTCGTAGCCCCTCTGCGCCTGCGTCGGGCCCCAGATCTCTTCCATGAAACGGAAGCCGCCGCTCTCATGACCGCACTGGCCCATGAAGTGCGCCAGGCGAAGGCCGCTATCGAGGATGCCGTAGGTGCGGAAGTGGACATTGGCGGCGAGGCCCAGCTCCTCCGCTACCGGCTTCTGCGCGCCCATCCGCGCGAACAGCGCCGTCAGGGTTCCGGCGCCGATGATGCCGTCCACGGACACGCCGAGGCGGCCCTGCAGCCGACGTGCGTCGAGCATGGTGATCTCCAGTTCAGATATTATGGTTTTGCGTGCTGGACTCAGCATCGGACCGAGCCGCTAATGCGGGCCTCAGAATGGAGACCTACATGCCAGCCAAATTCGTGATGCTGCCCTCCCAGACAGGCAGCTTCATCGTCGACGCTCACAGAGTGATTTCAGCGCGCGAAAGCCCGCTGGGAACGATCATCACGACTGGTGAGCGCATCGATCTTGAAGTTATCGCCAACCTCGAGACCGTACTGAGTATCTTGGGTACGCTCCGCTTTCAGGCGAATGCCGGAGGCGTGGCCGCATGGTTCAATCACCGGTACTTGGATTTCGCATCCCTGAACGACGCTGGACCAACTGTTCTTTCGTTCGGCGGCGGATCCGGTGTTCAGACTGACGCTGTTCCCGCCGAGACGCTGGTCGAACTCCTAGCTCGGTTGGAGAGCGAGATGGACCAAAGGTGATTGAGGTCGCCTTGGCGGTTAGGATCCCGTCGGCAAAGCTCCAGCCAACGGGCATCGGATCGACGTTCATCGAAGTCTCCAGTTCAGATTGTGGGGGTTTTTGCGGCCCGGCTGGACAACCGGTCTACTCGGATAGAAAGTAACGCCGCTCACCGAGAGGGGCGCGAGATGCCGGGACGACGACCGTCTGGACGAATATTGGAATCGACGCTGATCGCCCTGTGTTTGGCGATCTTCGGAGTGCTTTATTGGCTGGCGGCAGGCGGGTAAGCGCCAGATAGCACTGCAACCATATCGAGGATCGCTTCGTTCAGGATCGGCCGAAAACGAGGTTCATAATGAATCAGAAGCCAGTTATTGAGCGCGCCTTCGAGTTGGCCGACAGCGGACGTTTCCGTATTCCTAGTGAAGTGCGCAAGGCGCTATTTCATGAAGGATACACGCGTTCAGATTTGTTTGGCCTAGAGGGTAAGGCGACGTGGAGCCAATTGCGTGACCGATGCAGCAAAGCAGTCAGGGAATCGCTCACGCCTGCTTAGGCGACGCGATTAACGCTCTGCCGCCTCACGTTCCGCCACAGGACATGGGCGGTGAAGGCCACGGCGCAGACCAGCAGCGCCTCGGTGCGGGATGCGCCATAGTCCCCGACCAGAACGGTCAGGGAATAGGCGCCCAGGATCAGCGACAGGATGAACAGCGCCCGTCGCACATCGCCCGGTCCCTCAGGATACTCGCCCATGCGGGGCTTCAGCGCCTGCGCGCGCAACTGTAGACAGGCGCTGCCGTAACCGCTCGCCAGCGCGGCGATCCAGTCGACCCAGGTCATCCCGACTTCTCCTTGCCCAGACGAGAGGCCCAGCGCTTGGCCCCCTCGATGACGAGCGGCAGAAGCTCCCAGCCCAAACCACCGACGACGAAGCCGACGGCGACCGGATCGACGGCGGCCCTCAACCCCTCGAACGGGATCATGGCGACCAGCGCCGGGCCAAGAGCGAAGGCTGCGACGGTGCCGACCAGCAGCCCGGCCGTCACATTCGCCAGCGCGCGCCAGAAGTCCGACAGCGACGGCCGATGGCCTGCCTTGACCAGTTGCACGAAGGTGTAGACGCCATAAATCAGCGCCCCGGCCGCGCCCCCGAAGGCATAGCGCAGCCGCCCCAGGTCGAAGCCGGGGGGTAGATCAGACAGCATGCGCCGCCCTCCCATTTCAGATTGTCAGGAAACGGCCCACCAGCGGCGAACCGGGTTCGTCAGGCTTCCGGCTCGGCCGGGGCCTCCGGCGCTGGCGTCGGCTGCAATGACTGGACCCGCGCCTGGGCTGCGGAAAGACCGCTCTCCATCGACGTGACGATGCGCTGAAGCATCTGCTTCGTGCCCTCGGCGCCCTGCGTTCCGAGCGGGCGCGGCAGGTCGTCCACGCTATCGGCAATGGCGGCCTTCACTCCGGACAAGAAGGCACCTGCCTGTTCCCCCGAAAGGAGGGCGACGGCTGCGTTCGCGGACGGCAGTCGAGCAGCCTTGGCGGCTTCCGCCGCGGCAGCCATGGCGGCTTCAGCGGCGGCAAGCTTTTCAGCGTCTGTTTGCGTCATAGCTATCAGCCCTTCTCTAGTTATGTTCGCTACGGCCGGAGCCGGTCGTTCGATCATCGCCGCCACGATGGCGGGGAGACCTTCGAGCGTTCACCCAGAAGATCAGGGCTATGACGCCCAAAAGCAGGGCTAAACCGAGATAGATCATCGGCTGCATGGCTCACTCCTCGTTGTAGAAAATCTCGACCTCGATCACGACATTCGCCGTGTTCCCGGCCGCGTCTCTGGCAGAGCACCCGAAGACAGCTCGCTTGGTCTGATTGGTCAGGTTGGTGTCGAAAGACAGAATGTGCCTGTAGGGCGCAGTGGAAGCCGTAGACCGCACAGGGAAAGCCTCGATCGAAGCGTCCCCGCTCATGCGGTAGACAATGAAGTCAACCGGCCCCACGGCCCCGACCGCTTCAACCGTGACGTTGGCAGTGCCGACCGAGCCCGGTCCCGTACGTGAAGCGCTGATGTACATATGAGACGACTTCACGTGGAAGCCGACCCCGCTGGTGTTGTCGAAGTTGTAGGGAGCAGTGGTCATTCGACCGCTGTACCCGTT
>NZ_JBRERY010000055.1:0-2452 GCF_052907225.1 Brevundimonas sp. RM1
CGCGACTCCGCCGCGATGTTGGAGCGTAGGTCGCAGGCCGGATCCCCGATCGAGTCCACATAGGCCGCCGTCCAGGGCACGCCCGCCGAATTGATCAGGGCCGCGCCGCCTCCATAGAGGATGGACGTGGTGTGGCTTTCGCCCCCCGAGGTCATGCTGGCGTAGAGGTCGGCCTCCTCCTCCGCCGCCTCGGCCAGGCGCCCCTTGGCGCCGCGGTTCAGCATGGCGACGATCGAACCGATGATCTCGAGGTGGCTGAGCTCCTCGGTCGCGATGTCCATCAGCATGTCGCGGCGGGCGACGTCCTCGTCCGCCAGACCCTGCGTAAAGTAGCGCATCGCCGCCGCCAGTTCGCCCTGCGGCCCGCCGAACTGCTCCAGCATCAGGGTCGCCAGGGCCGGATTGGGTTCTGAAACCCGCACCGTGTACATCAGCTTCTTGTTGTGCATGAACATCTCGCGTCTCCTCGCGACAGCGATCAGCGGCTGGGGTTCTCGCCCGCGCGCTTCAGCATCAGGAATTTCTCGGTGAGGGCCGGCAGGCTCTGGTCCACCCAGGCCGCCATGCGCGCTTCTTCATCCAGCGAGGCGTTCAGCGGATCCAACGCGACAGAGTAGCCACCGTGCTCGGCCAGGACGATCAGTCCCTTGTAGGCCGCGACCTCATAGTTCTCGAAGGCGAAGTTGGCGAAGGCGTTCTTGAGAATTTCGTCCTCGGCGAAGGTGTGGCCCAGGGCTGCCATGTTGCCGCTCATGGACATCGCGGCGTCCTTCAGACCTGACGGACTCTCGTCAAGGCCCGAGAGAATCTGTTCAAGCCGTGAAATCTGCTGCTCGGTTTCAAGCCGGTGCGCCTTCAGCTTCTCCGCCACCTCCATGAAATTTCTGGCGCGGTCGATCTGCCGATCCATCAGGGCCAGGGCCTGATGCTCCACGGCATGGGCGTTCTTCAGGCCAGTCACGAACACGTCGCGCCAGACGTCGTCGTTGTTGATCATGTCGATCTCCTTCGGTTTGCGGGTCTCTGGCAAACCGGCGGAGCGGATGAGGGGTCCGGCTGTCGGATACCCGTCACTTCATCGATCTCCGCAACGAACCCGCTGTCGGTCCATTGGCTCTTCACGCACCGGAGCCAGACATGACCGATCGTCCGATTTCGACTGACGCCGATGTGGATTCCTCGGCCTTCCGCGACAGCGACCTTCACGAAGGGCGCCACGCGGCCGACAGCTTGCGCGCCATACTGATCCGACGGCCCCGATCGGCCCTCTACAACTATTGGCGCGATCTTTTGAACCTGCCCGTCTTCTCGGAGACGGTGAAGTCTGTCGAAGTTCTGGACGCGACGCATTCCCGATGGGTCGTCGAAGGACCGGGCGGAAAGGACGTCGCGCTGATCTCCGTGGTCACAGAGGACCTGGCGGACCGTCGCATCGCCTGGACCTCGACCCAGGGCTCCGACGTCGACCATGAGGGTTGGATCGAGTTCCGGGACCATCCTTTCGGGCGCGGCACGGAGGTCCGGCTCTTCATCAGCTACGATCCGCCCGGCGGGGTCGTGGGCAAGGCGATCGCCAAGGTCATGCAGCGCGAGCCACGTCTGCAGGCGCGGCGCGAACTGCGCCGCTTCAAGCAGCTCATGGAGACGGGCGAGATTTCGACCTCAAGGGCGCCGGATGCAGCGCCGCGCGGCTCCCGCCACCTCTGATCGCAGCAGAAAGGATCGCCCATGCGCGCCCTCACCTGGCACGGCAAGCATAACGTCCAGATGGACACGGTTCCCGACCCGGAGATCATCAACCCTCGCGACGCCATCATCAGGATCACGGCGACGGCCATCTGCGGCTCGGATCTACATCTGTACGACAGCTACATCCCCGGAATGTCGAACGGCGACATCCTCGGCCATGAATTCATGGGCGAGGTCCTGGACGTCGGGCGCGGGAACACCAGCCTGAAGAAGGGGGACCGGGTCGTGGTGCCCTTCGTCATCGCCTGCGGCCAATGTTTCTTCTGCCAGAAGTCCCTTCCCGCCGCCTGCGACAATTCCAATCCGGCGGATAAGGCCGACGCATCGGAGATCGCCTTCGGCCAGGTGATGACCGGCGCCTTCGGCTATTCGCACCTGACCGGCGGCTACGCCGGAGGACAGGCCGAGTATGCCCGCGTGCCCTATTCCGACTACGGGCCGATCAAGATCCCGGACGGCGTCGAGGACGAGAAGGTGCTCTTTCTGTCCGACATCTTCCCCACGGGCTGGATGGCCGCCGAGAACTGCCAGATCGAGCGCGGCGACACCGTCGCCGTCTGGGGCTGCGGGCCGGTGGGTCTGTTCGCGATCAAATGCGCCTTCCTTCAGGGCGCAGGCCGCGTCATTGCCATCGATCACCATCCCAACCGCCTGGCCCTGGCCAGGGCCAACGGCGCCGAGGTCCTCAACTACCACGAGGTCA
>NZ_JBRERY010000056.1:0-2302 GCF_052907225.1 Brevundimonas sp. RM1
TGCTGCCCGACACCGGCATGCCGCCCATGCCCCTGACCCAAGCCGAAGCCCGCGACATAGCGGCCTATCTCTATACGCTCGATGACGACTGAGACGCCGGACATGCTGGGCGGCTGGCCGCCGCCGGTGCTGGACCCCGCCGGGCCGTTCGCCGGGCCGGTGACGGTCGTCGCCTGGGTTCTGTTCGTCATGGGCGCGGTCGTGCTGGCCGTCGTCTTGATCGCGCTGGGCGTCGCCCTGTTCGGGCCGAGGACGTGGAAACGTCGCGTCGGCGGCGAGCGCCTAGTCTGGATCGGCGGCCTGGCCTTTCCGGTGGTCGTGTTGACGGGCCTGCTGATCTACGGCCTCAGCGTCACCGCGCGCGTGTCGGATGCGCCGCGGGACGGCGAGATGCGCGTGCGCGTCACCGGCGAGATGTGGTGGTGGCGCGTCGCCTATCTGGACGGGGAAGGTCGCGAATTAGTCCAGGATGCCAATGAGGTTCACATCCCCGTCGGCCGTCCGGTGGTGGTCGAACTGGAGAGCGCCGACGTCATCCATAGCCTGTGGGTGCCGCGTTTGGGCGGCAAGACGGACATGATCCCCGGGCGTCGCAACTTCATGCGCCTGCAGGCTGACAAACCGGGCGTCTATGCGGGACAGTGCGCCGAGTATTGCGGCGGACCTCACGCCCTGATGGGCTTCGTCGTCGTCGCCCATGCTGAGGCCGACTTCGAGGCCTGGCGGGCCAGGCAGGCCGCGCCCGCCGCGCCGTCCGCCTTGCCGGGCGCGGCGGTGTTCGGCGCCTCGGGGTGCGGCGCCTGCCACACCATACGCGGAACCGAGGCCAACGGCCTGGCCGGGCCGGACCTGACCCATGTCGGTTCGCGCCAGACGCTGGGCGCGGGCATCCTGCCCAACAATCAGGGCACGATGGCGGGGTGGATCGCCGACAGCCAAGGGATCAAGCCGGGCAACCGCATGCCGTCCTATCCAGTGCTGACCGGGCGCGAGCTGCGCGACGTGGCCGCCTATCTGGACAGTCTGAAATGACGTCGGAAACCGGCTTCGACGTCCGCAAATACGATCGCTTTCCCACCGAGGAGACGCGTCCAGACGGCGAGCTGGAGCAGCTGGAGGCCGCCTGGTGCGGTCCGCGCCGTCCCGGCGAGTGGATCACGGCGATCAACAACAACATCATCGGCGTCTATTACGTCGGCGCGGCCATGCTGTTCTTCGTGCTGGCGGGTGTGCTGGCGCTGCTGATGCGCACCCAGCTGGCGCTGCCGATGACGGGCTTCCTGCCGCAGGAGACCTACAACCAGATCTTCACCATGCACGGTACGGTGATGATGTTCCTGTTCGCCGTGCCGGCGGTCGAGGCGCTGGGCGTGCTGCTGTTGCCGCAGATGCTGGGGGCGCGCGACCTGCCGTTTCCGCGCCTCGGGGCCTACGCCTTCTGGGCCTATCTGATCGGCGGCCTGGCCTTCTTCTGCTCCCTGTTCTTCGGCCTGGCGCCGGACGGGGGATGGTTCATGTATCCGCCGCTGACGGGCATGACCTATTCGCCAGGGATCAACGCCGACTTCTGGCTGCTGGGCATCGGTTTCATCGAGATCTCGGCCATCGCCGGAGCGATCGAGATCATCGTCGGCGTGCTCAAGACGCGCGCGCCCGGCATGACGCTGGACAAGCTGCCGGTCTTCGCCTGGGCCATGCTGATCTTCGCTTGCATGATCATCATCGCCTTTCCCTCGGTGATCCTGGCGACCTTGCTGCTGGAGCTGGAACGGGCGCTGGGCTGGCCCTTCTTCGATCCATTGAAGGGCGGCGATCCCATGCTGTGGCAGCACCTGTTCTGGTTCTTCGGCCACCCGGAGGTCTACATCATCTTCCTGCCGGCGGCCGGGGCCATGTCGACCATCATCCCCGCCATGGCGCGCACGAAGCTGGTCGGCCATCCCCTGGTGGTCATGGCCATGCTGGCGACCGGCTTCATCAGCTTCGGCGTGTGGGCGCACCACATGTTCACCACCGGCATGCCGCAGATCAGCATCAACTACTTCAGCGCCGCCTCCATGGCGGTCAGCGTCCCGGCGGGCGTGCAGGTCTTCGCCTGGATCGCCACCATAGCGGCCGGAAAGATGCGCTTCACCACGCCCGGCTTGTTCGCCGTGGGCGGCTTGGTCATCTTCGTCATGGGCGGGCTTACCGGGGTCATGGTCGCCATGGTGCCCTTCGACTGGCAGGCCCACGACAGCTACTTCATCGTCGCCCACCTGCACTACGTCCTGATCGGCGGCATGGTCTTTCCCATGTTCGC
>NZ_JBRERY010000057.1:0-2232 GCF_052907225.1 Brevundimonas sp. RM1
CGCGGGCTCGGCTCAGATCAGTGCGAAGGCGACCCCGCTTGCGGCGGTCAGGGCAACGACTATCCATGGTGTGCACTTCCACACCGTCAACAGAACGAAGCCGGCCAGCGCCACGAGGAAGTCGATCGGACTCAGGATCGCGCTGGTTCCTACTGGGGTATAGAGGGCGAAAGCGAGAATGCCGACGACCGCCGCGTTCGCACCGCGCATCGCCGCCTGGGCCGCCGGTCGGGCGCGCAGCAGGCTCCAGAACGGCAGCACGCCTGTCACCAGCAGCAATCCCGGCGCGAAGATCGCCACGAGACAAAGGGCGGCCCCAGCGAGTCCATTCGGAGAAGGCTCCATCACGGCGCCCAGATAGGCGGCGAAGGTGAAAAGCGGCCCCGGGACGGCTTGGGCTGCGCCATAGCCCGCAAGAAAGCCATTGGAATCGATCCAGCCGGGCTGCACCACGCCTTCTTCGAGCAGGGGCAGAACGACGTGACCGCCTCCGAAAACGAAGGCGCCGGCTCGATAGAAGACGTCCAGCAAGGCGACGCCGTGGAACCCTGTCGCCATGGAGGCGAGCGGTAGGCCCGCCAGAAGCAGAAGGAACAGGACCAGGGCCCCTGCGCCGGCGCGCCGTGAAATCGGGAAGCTTGCAGTCGCCCCTGGCGCGGCGGTCGTCGTGCGGCAAAGGCGCAGCCCCGCCAGACCGCCGAGGACGATAGCGACGATCTGGCCTGTCGCTCCGCCGAGCAACATCAGGATTACAACAGCGGCTAGGCCGATGACTGCTCTTTGCCAATCAGGGGTCAGGGTGCGGGCCATCCCCCAGACCGCCTGAGCGACCACAGCCACGGCCACCAGCTTCAGTCCATGAAGCAGGCCCATTCCAACTGGCCCGTGGAGCGAGGCTGCGCCCATGGCGAACAAGACCAGAAGCGCGGCGGACGGCAGCGTGAAGGCGCACCATGCCGCAACGCCACCCAATGGGCCGGCGCGCCACAAGCCCAAGGCGTAGCCCACTTGGCTGGAGGCCGGCCCTGGCAGGAATTGGCACATGGCGACCAGGTCGGCGTATCCGGCTTCATCGATCCAACGGCGTCGAGCGACCAACTCGTTCCGGAAATAGCCGAGGTGCGCGACGGGGCCGCCGAACGACGTGAGGCCGAGTTTGAGGAAGACCGCGAAGACCTCTGCCGGCGAGCCGGTCAGGGGCGCGCTCAGGCGTCTGTGGGCTGCTTTGGATTCGCCGCTGATTTCCGTGGCCATTCTCCAGCAATCCAGTCTGATGCTACGCAGACCTGATCGCGATCGCTGACAGGTCATTGGCCGCATCGATCGGCACGCCCGACGCCTTTCGCTCGGAATAGCGATCCACCAACTGACCTGCGTGCCACCGCGTCAAGACGGTGAAGCGCACCAGTTCCTCCATCACATCGACGATGCGATCGTAGTAGCTGGACGGCTTCATGCGGCCGTCGTCGTCGAACTCCAGGAAGGCCTTGGCGACGCTGGACTGGTTGGGGATGGTGATCATCCGCATCCAGCGGCCGAGCAGGCGCAGGGTGTTGACCGCGTTGAAACTCTGCGAGCCGCCGGAGACCTGCATGACGGCAAGGGTGCGGCCCTGAGTCGGGCGCATACCGCCCATGCTCAGCGGCAGGTGATCGATCTGAAGCTTCATGATCCCCGAAATCTGGCCGTGGCGTTCGGGGCTGCTCCAGACCATGCCCTCCGACCACAGGGCATGCTCGCGCAGTTCGTGGACGGCGGGATGATCGTCGTAGTCGACCTGATCGGTCAGCGGCAGGTCGGACGGATCGAAGATGCGCGTTTCGCAGCCCATGAAGCGCAGCAGGCGAGCGGCCTCCTCGACGCATAGCCGGGAATAGGAGCGGTCGCGCAGTGAGCCGTAGAGCAGCAGGATGCGGGGCGGATGATCGTGCGGGCCGAGGCCGAGCGCGGGGCGGCTGGACAGATAAGCTGGGTCGAGCGCGGGCAGGTGGTCGGGATCAGGCAGGTCGCGAAGGCGGGTCATCGGGCGCGCAGTTCCTTGAACATGAAGGCCGCCGAGGCCGGGCACAGGCCGCTGAACTGCCGGGAGGCGGCGACTGAGGGCGGCGCGGCTGACCGAAGGGCGACCGAATAGCCGTGTCGCTGGAAGAAGGCGGCGGCCGAGGTCGTGAGCAGATAGAGACCGTCGGCCCCTTGTCCGGCGGCTTCGGCTTCGAGCCAGCACAGGATCGC
>NZ_JBRERY010000058.1:0-2089 GCF_052907225.1 Brevundimonas sp. RM1
TAGGCGGGGCATTGGTCTCGAAGGTGAAAACGGCCATATGCTACAACTGAGGCGGAACAGGTCCGTTTCAAGCGTCCATATCCCGACAAATGAAAAGGCCCGCCCTCCGAAAAGAGCGAGCCCCAAGTTGTTCAAAATCGCTGAGCTAACTCAGGCGACTTGAAGCTGGCCAGCAGACGTTTTTCCTGAACGCTGATCGTGCTCGAGTTCATACGACAGGGCTTGGCCCTCGTTTAGGCCGCTAAGGCCCGCACGCTCTACGGCCGAAACGTGGACGAAGACATCGCCGCCGCCAGCGTCAGGCGCGATGAAACCGAAACCCTTGGTGGGGTTGTACCATTTGATAATACCAGTAGCCATTTCCATGACCTCCGAAAAAAAGACGCCCGCGGAGAAATTCCTGAGGGCTATCGGTTCTAAGGAAACGGAAAATCTCGATGCGGCGCAAAGAAATAGGGCGTTACGCAGAGATATCGACCCGCACAAACTGCAACACATATTCGGAATAGGCAAGGCGAATATCATGCACTATCGCAGATATTCGGCCATGAAGTACATTTCATTGCAATTTCAACAAGCTCTTCGCTTCAAGAAATTCTGTCGATTTTCTGCATGCCTCCCTGCTTTGATGTTAATCACCTTCACTGGCCCGTACCGGCCGGAAACAGATCGGCGGCAGAATGCGAGAGCCAAAGCTAACGTCGGCCGAAAAGTGCGTCGTGATCGTTGCAATTTTTGGAGCCTTCGTCGCCCTCGGTATGATTGTCTGGGCTGTCCTTGCGATAGTCGCGGAGAGCGCGCCTTAGTTTTTGTTGGGCCTCTTGCGCTTTGGCTAACAAGCCCCATCTAGGTTACGAGCCTCGGCTCATTAGGCCCGTCTGAGTCCCAATGTGGCAGACGGGTTTTCTTATGCCCGTCAGCCTGGCCTGGGCGGCAACTCAGGCGGCGGCGGGCAACTCAGCCCCTTCATGCCGTTGTCGGCCGCCCAGCGGCATAGCCGCCCCACCGTCGCCCAGCCGCGCTCGCCCCAACCTTCGACGGCGATGTCATGGGCGATCCCGACCGCTTCACTGCGCACCGCCTCGGGCGGCATGATCGGCTTGGCCTCAACGGCCAGGTCGGCACTCGGGGGGTAGATCGGCGTCACGCGTTCCCTGCTCGCGCAGCCGGTGACAAGCAAGAGCGACGCGGCCAGCAGTGGGGCGAGCGTCAGGGATCGAGGAAACCACATCGTTCCGTTCCTTTTCCAGTCGGTTGTTGATCTTCAGGTCCGTCAGTCGCTGGTCGGCCGCCCGATCATGGGAAGCGGCGCCCCTGCCGCGCGCCTTGACGTTGGCCGCTTCGGCGGCGCGTTCCTGCTTGGCCCGCTCCCGGCCGGGTGCCGTGGCGGCGCACCAACCCAGGATGAACAGCAGCAGGACGCAGACGGCGATGACGGCCCAGGACGCCGGACCGATGGCGCGGAGGAAGTCGCGGATCAGCATTGCCGCCACTCCCCGGCCGTCAGAAAGCCGTGCCACTCGCAGCCGCCTCGGAACAGAACCGAAGGCGTCAGGGACGGCCGCTCCCGGTCGCCGTTCCAATCCCAGCGTGGGCCGGGATCATCAGGCTCAACCGGCAGATAGCCCTCACGCTTGCAGCCGCAGGGGCAGATGAAGGCCAGCCCACCCGCGCGGCCATCGGGATAGGAGCGAATCTCGACGGCGCCGGGCGTGTCGTGGTGGTGGTCGATGTCCTCGACAATGACGGCGCGGATCATAGGATCAGTTCCTTCGCCTGCGCCGTCCGCTGGCGGCGATCCTCGATCCCGTTCGTGCCGCCGTTGATCGCCTTGGTCAGACCCACCAGATCGTCAGCGTCGGCCTTGGCGTTCAGCTTGCGATCGCTCCAGTAGACGCAGCCGACCAGCAGCCCGATCGAGGGATGCCCAACGATCTGAGGGTGGCGCTCTAGATCAATCCCGATCATCCGACCGACGCGGCGATAGTTGGCCCGGCCCGTCAATTGGATCGGCCCGCGCCCCTGATAGCGGCGACCATCTCCGGATTGTGTGTTGCCGAGATCCGCGCGCCCCTCGTAGCCCCTCTGC
>NZ_JBRERY010000059.1:0-2089 GCF_052907225.1 Brevundimonas sp. RM1
CGGATAGCCGCCGTTGCCGCCGCCGATGTGACCGTCGAAGATGATCGGATCGCCGCCCTCGAAAGGCGTGATGACGTATTCGTCCAGATAGGTGGTGTTCCAGTCCAGGCTCGCGCGACGCTGGCCGATGTCGAAGGCGTAGCGCACGCCGATGTCCACGCCCTTCATCGTCTCCAGGCCCGTGTTGGAGGGCTGGGCCGACAGATAGTTCACTTCGCCCGTCAGCGGATTGCGGGTGAAGCTGTCCGGCTTGCAGAACGGGTGGTCCATGTTCGGCGTCGCATAGCAGATCGCCAGCCTGGTCGAACCGGGGATGGAGCGGATGGCGTCCTCGACCTTGATGTCGAAATAGTCGGCCGTCAGCGTCAGGCCGCTGATCTGCGTCGGCTGCCACACCAAGCCCAGGGTCAGGGTCTCGGTGCTTTCAGGCTTCAGATTCTCATTGCCGCCAACCGTGGTCAGGATGGTGGTGCCCATCTGCACATAGCCCGCCGGAACGCCCGAGGCCGCACAGTTGGCGATCAGGACGGCGTCGCCGCTCGTGTTGTAACGACTGCACGGATCGGTCGTGGTCAGATTGCCCTCGGCCACGCCGCCGAACAGTTCCGGCACGCTGGGAATGCGGAAGCCGGTGCCGTAGGTGGCGCGCAGACGCAGGCTGTCCACCACCGACCAGTTCAGGCCCAGCTTATAGGTCGTATTGCCGCCGAACATGTCATAGTCCGAGTAACGGACCGCCCCGTCCAGCTCGAGCCGCTGCACGAACGGCAGATCGCTCAGCAGCGGCGCCGACAGTTCGACATAGGCTTCCTTGGCCTTGGTCTCGCCCGCGATCGGATCCTGCTGGTTGGTGTTGGCGTAGCCCAGCACCGTCAGGGCGTCAGGGTCGCGCCAGCCCTTCTCTTCGCGATAGACCAGTCCCGCCGCCATCGCGAGCGAACCGGCGGGCAGTTCCATGACCGTGCCGCTGACGTCGAAGGTGAAGCTCTTCTGCTCGTTGCCGCCCGTGTCGCGCGAGTTGAACAGAATGTAGTCGAGCACCTCCTGGCTGACGTCGCCCACGCCCAGATAGTCGCCGCACGGGACGGCGGCACCCGGCGCGGAACTACACAGCGAGGTGTTCAGCGTATCGCCCAGCCGTTGCAGATTGACGATGTTGGTCATGCCGTCGACGCCGGTGTTGCGGCCCCAGTTGGCGGCGGCTTCCCAGGTCCAGTCGCCGACGATGTCGCCGCGCGCGCCGCCGACAAAGCGGTAGGTGTCCGTTTCCTGGAAGAACTGGCGTTGGCCCGGCTCGACCAGCAGGCGACGGATCAGCATCAGATCCTCGCCGGTGGGGTTGGTCGGGTTGTCGGCCGCGATGGCGATGTTGCGCAGGGCGCCCGGCGCCGCCATCTGGTTGCTTTCGCGGTGCGTGAAGAACAGTTCGCCGAACAGACTGACCTTGTCGGTCAACCGATAGTCGGCCAGCACAGCCGTGCTGAAGCGTTCGATCGGCGAAGACGCGTTCAAATAGACGTTCGAGTTGTGGTTGTGCTTGGCGGGGCTGTACGGCTCGTAGAAGTCGCCGTCCCCGCCCGGCGTCTGGTTGAAGTTGATCATCTGCCCGTTCGGCAGGACCGCGCGGCCGCCCGGCGTCGTCGAGCTGGAGAGGCAGGTCAGGGCGCCGTTGACCTCGCCCAGGCCGCAGGGCGCACGGCTGGCCAGGTTCACTTCCTCGGACTTCTGATAGGTCAGGGCGGCGGTGACGCTGCCCCGGTCATTCTTGATGCCCCACAGGACGTCGAAGGTCACATCCTGACCGTCGCCTTCGTCGGTGATGCCGTACTTGCCCGACACCTTCAGGCCTTCATAGCCGTTGACGGTGATGATGTTCACCACCCCGGCCACGGCGTCCGCGCCATAGATGGCCGAGGCCCCGTCCTTCAGCACGTCCATGCGGGCGATGATCGGAGTCGGGATCATGTTCAGGTCGGGGGCGCTGTTGGCGCCGGTGCCGCCGTTGACCACGCGACGCCCGTTGATCAGCGTCAGGGTCCGGTTGATGCCCAGGCCGCGCAGGTTCACCTGCGCCGTGCCATAGCCGTTG
>NZ_JBRERY010000060.1:0-2061 GCF_052907225.1 Brevundimonas sp. RM1
CCGCCGCCAACCGCCCCGCCGCTCGACCGGCCGCCCAGCCTGCGGCCAAGGCCCCTGCGCCCGCCGAGACCGGCCCGCGCCCCTACGCCCCGGCTGCCGCCGACGCCCCAGCCCCCGCCCGTCAGTCGGTGCAATAGGCGACGGTTGTCGCACAGGCCTTGCGCGGCTATTCAGCCTGCTTCGATTTTTCGCGAGACCTTTCCATGTCCGACGCCCTGCCTGACCGCCTCTCGGTCGATCCTGACAGCCCCTTCCACGACGCCGAACTGCTGGCGCGCGGCGTGGGCATCCGCTTCAAGGGCGAGGAAAAGACCAACGTCGAGGAATATTGCGTCTCGGAAGGCTGGGTCCGTCTGGCCGTCGGCAACCGCGTCGACCGTCGCGGCAAGGCCCTGACCGTCAAACTGCAAGGCCCGGTCGAGCCCTTCATCAAGGGCGAGTGATTTCGAGCCTTTGATTTCGGCCCAGCGGCGAAGCTGAGACTTTCGGTCGCAGTCTTCGCCCGCTAGGGTCCGCGCCTGTCGTTTGAGTCTGGGAGGCGCTCTTGTCGTCCACTATCCGTCTGATGGCCGCCAGCGCTGTGGCGCTCGGCCTTGTCGCCGCGCCGGTCATGGCGCAGGACGCCCGCGCCATCCGCGCCGCCGAACAGGTGCGCGATCAGGCGCTGAAGGGCAATATCGCCCTCGACTACGTCACCCAGATCACCACCCGCTTCGGCCCGCGCCCGGCGGGCTCGCGCGCCGAGCAGGACGCCTCCGCCTGGGCCGCCGACTACATGCGCGCCCACGGCTTCCAGAACGTCCGCATCGAACAATTTCCCCTGATCGGCTGGGAGCGCGGCGAGGAGAGCGCCGAGATTCTGGGCGCGCGTCCCCAGAAGCTGGTCGTGGCGGCGCTGGGCCACTCCATTCCCACGCCGGCCGAGGGCGTTGAGGCCGAGGTCGTCTTCTTCGACGGTCTGGACGCCTTGCTGGCCGCGCCCGCCGGATCGCTGAGCGGCAAGATCGCCGTGGTCGACGGCGGCCAGATGGTGCGGATGCAGGACGGCTCGGGCTACGGCCCCCTGTCGCGCATTCGCGGCGTCGGCCCGACCGAGGCGGCCAAGCGCGGCGCGGTCGCCTTCGTCATGCGCTCGGCCGGATCGGACGAACACCGCATGCCGCACACCGGCACCACCCGCTATGTCGAGGGCAAGGTGCCGCTGCCCGCCTTTGCGCTCAGCGCGCCGGACGCCGATCAGATCGCGCGGCTGGTGGGCATGGGCGAGACCGTGCGCCTGCGCCTGAAGTCCACCGCCCACACCTATGAGACCCACAGTCAGAACGTGATGGGCGACATCGTCGGGGCCTCGCGCCCGGATGAGATCATCGTCCTGGGCTCGCACATGGACAGCTGGGATCTGGGCACCGGCGCCATCGACGACGCGGCGGGGGGCGCCATCACCCTGGCCGCGGCCAAGCTGATCGCCGAGCAGGGCCGTCCGGCGCGCACGATCCGCGTGGTGTTGTACGGCTCCGAAGAGGTCGCCCAGCCGACCGACCACGGCAACGGCGGCGGCGCCTATGTCCGCAACATCGGCGCGGGCGTCGAGAAGCACGTCATCGCCGGCGAGAGCGACTTCGGCGCCGACCGCGTCTACGCCCTGGGCCTGCCGCCCGGCTCGCAGAATACGGACTTCGCCAAGATCGCCGAGCGCGTCCTGCGCCCGCTGGGCGTGCTGCCGGGCGAGGCCGAGCTGTTCGGCGGGGTCGATATCGGTCCCCTGGCGCGCGCGGGCGTTCCGGTCTTCGGCCTGCGTCAGGACGGCACGCGCTATTTCGACCTGCATCACACCGCCGACGACACCCTGGACAAGATCGACCCGGCCCAGATGACCCAGAACGTCGCCGCCTGGGCGGCCCTGGTGCGCCTGATCGCCGATTCCAACGTGGACTTCCGGGCCGCGCGTGCGGCGCAGGCGTCGACGCGTTAAGGCGCGTCTTGGCGGGATTGAGCGGGCTGGTTATACAGCCCGTCCGGTTAGCGGGCGTGGCGAAACTGGTAGACGCAACGGACTTAAAA
>NZ_JBRERY010000061.1:0-2052 GCF_052907225.1 Brevundimonas sp. RM1
CGGGCTCGTGGAGATCGTCCGTCGGCAGCCCGGCGGCCTCCAGCGCGGCGATGAGGTCGGGAGTGGGCTCGGGCAACTCCACGGCGTTGAAGGCCATCAGCAGGCGCCCTTCTTCGGGGCGGTCGCGGGGAAGCAGCGGCGGCCCAGCCACAGGGCGACCGACACCAGCAGGATCAGCACAGGGACCTCGACCAGCGGACCGATGACGGCGGCGAAGGCTACCGGCGAGGCCAATCCGAACGCCGCGATGGCGACGGCGATCGCCAGTTCGAAGTTGTTGGAGGCAGCGGTGAAGGCCAGGGCCGTGGTGCGCGGATAGTCCGCCTCGATCAGCCGTCCCATCAGGAAGCTGACCACGAACATGACCAGGAAGTAGATCGTCAGCGGAATGGCGATGCGCAGGGCGTCCAGCGGCAGGGCGACGACCTCGCCGCCCTTCAGGCTGAACATGGCGACGATGGTGAACAGCAGGGCGATCAGGGTGATCGGCGCGATGCGCGGCAGGAAGCGCGCCTCGTACCAGTCGTTCCCCTTGCGCGTGACCAGCGCGCGCCGGGTCAGGAAACCGCCGAGAAAGGGCAGGCCCAGATAGACCAGGACGGCGCTTGCGATGGTCCAGACGCTGACGTCAACCACGCTGCCCTCCAGCCCGAACAGGGGCGGCAGTACGGTCAGGAACAGCCAGGCGTAGAGGCTGAAGAAGGCGATCTGGAAGATCGAGTTGAAGGCGACCAGGCCCGCCACATATTGGTTGTCGCCGCGCGCCAACTGGTTCCAGACCAGCACCATGGCGATGCAGCGGGCTAGTCCGATCAGGATGACGCCGGTCATGTGTTCCGGCTGGTCGCGCAGGAAGATCACCGCCAGCGCGAACATCAGCACCGGCCCCAACACCCAGTTCTGGAACAGGGACAGAAGCAGCACGCGCTTGTCGGCGAAGACGCGGGGAAGTTCCTCGTACGTCACCCGCGCTAGCGGCGGATACATCATCAGGATCAGGCCGATGGCTATGGGGATGTTGGTCGTCCCGACCGACAGGCCGTCGATCCAGGCGGGAAGCCCGGGCGCGACTGTGCCCAGCAGCACGCCCAGCGCCATTGCGGCGAAAATCCACAATGTCAGCCAGCGATCGAGGAAGGACAGGTGGCGCCTTGGTTGTTCAGCAATCACGGCATTGACCATCAGCGGACCCTCCGGCCCCCGGCGTCGATGACGACTTCGCCGTCCTCCTTGGTGAAGGGCTTGAGTCCTTCTGAAGGCAGAAGGTCGAGGACCGCTTCGGACGGGCGACATAGCTTCACGCCTAGCGGCGCGACCACGATCGGACGGTTCAGCAGAATCGGGTGTGCTTCGATGGCGTCCAGAATCTGGTCATCGGTCAAATCAGGGTCTCCGAGGACCAGTTCGGTGAAGGGGGTGCCCTTCTCGCGCAGAAGGCCGCGCAGGGGGACGCCCATCCGTTCGACCAGCGCCTGGATCATGGCGCGGTTGGGCGGCGTCTTCAGATACTCGATGACTTGCGGCTCGATCCCGACGTGTCGGATCAGGGCCAGGGCGTTGCGCGACGTGCCGCAGGCAGGGTTGTGATAGATGACGACGTCCATGGTGTCCTCATGCGCGGCAGAGCGAGAGTTCGGCCAGTAGCGGCTCGCACAGTTCGGCGCGGCCCTGGCAGCAGTCCTTCAGCAGGAACAGGACCAGCGCCTGGAGGCGATCCAGGTCCGCCCGGTAGATGATCGACCGGCTGTGGCGCTCCGAATTGACCAGGCCGGCGCGGGACAGAACCCCGAGGTGCGCCGACATGGTGTTGGCGGGCACCGCCAGGGCATCCGCGATCTCGCCGGCGGGTAGGCCTTCGGGTTCGTGCCGCACCAGCAGACGGAAGGCCTCAAGGCGTGTCGGTTGGGCTAGGGCGGCAAGAGCGAGGATGGCGGCTTCGGATTCCATGATTCCAAAATAATGGAATTAATGGTGTCGTCAACCAAGCCGGGAACGCTAAGCAAGGATGGAATGTCAGCTGTCCGTCGAGAAGCCAATGACTGCTCCTGGCGC
>NZ_JBRERY010000062.1:0-1918 GCF_052907225.1 Brevundimonas sp. RM1
CACTTCCTTTATTATTTTTCATTTTTTTAAACTATTTAATACTAATGTCTTTTATAATAGCTTTTCATATATTATATAATCAATCTTTATAAGTCCTTTTATAAATTTCTTTTCTACCATTTTCGATAAATTCCTGTTTAATATTTTTAATTCCATAAACAATAGTTTCAATAGGATAATATTCTTCAACTATATCTTGATATTCTTTTGCTTTCTCAATATCTATATTTCCATACATTCTTAATATATCTTCTCCAAAATTTGTTCCTATTTCTTCTTCACTATCTTCAAGTAAGTATATAAAATCACAATATTCATCTATAATTCCAGAATCTCCAAAATCAATTATTCCAGTTAATCTATTATTGCCATCTAACAATAGATGATTACAACTAAAATCATTATGGCATAAACACTTTTTACCCTCAAAAACTGTTGTTGCATTTAGTCTTTCCATAAAACTTTCTATATAATCTTTTTCTATATCAGTTAAATCATTATAAATAGTTTCACGCAACAATATATACTCTTCTAATACATTTTGTTTATTATCAATAGTACATTCACTAATATCTGTATAATCTAAACCGTGCATTTGTCTTAAAAAACTGGCAATATCTCGTTTTAACAAATTTTGTTCTTCTTCTGACATAGTAGAATAAATTTCTGGTGTTAAAAAAGTTCCTTTAATTTCTTTATAACCTAGTATAGATAATTCATCACTAATATACGAATATTCAATATTAGGAATTTTTACATTAGTTTCTAAATTTGTATTTAAAAAATTATATATTGCTTTTTCTTTTGCATAACCTTTTTTCTTATTAGTACTAAATTTTGTTTTAAAAATGTATTCATTATTAACTAAATATGCCACACTATCATAACCACTACCGATTATTTCAATACTATCTACTTTGAAATTATCAAAGTAATGCTCAATTAAATATTTCATTGCCTTAACATTTGTGGCATTATCATCATATCTATATTCCATTAAATAACAATCTTCTTTTTTGCCCTCGTGTAATTCATGTTCTGGCAAATCTTCAATAATTCTAAAACCAGATTTTTGGTATGCCCTTATTGCTCTTGGATTATTTTTATGAGGGTCTAAAATAACTGCATTAGCATTTCTTTCTTTTTTCAAAAATTCAAAAATCAATTTAATATATCTTGTACCAATTCCTTTACTCCAATAATTTGGCTCTCCTATAAATTGATCCATACCATAGACTATCTCATCAGTTTTTGGATAATGATAATCAGTATATAACTCATCATACATTTTATATATTTGTCCATATCCAATAGGAACATTGTTATATTCAATAATTACTCTAAAAACTTCATCTTCCCAAGGCTCTGTATAATGTTTTTTTAATGATTCTAATGTATATTTTTTATCTCTACCACCATAAAATTCTAATACTCTTTCATCAGTTAACCATTTTAACATCAAAGGAAAATCATCATCTATTAAAGTTCTTATACATATTTCATTTTCAACTATATTCATTTATTTATCACCTTTTTCATAATCATATACATATACTATTTCATCTTTATAATCATTTTTACCACCTAATTTTTCATATACATGGCAAGCTCTAGGATTACCTTTATCAGTTATTAAAAACATTTCAGAACAACCAATCTCTTTAGAATATTCCTTAATAAAAGATAATAATTTTGAACCATAACCTTTGTCTTGATAGTTAGGTAACATTCCTATTGAGTGTAAATAAAACATTGTTTTTCCATCAGGTCTTAAAAGTGTATAGCAATATGCAAATCCTATAATTTTATTATTTTCTTTAGCTATAAACCCAAATGAACTGGTATCATTAAGAAATCCTTTTAAATTATCAATATCAAAAACCATATTATCATCAATTAAAACTTCTTCCATAAACTC
>NZ_JBRERY010000063.1:0-1905 GCF_052907225.1 Brevundimonas sp. RM1
GTGCGCGAATGGGCCTTCACAGCGGGCCTGACCTACAGCAACACCCCCGTCGCCCGTGGCTACACCTATGACTACACCCAGGTGAATTTCGGCGTGACGCGCGCCTTCTGACCAATTCGGCTTTCACTCTTGAAAGTCAGGTTGTCGGGGTGTGAACGGAGCGCTTCTGTTCAGGGACGCTTCGCCACAGTCGCGCCGGAATCTTTTCTAGTATCGTTGTCATGTCAGTTTCTCGAGGGGGAGAGCGGATGTGGGCACGTCGATCGATCTTGTTGGGAGCGGCGGGTTTGAGCGTGGGGCTTCCTGCGTCCGTCCTGGCGCAGGAAGCGCTGTCGAGCGACGACCAGTTCTTCTCCGAAGGTCGCTATCTACCGACCTACCTCGACCTGAAGGCCAAGGCTGAAGCGGGTGATCAAGCGGCGCGACAGATGTTAAGTCAGTTCGCGTCCTTCCTGGGGGACGAGGCGACGGCCGTCGGCTTGGATGAGCGGCCTCCGCGGCCGTCGCTGATTCCACCCGACTTGGACGGCGCAGTGGCGCGTGACGCGATCGAAGCCATCGTCGAGGCGGCCCGCAACACCCGCATTGTCATCCTGAACGAGGCGCACAACATTTCCGGACATCGCGCCTTCGCCGCCCGGGTGATGCGTGCGTTGCGCCCGCTGGGCTACGACTGGTTCGCCGCCGAAACCTTCACCCCGCCTCAGCCTGTGCCGCTTGTCCGGGTCGGCTCCTATACGAAGGGCGCGCCCTTCCTGGCCAGCTACGGCTACTACACACACGATCCGGTCTTCGCCGAGATGGTGCGCGAGGCGGCCCGGCTAGGCTACCGCTTTTCGGACTATGAACAGAGCTTCGACCAAAGGGCGCCCGATGACGCGGACAGCGCCGCGCAGATCGCCGCGCGTGAAGAGGCGCAGGCCGACAACCTGATCGCCAATATCCTGTCCGTCCACCCCGAGGCGCGCGTCTTCGTCTTCGTCGGCTACAGTCACGCGATGGAGACCGAAGGACGGGGCGACCTATGGTTCGCCGCGCGCCTGAAAGCCAAGACGGGCATCGATCCGCTGACGATTGAGCAGTCGAGGAACTGGCCCGCGATCGCGCCTCAGAACGATGCGCCGCACGTGGCCGCCGTCCTGGCGCGCTTTGCGCCCGAAAACCCGATCGTGGTGTCCAGAGATGGCGAGAGCATCGCCACGCCCAACTATGCCGGAAAAATGGATATGTCGGTCTTCCATCCGCGCATGACGCCTGTGGCGGGCCGCCCGGGATGGCTGGCGGCGGATCCCGAGCGACGGCGCGTGACGATCAAGGTTCCGCCGCTGGACGAGCAGGTGCTGATCCAGGCCCTGTCGACGGCGGAAGCGACGGCCGGGCCGCCGTCGGATCACTATCTGCTGCCGCCCGGCGCATCGGAGGCGACCTTCTTCCTTCACCCCGGCCGCTACTTCTTCCGTCAGGAGACCGCAGCGGGCATCCAGCCCGCCTTCGGCGCGCTCAGCGTCGATTAGCGCGCCAGGGTCCGCATCGCCCGTTCCAGGCCTTCCAGCGTCAGGGGGAACATGCGGTGCTCCATCACCTCGCCGATTAGGTTGACCGAGGGGGTGTAGCTCCAGTGGCGCTCTGGCACGGGGTTCACCCAGACCGACTTGTCCCATTGTTCGCGGGCGCGTTTCAGCCAGACGGCGCCCGCCTCCTCGTTCCAGTGCTCGACCGAGCCGCCGGGCATGGTCACTTCATAGGGCGACATGGTCGCGTCGCCGACGAAGATGGCGCGCCAGTCGCCGGGGTATTTGTGGATCAGATCCCAGGTCGGGATGCGCTCGCTGTGGCGGCGACGGTTGTCCTTCCACACGCCTTCGTAGAGGCAGTTGTGGAAGTAGAAGAACTCCAGGTTCTTGA
>NZ_JBRERY010000064.1:0-1859 GCF_052907225.1 Brevundimonas sp. RM1
TCTACTGAATAAGAAACTCTTTTCATAGAAAAAACACCTCCGCATGATTCATTTTATTATGAATTCAACGAAAGTGTTTTTATATAATTCCCACTAATTGGGGTCAGTCCAGTAGTCGCTTGCTTTTTTATGATTCGTTTTCTATCTTGTAATTTGGAGGCTTATATATGCCATTTTAAAAGCAAATGCGCGTCTTTAATATGAAATAATACTAAAATACCTATATGATATTAAATGAAAAGCTTGTATAAAGTTTAAAATAGCTTAGAAAGCAAAAAGGAGTATTAGCATTGAAATCAATTGTTCATTTTATTTGCCTCTTTATCATATTTTGTATTTTTGGATATGTGATAGATTTAATATTTTTTAAAGAAATAAATATTTTTCTGATTTTAGAATCAGCTTTTATTTTATCATTACTAATCATGCCGATATTAAAGATTGTAAAAGAGATAGAAATTGAAAAATAGAACTGGTAAATACCATTTTCTATACTTAATGTTTAATAAAAATAGGCTACTAAAATTCAGTTAATAAAGATGAATCTTTATTAACTGAATTTTTAAAAAATATATAGTGTTAATTTTTTTAATTAAAGTAGTTATAACTTAATTTATATGATAAAGTTACTTTCAGTTTTTATTGCAAGTTTATTAGTTTTAACCGGATTATCTTTTTCTTCAATTAATTAAGGTAATACTGCGAGTGCTAAAACAAAATATAAAACAACTATAACTTACAAAGGTCAAAAATATGTATATGTTGGTCATTATAAACACCATTTTTCTAAAGGAGTTCATTCAGGAAACAAATTAGTATCTGCTGCTAGTAGACTTAGTAAAAATGGTTATGTTAAAGCATCCTCGGCTATTTATAAAGCCTTTGATTTTGGATTGAAAAATGAATTAAAAGGTAGCTATTTTTACACAGCAGCTAAAAAAGGTACAGGTGTAACAATTTCTTATGGTATGTATACTGCAACAACAGGTCCGAACCATACTATAGCTAAGAATTTTAAATATAGTTATAATTAAATAAATGTGAGAGGAAGGATTAATCCTTCCCCTCACATTTATTTTCAAGCTTTTTTGAACGGTTGAATTTTAGACCATAATTTATGAATTCATAGATATTAGATAATATTTCAGCTATTATTCTTAAAATATTTTCCATTATCATCACTACTTTCAATTTTATTCAGTATATTTAATTTTTCTCTCGAATTTTTTTATATCCCCATTTTTATATTTAACTTCATAAAGAATACTTTCTCCTAATAAATCTTTTACATTATCGTATTTGTTTGCTACACCTTTCCAAATCAATGTATCTTTAGTATCTTTTTTAATACCGTCATTAGTAATTTCTTTTGCATTGTTATTTTTATATCGATACACTTTCCCAATTTTTTCAGGTTTGTTATTTTCTTTTTTATTTACTGTAATATTAACAGCTTTACTTGTAGGATTAATTTCTAATGCACTTTTTTTAATTGGTTTTTCTTTAGAACTATTACTACATCCAGTAGCAGTTAGAACTAAAATAAGAGAAATAATAATACTAAATATTGCTTTTTTCATTCTGATCATCCTTTTTTGCTTATTCAAGATTACCATATTCTTCTTGTTTAGATTTATTAATACCATATTTTGTTTTAACTTTTGTCTTTGTTCTCTTTCATTCAAACCCACAACACTCTCCTTTTCTTTATGCGTATAAAATAGCATTGCATGCGCACAAAGTCGAGTTTGTACCGATAAAAAAACTATAGTTTTCAACTAAGGATAAAAGAGGCTATTCTTTTCCTCACTTTTTACTTTAATCTCTTATTTTTATTTTAAAAATAATCATTTTTAATA
>NZ_JBRERY010000065.1:0-1615 GCF_052907225.1 Brevundimonas sp. RM1
GCAGCAGGGTCGCGGAAAAAGACGGCCATCCCGGCGCTCCGCCTTCCAGAGGTTCTGACGCGCAGGACGCTACCGACCATCGGGTCTCGGCCGCGCTGGGGCAGGGCAGGGCGCCTGCCCGCGCCAGGAACAGGGTCGCGCCGCCCGTCTCGGCGGCCAGAGCCAGTCGCCGGCTGGCCGTCAGGCTGAAGGCCTTGGCCTCGCCCCAGGCGCTCAACAACACGGCGCCCACGGCGGGACTGCGCAGGGCTTCTTCGCCCACGGCCAACAAGGTCTGCACGTCGCGCGTCCGTACCAGCAGCAGGTCGTGCGGCGACAGGCTCATCTCATGCAGGCCCGGCCCGTGCGGCCGTCCCGCCTCCTGGGCCATCATATCATGCAGGCCCCAGACGATGGGACGCCCCGCCGCCGCCCGCAGCGCCATGCCCAGCCCGAAGGCATTGACGGCCACAGTGTCGGCAGGGGCGGCGGCGTAGAGATCATGCACCACGCCCGTGGCCAGCGGCGCGAAGGCGTCGTCGCTTCCCGCGCGCACGCCCGCGCCGACGCGACGACCGCCGGCCCGATCCAGGGCCTCCAGGCGAGTCTTCAGCGCTGTTAAAGCGTCAGGCTGTGAACAAATGTTCTGCATATGTTCTTATATGCGCCCTGACCCCCGGAGGGAGTCAAGCGGGGCTTTCGCGAATGCCCGTCGTCCAGTGTCCGGTTGCATGATCGCATCGATGTTTAGGAAAAACCGCTTCTGAAGCGTCTCTCCACCGTCGTCCGAAGACGATGTTTCCAGTGGAGTTTTTGTGCACAATCCAAAACCTGTCGTGTCTCCTCGGAAGTTGGGAGATGCAGACGGAGTAGGGACGGGTTAGTGCGTCCACTTCAATTGCGGCTTTTGACTCTAACCGGCGGCTGGCGACGTCCGCTTTCGTGCATTTATCGACTTGCTAAAAACAAATCGTAACGCGGATCGTAATTTATCAATATGCGACCGAAGGCGTCGCAACAGGGGCCGTGACGTCCTGGGCCGCTGCTTTCTTGCAGGGAAGCCCTGTGGGGCGGGAATGTTTCTGAGCTTTAGCGAAGAACCCGTGCCGGGCATATCGAAGCGGCTTTTAATCGAGGTCCTGGCGCAGCTGTCAGACCGCTATAGTCCAGGCCCCCGTCAGGTTCGATTGCATCCTCAGGCAGAAAGGGTGGGCGCAGGCGTCAGCCGCCAGCCGGGGCGCCGGCCCGCAGCCCACTCAATGAAAACGACATCGCCGAGACGGCTGATGTCTGTTTGCCTGCCGCTAGCGGCCGGAACATCCAACTCATGATTGTTCGCGAGCCGCACCCTGAGGCCGCCCCGGGAGAGGAGTGCGACAACATGGGCCGCCATGCCGATTGGAGTGTAAGCTCGAGGGGCTTGCCACGTCGCCGTGATATCGACATTAGTCATTCGCTTGTCTTTGGGGCTTGGCCGCAGCGCCGATAGGAACTGCCACTCCATCGACGACGAGCGTCGCCTTCGCTCCGGCCTGAATGTCTTCGAGTGCGATGGCGAGCGCGGTTTCGAAGGCGGCGCTTCGATCCATGTAGTCGCCAATATGACGTCGCGCGCGGCTGACTTCCCATACCCCGC
>NZ_JBRERY010000066.1:0-1612 GCF_052907225.1 Brevundimonas sp. RM1
GATCGGTTCGGCTCTGGGCCGCGACAAGCCTCGGCACCTGGTGCTCGCCCCGGCGCGAGCGGACGGAGCCGTCAATGCGGTTCTGGAGCTCGGTTTCCTTCACGCGCCTGACGAACGGCTCATGGCGCTGCTCGAAGAGGCGGGCCCCGCCATAGGCACGGCTTTGCGATCCGCTCGCTACCGCGCCCAGTTGCAGAACATGCTGGAGGAAACCCAACGCCAGGCCGAAGAACTTCAGGTCCAGAGCGAAGAGCTTCGCGTCTCCAATGAAGAGCTGGAGGAGCAGGGCCGCGCGCTGAAGGAGTCCCAGACGCGTCTCGAGCAGCAACAGGCGGAGCTGGAGCAGACCAACAGCCAGTTGGAGGAGCAGGCCCAACTTCTGGAGACCCAGCGCGACGATCTGGAGCGCGGCGCCTCGGCTTTGACGCTGAAGGCGCGCGAACTGGAACAGGCCAGCCAGTACAAATCCGATTTCCTGGCCAACATGTCCCATGAGTTGCGCACCCCGCTCAACTCGCTGCTGATCCTGTCCAAGCTGCTGGCGGACAACCCGGAGGGGACGCTGTCTGAGGACCAGGTCAACTACGCTCGCACCATTCAGTCGTCCGGCAATGACCTGCTGGCCCTGATCAACGACATCCTCGACCTATCCAAGATTGAAGCCGGTCACATCCAGGCGCGTCCCGAAGCGGTTTCGATGCAGCGGTTGACCGAAGACGTGCGCCAACTCTTCCAGCCGGTGGCGGACGATCGCGGCCTGGCTTTCGACATCGAGTTGGACGCCGGAGCCGACCTGATGGAGACAGACCGTCAACGGCTGGAGCAGATCCTCAAGAACCTGCTGTCGAATGCCTTCAAGTTTACGGAAAGCGGCAAGGTAAAGCTGAGCATATCGGCTCAGCCCGGCGACAGGATCGCCTTCGCCGTGTCGGATACCGGCATCGGCATATCGCCCGAGCAGCAGAAGGGCGTTTTCGATGCCTTTCAGCAGGCTGACGGAACGATCAGCCGCAGATACGGCGGCACAGGCCTGGGCCTGTCGATCTCGCGCGAACTGGCGCGTCTGCTTGGCGGGCGGATCAGGCTGGAAAGCAGACTGGGCGAAGGCAGCGTCTTTACCCTTTCTCTGCCGCGCACCTATGACGCGGCGCAGGTCGCCTCTCGCGAAACGCCCGCCACTGCCCTGGAAACTTCGTCCCCATCGGACGCAACTCCCGAGCGCAGCCTGTCTCATGTGCCGGCAAGCATAGAGGACGACCGCGATCATCTGGCCGGGACGCGCCGCCTGCTGTTGGTGGTGGAGGATGACGACCGTTTCGCCGCCATCGTCCGCGACCTGTCCCGCGAGTTGGGCTTCCAGTGCATTGTAGCGGGTACGGCGGAGGAGGCCCTCAAGCTGGCCAAGCGCCATCGCCCCAGCGCGGTCGTGCTGGACGTGGGCCTGCCCGACCAGTCGGGCCTGACCGTACTGGATGTGCTGAAGCGCGACGACGACACCCGTCACATTCCGATCCACGTCGTCTCGGCCGAGGATCACAGCCAGACCGCCCTGTCGCTGGGCGCCATCGGCTATCTGGTCAAGCCGGTGAAGCGCGAAGATCTCGCCGAGGTT
>NZ_JBRERY010000067.1:0-1536 GCF_052907225.1 Brevundimonas sp. RM1
AGGGCCAGCACCTTTTCATAGGTGCGGGCGTCGCCCTGGACGCCGACCGTCTTGACCGGCAGCAGCACGGCGAATGCCTGTCAAATGTCGTCGTAGAGGCCCGCCTTGCGGATCTCGTCCAGATAGATGGCGTCCGCGTCCTGCAGGGTGGCGACCGCCTCCGGCGTGATCTCGCCGGGGATGCGGATGGCCAGGCCCGGTCCGGGGAAGGGATGGCGGCCGACGAAGGCGTCCGTCAGGCCCAGTTCGCGGCCAAGCGCCCGCACCTCGTCCTTGAACAGTTCGCGCAGGGGTTCCACCAGCTTCAGCTTCATGAAGTCCGGCAGGCCGCCGACGTTGTGGTGGCTCTTGATGACGTGAGAGGGGCCGCCGGTCGGGGACACGCTCTCGATCACGTCGGGATAGAGGGTGCCCTGGGCCAGGAAGGCGGCGCCTTCGATCTTGGCGGCCTCGCGGTCGAACACCTCGATGAAGACGCGGCCGATAGTCTTGCGCTTGGTTTCCGGGTCCGAAATCCCGGCCAGTTCGCCGAGAAATTCCTTAGACGCATCAACGTGCACCAGCGGGATGTTGTAGTGCTCGAGGAACAGTTCCGTGACCTGCTTGGCCTCGTCCTTGCGCAGCAGGCCGGTGTCGACGAAGACGCAGGTCAGCTGGTCGCCGATGGCCTCGTGGATCAGCACGGCGGCGACCGATGAGTCGACCCCGCCCGACAGGCCGCAGATGACCTTGGCGTCGCCGACCTGTTCGCGGATCTTGGCGATCTGCTCGTCGCGATAGGCGGCCATGGTCCAGTCGCCGGTCAGGCCCGCCACGCCGTGGGTGAAGTTCTTCAGCAGCTGGGCGCCGCGCGGGGTGTGCACCACCTCGGGGTGGAACTGCACGCCGTAGATCTTGCGCGCCTCATCGGCAATGGCGGCGAAGGGCGCGCCTTCCGAGGTGGCGATGACGTGGAAGCCTTCCGGCAGGGCCGTCACGCGGTCGCCGTGGCTCATCCACACCGGCTCGCGGTGATCCAGGGCGCCGATCCCCGCGAACAGCGGGCTGTCCTTGGTGATGACGATCTCGGCGCGGCCGAACTCGGCGTGGTGGCCGCTCTCGACCTTGCCGCCCAGCTCGGCGCAGATCAGCTGCTCGCCGTAGCAGATGCCCAGGATCGGCGCGCCGTAGTCGAAGACGGCGTGATCGACGCGCGGGCTGTCCGCCTCGGTCGTAGAATTGGGGCCGCCCGACAGGATGATGGCTTGCGGCTGCATCGCCGCCAAAGCCTCGCCCGCCTTGTTGTAGGGGTGAATCTCGCAATAGACCCCGGCCTCGCGCAGGCGGCGCGCGATCAGCTGCGTCACCTGGCTGCCGAAATCGACGATGAGCACCTTCTGGTGTTGGGTCGGCTGGGTCATGAGGTCGAATCCGGGGCGAGCGATTGGGCGAGGGTTTGGCCCTGAAGGGCCGGAATTTCAAGGGCGGAGAGGCCTGAGTTCGTCAGCACCGCGATCAAGCCGTCCACGGCCTGGGCCAGGTTCTCGTCCACCAGAT
>NZ_JBRERY010000068.1:0-1478 GCF_052907225.1 Brevundimonas sp. RM1
GATGCCTGCCGCCGCCACCGCTTCGGCGAAGTCGGCGTTCTCGGACAGGAAGCCATAGCCGGGGTGAATGGCCTCCGCCCCCGTCGCCTTGGCCGCCGCCAGTACCTTGGCCGCATCCAGATAGGATTCGCGCGCCGCCGCCGGACCGATCAGCACCGCTTCATCAGCCTCGCGCACGTGCAGGGCGTTGGCGTCAGCCTCGGAATAGACGGCGATGGTGCGCAGGCCCATGCGACGAGCGGTGCGGAAGACGCGGCAGGCGATCTCGCCGCGATTGGCGACCAGGACGGATTTAAACATAGGGCGTTCCTAACCCTTCTCCCCTTGTGGGAGAAGGTGGCCCGCAAAGCGGGTCGGATGAGGGGTCTCGCAACGCTGAAATCGCGCGGTTCAGAAGCAGACGGACAAGGCGAAGCAACCCCTCATCCGTCATGCTCCGCATGACACCTTCTCCCACAAGGGGAGAAGGACGAAATTACTGCGCCCAGTTGGCCGGACGCTTGTCCAGAAACGCGCGGACGCCTTCCTGACCCTCGACCGAGACGCGGGCGCGGGCGATGCGCTTGGCGGTCTCTTCCAGCAGGCGGTTGTCGATCTCTTCGCCCGCCACGTCGTTCACCAGGCGCTTGGCGTCGCCCATGGCGCCCGGCGCATTGGCCGACAGGCTGTCGGTCAGCATGGAGATGAACTCGTCCACCGAACCTTCAGGCAGGACCATGTCGATCAGCCCCGCATGGGCCGCGTAATCGGCGTCGAAGATGTTGGCCGTCAGGAACAGTTGGCGGGCGCGGCGCGCGCCGACCGCCTCGATGACATAAGGGGCGATGGTCGCCGGGATCAGGCCCAGCTTGACCTCCGAGAAGGCGAAGCGCGTCCCCTCGACGGCCACGGCCATGTCGCAGGCGGCGACGATGCCCGCCCCGCCGCCCATGGCCGCGCCCTCGACCAGGGCCACCGTCAGGGCCGGCACGTCGTGCAGGGCCTTGAGCATCTTGGCCAGCCCCATGGCGTCGTCGCGGTTGTCGCTCTCGGACCAGTCGGCGGCCGAGCGCATCCAGTTCAGGTCGGCGCCCGCACTGAACGTTCCGCCCGCGCCGCGGATGAAGACCACGCGCACCTTGTCGGCGCCGTGCAGGGTCTCGAACGCTTCATAGAGGGCGGCGATGGTCGCTGCGTCGAAAGCGTTCCTCTTCTCGGGACGGTTGATGGTGACGAAAACCACTCCGTCGGCCGTGGCGTCGATCTGCACCAGATCGTCGTTGGCGTCCGGCGCCGCATCGGCGACGAAGGGGTGTGCGATGGCGTTCATCTCCGCCGCCTCGGCGTCGGTGATGTCCAGAGCGTTCAGCTCTTCTTCGGTCGGCTTCTGGTCAGTCATGATGGGCTCCTTGGCCGATAGAACGCTTCAAACGTCATCCCTCTCCCCCTCGCTGGGGAAGAAGGTGATTAAACAGGATCGCAGCGGTTGGCGCGAACGG
>NZ_JBRERY010000069.1:0-1414 GCF_052907225.1 Brevundimonas sp. RM1
AGCCGTGCGCGAGGGGGACGAGGTCAAGCGCCGCTGCACCGGCGGCCTGATCTGCGACGCCCAGATCGTCGAGCGCCTCAAGCACTTCGTCAGCCGCCGCGCCTTCGACATCGAGGGCCTCGGCGAAAAGCAGCTGATCGCCTTCCACGCCCGCGGCTGGATCAAGGAGCCCGCCGATATCTTCCGCCTGGCCCGCGACGAGGAGAAGCTGGCCCTGCTGCGCGCCGAGGACGGCTATGGCGAGACCAGCGTCGGCAACCTGATCGCCGGGATCGACGCGCGCCGCGTCATCAGCCTCGATCGCCTGATCTTCGGCCTGGGCGTGCGCGAGATTGGCGAACAGACCTCTCTGGTCCTGTCGCGCGCCTTCGGCAGCTGGACCGCCTTCCGCGACGCCTGCATGACCGCAGCGAACGGCCTCGCCAGCGACGACTGGAAGGCCTTGGCCGCGACCCACGCCATTTCCACCCGCGTCTTGGGCCTGATGGCCGAGGCGCAGCCTACCGCCGACGATCCGTGGCCCGAGGCGCCGATGGATCAGAAGATCGCCCTCGCCTTCCCCGGCATGGCCGCGCCCGCCCGCCGCTCGCTGGCGGAAATCTCCGAGGGCTGGAACGACCTGACCCGCTGGGCCGCCGTCGCACGCGATGAAGGCCCGTCTGACATTCTGAACCAGATCGCGGGCGTCTCCGGCGTCGGCCCGGTCGCCGCCGAGGCCCTGGCCCACTTCTTCCACGAACCGCACAACCTTCAGGTCGTCGACGCCCTGCTGGCCGAACTCGAGCGCGTCGAGGACGTGGCCGCCCCCGTGACCGACAGCCTGGTGGCGGGCAAGACCGTCGTCTTCACCGGCTCGCTGGAACGCTTCACCCGCGACGAAGCCAAGGCCCGCGCCGAAAGCCTCGGCGCCAAGGTCTCAGGCTCGGTGTCGAAAAAGACCGACTACGTCGTCGCCGGTCCCGGCGCCGGGTCCAAGCTGAAGGACGCCGAAAAGCACGGTGTCGCCGTCCTGACCGAGGACGAGTGGCTGGCGCTTATCTCCTGATGCACGCCGTCGCCATCGACTTCGAAACCGCCAATGAGCAGCGGGCCAGCCCCTGCTCCATCGGCCTGGCCTGGATCAACGACGGCGTCATCGAATCCGTTGAGCACCACTATATCCGCCCGCCGGGGATGCGCTTCGCCAGTTTCAACATCGCCTTCCACGGCATTGGCCCCGAACAGGTCGAAGACGCCGAGGAGTTCCCCGCCGTCCTGGCCGCCATCGCCCCGCGTCTCGAAGGCCGCACCGTGCTGGCTCACCACGCCGCCTTCGACGTCAGCGTCATCCGCAACACCTGCGACCACTACGGCCTGACCTATCCTGAGTTCGACTACCTCTGCACCGTCAAGCTGGCCCAGATCAGCTGGCCCG
>NZ_JBRERY010000070.1:0-1414 GCF_052907225.1 Brevundimonas sp. RM1
AGCCGTGCGCGAGGGGGACGAGGTCAAGCGCCGCTGCACCGGCGGCCTGATCTGCGACGCCCAGATCGTCGAGCGCCTCAAGCACTTCGTCAGCCGCCGCGCCTTCGACATTGAAGGGCTTGGCGAAAAGCAGCTGATCGCCTTCCATGCGCGCGGCTGGATCAAGGAGCCGGCCGACATTTTCCGCCTCGCCCGCGACGAAGAGAAGCTGGCCCTGCTGCGCGCCGAGGACGGCTATGGCGAGACCAGCGTCCGCAACCTGATCGCCGGGATCGACGCCCGCCGCGTCATCTCCCTCGACCGCCTGATCTTCGGTCTGGGCGTGCGCGAGATCGGCGAACAGACCTCGCTGGTCCTGTCGCGCGCCTTCGGCAGCTGGACCGCCTTCCGCGACGCCTGCATGGCCGCCGCGAACGGCCTCGCCAGCGAGAGCTGGAAGACGCTGGCCGCGACCCACGCTATTTCGCCCCGCGTGCTGGGCCTGATGGCCGAAGCCCACCCGCCCGCCGACGATCCGTGGCCGGAAGCGCCCATGGATCAGAAGATCGCCCTCGCCTTCCCCGGCATGGCCGCGCCCGCCCGCCGTTCGCTGGCGGAAATCTCCGACGGCTGGAGCGACCTGACTCGCTGGGCCGCCGTCGCGCGCGATGAGGGCCCCTCCGACATTCTGAACCAGATCGCGGGCGTGTCCGGCGTCGGCCCGGTCGCCGCCGAGGCCCTGGCCCACTTCTTCCACGAACCGCACAACCTTCAGGTCGTCGACGCCCTGCTGGCCGAACTCGAGCGCGTCGAGGATGTGGCTGCCCCCGTGACGGACAGCCCGGTGGCGGGCAAGACCGTCGTCTTCACCGGCTCGCTGGAACGCTTCACCCGCGACGAGGCCAAGGCCCGCGCCGAAAGCCTCGGCGCCAAGGTCTCGGGCTCGGTGTCGAAGAAGACCGACTACGTCGTCGCCGGTCCCGGCGCCGGCTCCAAGCTGAAAGACGCCGAAAAGCACGGCGTGACCGTCCTGACCGAGGACGAGTGGCTGGCGCTTATTGCCTGATGCACGCCGTCGCCATCGACTTCGAAACCGCCAATGAGCAGCGGGCCAGCCCCTGCTCCATCGGCCTGGCCTGGATCAACGACGGCGTCATCGAATCCGTCGAGCACCACTACATCCGCCCGCCGGGCATGCGTTTCGCCAGCTTCAACATCGCCTTCCACGGCATCGGCCCCGAACAGGTCGAGGACGCCGAGGAATTCCCCGCCGTCCTCGCCGCCATCGCCCCGCGCCTCGAAGGCCGCACCGTGCTGGCTCACAACGCCGCCTTCGACGTCAGCGTCATCCGCAACACCTGCGACCACTACGGCCTGACCTATCCTGAGTTCGACTACCTCTGCACCGTCAAGCTGGCCCAGATCAGCTGGCCCG
>NZ_JBRERY010000071.1:0-1403 GCF_052907225.1 Brevundimonas sp. RM1
TGTCATCATCGACCGAGGCATGGCCGCCTAGGTAGGAAAGGGCCGAGTTGAAGGCAATCTGTTATAAGGTTCGTCCGAAAGGGCGTTTTTGCGCCATATCGTCACGCCCTGGACCCTCTCGCCGAACGGATCATGGCCACGCGCAAGGGCGCGTTTTCCGGGGGGCTCGCGCCTGTCGAGGCGACAGGGCTATTGCTAGTCTTACGGCTCTTGCTCGAGACCTCAAGCCATGAAAGAAGCAGAGTTATAGATCATATACTGTATACGTTGATAGCATGACGTTTCTTCCCCCCGCCGCTGCTCCCATCAACGCTGTCGAGCGGCGCGCTCGCATTCAGGTCTTGGCTGCACGGCTGAAGGCGGAAGGGACGGCGGCGTTGCTTCTCGGTCCTACGGCGTCGCTACGCTATTATACCGGGCTGGACTGGCATCCTTCGGAACGGCTGACCGGGGCCTTGATCCACGCCGACGGTCGGGTGGAATACGTCTGTCCCCGGTTTGAACTGGATAAGGTCGCGGGATTGACGGCGGCGCCGAACGCCATCGCCGGCGACATCCTGACCTGGGAGGAGGAGGAAAGCCCTTACGCCTTGGCGGCGGGACGTTTGCCAGAAGGCGGCGTCCTGGCGGTGGACGATCAGGCGGCGACCTTCATCTGGCTGGGCCTCAGTCGGGCGCTCGGCGCGGATCGCGTCATCGACGGCGCGCCGCTGATCCTGGCCCAGCGCAGCCTCAAGTCGTCCGCCGAGATCGCTTTGTTGACCCGCGCCAAGGCCATCACGCTGGAGGTCCAGCGCCGCACCCGCCGCTGGCTGAAGGCAGGGGTTCGCACGTCGGAGGTCATGGGCTTCATCGACGCCGAACACCGCGCCCTGGGCGGGGAGGGCGGATCGTGGTTCTGCCTGGTCTCCTTCGGCGAAGACACCTGCCTGCCGCACGGCGGCGAGGGCGACCGAGCTCTGCAGGCCGACGATGTGGTGCTGATCGATACTGGGACGCTGGTCGACGGTTATCACTCGGACATTACCCGCACCTATGTCTTCGGCGAACCGGCGGACGACTTCCGCCGCGTCTGGATGCACGAGAAGGAGGCCCAGGCACGCGCCTTCGCCGCAGCTCAACTCGGTGCGCCGTGCCACAGCGTCGATGACGCCGCGCGCGGCTATATAACCGGCCTCGGCTATGGCCCTGACTACCGTCTGCCGGGCCTGCCGCATCGCACAGGGCACGGCATCGGCCTGGACATCCACGAGGCGCCGAATCTGGTGCGTGGCGACACCACGCCGCTGGCTCCCGGCATGTGCTTCTCGAACGAGCCGATGCTGGTCATTCCCGGCCGGTTCGGCGTCCGCCTGGAAGATCATTTCTACATGACCGAGGGCGGGCCGGTCTGGTTCACCGAA
>NZ_JBRERY010000072.1:0-1401 GCF_052907225.1 Brevundimonas sp. RM1
CATGGCCAGCCAGCGCCTCATGCGCTAGAGCCCGGAAACAGTCGGATCAGCAGCACCACGATCACCGCCTGCACCGCCGTATAGGTCATGAAGAGACCGATCAGGTCTATCGTCGACGGCCGCTCGGCCGACAAGCGCCTGAACGCCCGTCGCAACAGGATGTAGAGCCCCATTAACATCCCGATCCCGGCGAACGTCGCCGACCAGCCGAGCAGGGCGAAGACGGCTGCGCCCTGGCTGGTGGCGTCAGGCTTGAGCCCCGAGGTCCACCAGGCTTGGAGCTCAAGCCCTATCGCCATCGCGGCGCCGATGGCGCTGATGACCAGAAGAACCGTAGCGAGGGTCTCCGCTCCCTTCCCGGTCCGGCGCAGAACGCGCGGCGCCGCTGCGGCGCACAGCCCTCCTAAGGCCAGACCGCCCAGATGCAGCATCATCGACGCCGTCTCCGGCGGCGCCTGCCACAGATCCGGGCGCCGGCTCCACAGGAAGATGTAGGAAAAGCCGGCCAGCAGGCAGACCATGCCGCCGACGATCAGCACGATCACCATGGCCCACCAGCCGTGGCTGGCCGGACCCGAGACATAGTTGGGTACGCGAACGCCCGCTCCGATGTCGGTCGTCTTGCGGGTATGCGGCGCGTCCAGAAACCAGCACCAGCGCATGATGCAGTAGATCGCCAGCACGCCGCTGATCACGGCGGCGATATAGGCCTGGATGGTCAGGATCAGGAAGAAGCCTGCCGTGAAAAGAGCGCCGAACACGTGCCAGGGCGACGGACGCGGGAGGCGCAAGACGTACTGCGGCTCAGCGTTCAGAGGGCTGGTGACCAGCGTCTGGCGCTCGCCTCCCGCCGCGCCGGGCAGGAACCAGCGCCCCTCCTGCACCTCCTTCGCCAAGCTCTTCTGTTCCCACAGCGGATAGAGGCTCTTCACCACGGGGACGGAGCGCACGGAATAATAGCCGCTGGGCAGCCACTCCAGTCCTGGGCCGTCGTGGATATTGCCCGCCTCGCGCAGGCCGAAGGGGCGGAAGTTGCGGATCATGTCGACGACCCACAGCAGGACCGCCAGGCCGAACAGGAAGGCCCCGACGGTGGAGATGAAGTTGGGCAGATCCCACCCCCGCCCCGGCAGATAGGTGTAGACTCGACGCGGCATCCCCATCAGCCCAGTCAGATGCATCGGCATGAAAGCGATGTTGTGCCCGGCGAACATCAGCCAGAAGACCCATCTGCCCATGCGCTCGCTCAGCGGCCGGACGCTGGACATGGGCAGCCAGTAGTAGATGGCCGCGAACATGGGAAAGACCATGCCGCCGATCAGGACGTAGTGCAGGTGGGCGACGATGAAGTAGCTGTCGTGGGCCTGCCAGTCGAAGGGCACCATGGCGACCATGACCCCG
>NZ_JBRERY010000073.1:0-1394 GCF_052907225.1 Brevundimonas sp. RM1
ATACTGAAGGTCGCCCGTCAGCAGATAGCCGCGTTGCCCCGTCTCCGCATCCTGAGCGGCGGACAGCACTTCATCGACCGCGACGATCACCCGGTGTGTATGGATGATCTGTTGGTTGTTGGCCCGCAAGACTTCCACGTTGCGCCAGGCGATGACGCCGGTGGCGAAAAAGAAGGCGAGAACAAGGGCCAGCCCCAGCGTCGCCCAGGCTTCCATCTTTGAGCCCGTAGACGGGCGACGTGGCGATTTCATCAATCTGCGAACCTTGGCGAGCCTCGGGAACGCCCTGCCTACAGGCGGGGGCGAAGCGTGCAATAACCTATGCTGGACTCATCGCACAGGCTGGGCGAAGAGCGAGGCTAGGGGCGCCTGTTCGTCCTATGTTCGAGCCCGTCACGGGAACCCTCTGCGAGCATGAGCTTTGGCTGCCTATGGCTTCCGGCATCCACTTTGGCCCCATACCGGCAAACGCCGTCCATCTGTGCGTGGACATGCAAAGACTGTTCGCGGAGGACACGCCGTGGCGCACGCCCTGGATGCCGCGCGTCCTGCCTGTGATCGTGCATCTGTGCGAGCGCAAGGCCGAGCGTACCTGTTTCACCCGGTTCATCCCCGCCCGCTCGGCCGATGAGGGGCGGGGAGCCTGGCGTCGGTATTGGCGGCGATGGGCCTCGATGACGCTTGAAAATCTGGGGGAGGAACGGGTGGAGCTTCTGCCCGAGTTGCAGGCATTCGCTCCGCCCGGACAGGTGCTGGACAAGGCGCACTATTCTCCCTGGGTCGACACGGGTCTGGCGTCGGCTCTGATGGCGAGCCAGGTCGACACCTTGGTGGTGACGGGCGCCGAGACCGACATGTGCGTGCTGGCGACCGTTCTGGGCGCCGTGGATCTGGGTTTTCGCGTGGTGGTGGTGTCGGACGCTCTGTGCAGTTCTTCAGACCAGTCGCATGAAGCCTTGCTGGGTCTTTATCACGACCGTTTCGGCCAGCAGATCGAGACGGCGGAATGCGACGAAGTTCTCGAAGCCTGGATCTAGGCGGGGCCGCCCAGCAATCGCGCCAGGCTCGAATCGAAACCCTGAGCCTCTGGACCAGGCAGTAAGGTTGTGATGCTTCCGGTTTCATAAAGTTCAATCACGCGCGGATGCACATAGGAAGCTCGGCAGACCGTCGGCGTATTGCCAAGCAGGCCCGCGATCGTTCTCATGCAGGCTGAGACGTTGCGCCGGGCTTCGGTCTGGGACGTGGGGAGGGCCATCTCGCAGAAGGCGCGGGCGGCGGAAACGGTGGCCGCCCAGGTCCGGAAGTCCTTGGCGGAGAACTGATCCCCCATGGCCTCGCGGATATAGGCGTTCACGTCGTCTGAACTGATCGGCTTCAGAACGCCTTCGGCG
>NZ_JBRERY010000074.1:0-1384 GCF_052907225.1 Brevundimonas sp. RM1
CTCAGTGACCCGCCGCCGTAGCTCAGTGGTAGAGCGCATCCTTGGTAAGGCTGAGGTCGGCAGTTCAATCCTGCCCGGCGGCACCACACTGACCCCTTGGATTTACAAGGGCTTTTCCGACAAATCAGAAATTACCCCCTCGCGGGGACCATGCCGATGATCTCGGAACATTTCAAGAACGACCCCCATTTATTGAGAGCTTCCGGAAACGACGCCACCAATCCGCGCAATTGAGCGATCCACAAAGATCCGCCGCTGCCTTGGCGTTAGCTAACGCCAAGGCAGCGGCCGTTGTCAGTACGAAACGCGAAAAGGCCCCAGGCGATGCCCGAGGCCTTCCGACTACTGACCCGAAGGCTCTCCTGTCGATTACCAGTCGCCCAAACCTGGGCATCGACCGATAGCTTCCATGGTATAGTAATCGGTCCAGACGCCATCAACTAAAGGCGTTATAATTATATTATTGTTTAAACAATGCTGCCTAACCTGTCCTACAAGCTCAGTGTGACTAGCATCGCTATAAAAATAATATTGATAATAGAAATCAGATCTCGCCTGACTAGCTCCCGCCAATGTTAAAACGCCAAATAGGCCTGCGACGACCGCTCCCAACGAGACGATGCGACGAACATTTAGATTTTTCATAGCCACTTCCTCCGACAATGGAGAAACGAGCAATTCACATATCGCCGGTACGGACAATCAACATGATTGTGAAGTAACGCCTCCTCGTCTTTAAAGCGCGCGACAAAGCGGGTGATGTCAGAGCTCCTTCATCCCACCCGCCCCACCCAAGGGCAGGCCCACCGCCTTGATCGACACTGTCGGGTCGGCCAGCAGGGCATCATCCACCCTCGCCGCCTTCCCGATCAGCATCCGTCCGCCCATGAAGTCGGCGGGGGCGTTGACCGCCTCCACCGCCACGATCCTGTCGCCGCTCAGGTGGAAGACCGAGAAGGCGCCGCCAGCCGGATCGCCGCGCACCAGCTGGCGATCAGCGTCGAAGGGCACCCCCGCGATCTGCAGCTTGACGTCATACTGGTCGGACCAGAACCACGGCACCTCCGGCGCCGGAGCCGCGCGGCCGACGATGGCCGAGGCCGCCTGCTTGGCCTGCTCCAGCGCGTTGGGCACGCTCTCCAGCCGGTGCATGACGCCGCCGTGGACCGGGATCGGCCGCCGCGTCACATCGCCGATGGCGTAGATGTTCGGGTCGCTGGTGCGGGCCGTCTCGTCCACCACCACGCCATTGTCGCACGTCAGTCCGGCCGTGCGCGCCAGGGCCTCGCAGGCGAAGGCGCCGACGCCGACCAGCACCGCATCCGCCGCGATCAGCGTCCCGTCCACCAGACGCACGCCCGCGTCCTCGAACCCAGCGACCTCG
>NZ_JBRERY010000075.1:0-1290 GCF_052907225.1 Brevundimonas sp. RM1
CATAGGCGCTGACCATATTGGCGCCCATGGTCGCCGCCGAGGTCTGGCCCACCGGCTCGGAAACGGCGTCCTGCGCCTTGTCGACGGCTTCGGACCCTTGCTGTTGATTGCAGGCGGCCAGGGTGAGAGCGGCGGCTGAAGCGGCCAGGACGGCGGCGGTTTGCTTCATCATCATATTGATTCCTTAGTTGATCAGGATTTGGCGGCCATGCCGGGCGTGACGGGGGCCAGTTCTTCCGCCTGAGTCTTGGGCGGGGGCGCGTCGGCGTGCTGAAGGCCGTCGTCCGGCGTTTCGCGGATGGACAGCATGGCCTCGTGCGCGCGCATCAGCGGGGCAGCGGCGTCAATGGCCTGGGCGTCGGTAGGCGAGGCCACCCGCAGGCGTCTTTGAGGGCCGCTGTCGCTGCCGACCACGACTTCATAGAAGCGCATGGCGGCCTCCCGTGGCGAGAAGGCCCGGCGGGCGGCGATGGCGATCGGTCATGTCGTTATCCTCCCTATGACGGGAGCTTAAGCGGCGGGACGCGGCGGTGTTCCAAACGCTCAAGCCTGGACATGCCGTCACATGGCGCGTTCCAGCGGGGCTTCGGCGCCGGTCATTCGTGCATCGGGAGTTTTTGTTTGTGTGCGGAGAAAACCGGTCGCCGCCGTGGCTAGGTAGACGACGAACAACAGGGCGAGAAGGGCTCCGACGAGCATCAACAGCCGGCGCGGACGACGCAAAATCGGTGGTTTTTCCTTGTTTGCAAGCGGCAAAGAGAACTCCTTTCGTATTGATAGGAGAAGGACACGACGCCGAGCCTGTTCCATACGGCGCCGGTCAGTCCCTATTTTTGCCGCGGGGATTTTAGGCTAGATTCAAAGGGCTTTGAGGGGCGGTTGCCCCGGGCCAGCACGGCCAAGGTCAGTTTCTCGGCCGTCAGCCGCACTTCATCTTGAACGGCGGGATCGCGATCCAAGGCGTCATGGCTGGTGGCGTAAGGCTCCCAATAGCCAATGTAACGATCGATCTCGGCGCCGGCCGGCGACAGCTCCATCGAAACCAGCCAGTCGGACAGAGAACGACGCACGTTCTCGGCGCCTTCCGCATCGCCATGAACGACCAGGGCGAAACGCCGACCCGCCAAATGGCGGGGATAGGGCCAGTCGGCCAACTCCAGCGCCTTGGCCATCGGAACGGTCTTGCCGTGCGTCGTGGTGGGGTCGGGATTGCCGCCGTCGGCGCAAACCAGCCGGTCCATCATCAGCTTGAACGGGCTGGAGGCGTGATACCAGTTGACCGGGGTGACG
>NZ_JBRERY010000076.1:0-1269 GCF_052907225.1 Brevundimonas sp. RM1
TGACGTGCCCCTGAGAATTTCCTCCACGTGGAGCTAGAGTCCGGCCCTTGAAAGGACGGACGGAATGAAACGAGCGAGATTCACGGAAGAGCAGATCATCGGGATCCTGCGGGAGAACGAGGCCGGCGCCAAAGCGGGCGAGCTGGCGCGCAAGCACGGCGTGTCGGAGGGCACGATCTACGCCTGGAAGGCCAAGTTCGGCGGGATGAGCGTGTCGGACGCCCAGCGCCTCCGGGCCCTGGAAGACGAGAACGGAAAGCTGAAGCGCCTGCTGGCCGACGCCATGCTCGACAAAGCCGCGTTGAACGATCTGCTGTCAAAAAAGTGGTAGGGCCCGCGGCGCTGCGCCAGGCCGTCGCCCATCTGAAGGCGGCGTTCGGCGTCAGCGAGCGACGGGCCTGCTCCATCATCAAGGCGGACCGTAAGTCGGTGCGCTATCGCTCCTGCCGACAGCCGGACACGGCGCTGCGGGAGCGGCTGCGCGCCCTGGCTGTCGAGCGGCGACGGTTCGGCTATCGGCGGCTGTTCGTGCTGCTGCGGCGTGAGGGAGAGCCCTCGGGCAAGAACCGGATCTACCGGCTCTATCGCGAGGAAGGCCTGACGGTGCGCAAGCGCCGCTCACGTCGTCGCGCCATGGGCACGCGCGCGCCGATCCTGGTCGAGGCCAGGCCGAACGCCCGCTGGTCGCTGGACTTTGTGCACGACCAGTTCGCCACGGGCCGCCGCTTCCGCATTCTCAACGTGGTCGACGACGTCACCCGCGAGTGCCTGGCGGCGATCCCCGACACCTCGATCTCGGGACGCCGCGTCGCGCGAGAGCTGACAGCGCTGATCGCTCGGCGGGGCCGTCCCGCCATGATCGTCAGCGACAACGGCACGGAGTTCACGTCCACCGCCATCCTGGCCTGGGCGCAGGATCATGGCGTCGACTGGCACTACATCGCGCCGGGCAAGCCGACCCAGAACGGGTTTGTGGAATCCTTCAACGGCCGGATGCGCGACGAACTGCTCAACGAGAGCCTGTTCTTCAGCCTGGATCACGCCCGCCAGAAGGTCGCCGCCTGGGCGCTGGACTACAACACCCGCCGGCCGCACTCGTCGATCGGCTACCTCACCCCGGAGGCTTTTGCCGCCAGTCTGACCGCAACAGGCCGACCCGCTGCGCAGGATGAAAGCTGCGCGGCCCGGCCTGTTGCTCACCCCACGCTGCGAGGCGTAACTAACCCAAGGACTCTGGTCGCCGCTGGATGAAAACTCAGGGGCACGTCA
>NZ_JBRERY010000077.1:0-1265 GCF_052907225.1 Brevundimonas sp. RM1
ACATCCGGCTGGCGCTGTTCGCGGCGACGGGGCTGCTGTTCGCGCGGGGGTGGTTCTACTTCACCGCCGACCGGACGCGGCGGTCGATGCCGCTGCTGCTGGGTTATGGGCTGGTGGCGCTGTTCATCTGGTTCGCGGAGAACCTGGGGACGTTCGCGCGGGCCTGGGTCTATCCGGGGCAGGAGGTCGGATGGGAGATGGTCAGCCTGAACAAGCTGGGGGCGTGGTTCCTGCTGATGATCATCTCGGTGGTGCTGGTGTCGATCGTGCACCGGCCGGAGGAGGAGCCTCGGGACTGAGGCAACGCCTGCGCCGTCCGGGCGTTTGCTGGGCCTCAGCGACGAAGGAGAGGACCATGGCGACCTATCATTTCAGCAAGACGCTGGACCTGCCGTTCGAGGCGGCACTGGACGCGACGCGCGAGGCCCTGGGCCAGGAGGGGTTCGGCGTCATCACCGAGATCGACCTGCGCGCCACCTTCAAGGCCAAGCTGGGCGAGGATTTCCGCGCCTATACGATCCTGGGGGCCTGTAATCCCAAGCTGGCCTTCGAGGCGCTGGGGCTGGAGGACAAGGTCGGCGCCATGCTGCCGTGCAATGTGGTGGTGCAGGACGCGGGCGGCGGCCGCACCGAGGTCTCGGCCATCGATCCCGTGGCCTCGATGCAGGCGATCGACAATCCCGCGCTCAAGGACAAGGCCGCCGTGGTCGCCGGGAAGCTGAAAGCCGCCGTCGATCGGCTCTGACCCGCCTCAGGGTCGCGCCGTCACCTTGTGCTCCAGGTCGGGGCGGGGGCGTTCCAACGGGGGCTCGGACAGGGAGCCGACGTGGATGAAGCCGGCGATGGTCTCGCCGTGCTCGACGCCGAACAGGGCGACGGCGGCGGGGTCGTAGGAATACCAGTCGGTGATCCAGCTGGCTGAATAGCCCAGGGCGTTGGCCGCGTGCTCCAGGTTCATGCAGACCGCGCCGGCGGACAGCTGCTGTTCCCAGACCGGCACCTTGTGGCCCTGAATCGGGGTCGAGACGACCATGACGGTCAGCGGCGGATTGGCCAGCTTGGCCAGGGCGGCGATCTCCTTGCCGGTGCGGTTCTGGGTTTCGCCCAGGGCGACCAGGGCTTCGGACAGTTCGACGCGGCTGCGCGGGCCCAGGATGACGAAGCGCCAGGGAAACAGCTTGCCGTGGTCCGGCGTGCGGGCGCCCAGCAGCAGCATCTGCTCGATCTCGGCGTCCGAGGGGCCGGGCAGGGCCAACGACTGGGCC
>NZ_JBRERY010000078.1:0-1257 GCF_052907225.1 Brevundimonas sp. RM1
CCCGAGCGCCCGACAGCGAGGTGTCGGCCACCAACGCCAGGCACTCGCGGGTGCAGTTGTCGATCACCGTCAGGATGCGGAAGCGCCGCCCGTCCGTCATCTGGTCAGAGAAGACCCGGAGGGCGGCGCGTAGCAGCCAAGTCCAGCGACCAGCGCTGGTTGGCCACCAGCGGCAGGTCCAGCGGTCGCCGCGTGCCCATCGCTCGCTTCCGGCCGCCGCGCCGGCGCACCGTCAGCCGTTCCTCGCGATAGATCCGCTGAACCCGCTTCTTGTTGACCGCATGGCCCTCGCGCCGCGGCAGGACGTGCAGGCGGCGATAACAGATGAATGCATTTCCCACTCAATACATCCAACGGTCAGGCTGGCCGGATGTTCGGCAGCTTTGAAATATTTTTCCAGCACTAGACAAAGGTTACGACAAAACCATTTTCCCGTTGGGTCGCGCGACGAGGCCACACACACTCCGGTGGTAAGCGCCTGGGCGAGGCGGCCCTGGTCCGTGCCGCTATCGGCATGTAACGACCGAACTTCGGCGCTTGTTACCGCATCGCGACGCGTTGCCCATTTGCCAGAGCGCGCTTCATCATGGCCGGGGTCGGGCCATGATGACGGCCGAGTTGTCGATCCAAGCGCCTCGCGCCGCTTCGGATCGGCGGGTCAGTAGTGAATGACCGTGCGGATCGACTTGCCTTCGTGCATCAGTGCGAAGTCCTCGTTGATCTCCTCCAAACCCATCGTGTGGGTTACGAATGGGGCCAGATCGATATCGCCTCTCATCGCGTCCTCGACCCTGCCGTCAACTCCTCGCCCAGTTCCGGTCGGTCGGTCGCTTGTGGAGTGGCTACGCAGAAGCCGCTGTGCTGACCTATTCGTGCGAATCCGGCAAACCTCTTGGCTAGCCTGGACCGCAGAATACACTCCATCATGGTGGAGAAGCTCCAAGTTGATACTGATGTCGTTTGGGTCAAAGATGTCGTCGAAGGTCACAACAGACTGCGAAAGGCCTCGACATCACGAAAATTTTATTGGTTAGAATTTCATCAATGTTTTCAATACCTCGAGATTTGTTCGGCCTACGGATCGGTTTCGCTATCGATGTCGAACAAAAAATCCAAAACATTCAATGTTCTGGTCCGGCTTCAGTAATCGAGTGGGAATGATTCAGGCTCTTTGAAAGTCTCTTGGCGCTGCTTCCAGCGGCGTCGATAGATTGCCGACATAAAGTGATGTAGCGAGACCCTTCGAAGTTTTCGGGG
>NZ_JBRERY010000079.1:0-1234 GCF_052907225.1 Brevundimonas sp. RM1
ACTCGGTCTTGCTCTGTGGGACGGCCATGATCCCGATCCTTTCCGCTTGACGTCGAGCGATCGGCCGATCCGGCGACGCGCGCATTGATCTTCAGCAATCGAGGTCCGCGATGGCGCGCCGGTCTCGAGAAAAACAGAGTCCAATTCGTCTGAATCGTCTGAAATCGTCTTGTTTGCGGTCTCCTATCTGTCTCGCGGGTCGAGGGGGGCGGCTTGATCAGTGCATGCTGAAAGGCACGGTGACGACGAAGGCGGACCCGACTTCTTCCGGCCGGATCGTCGCGGGATTCAGCCGTCCCCGACGGACGATTTTGACAGCCGCTTCTCCGAAACCGCTGCCGGGAGGAACTTCGGCGACAACGGCGCAGTTGGTCGGCTTGCCTGACAGCGCCACTTCACAACGAACGGCGGCGCCGCCCGAAAGGCCGCGATCGACCGCCCGTTGCGGATAGTCCGATGCTGTCGGACGGGGCGGCGTCAGCCATCGCGCTTCAACGTTGATCGGCGCTTGAGCTGATGCCTGCGTCGGCTCGGCGTCAAGATTGAACGGCACCCGAACGGCGAAACGGCGAGACGCAGCAGCAGCGCCGTCAACACCGGCTACGGAGGCGACGCGCCCGCGCTGCACGATGCCGAGGGCCGCCTGACCAAAACCCATGCCCTGAGGGTCTTCGGACAGGACTTCGCAGTCGACAGGCGCCCCGTCCGGCGCGGCGTCGCAGGCGATGACGGCGGCTCCGCTGGCCCCCGCCTGCAGCGCCGCTTCAGGGAAGTCATCGGCATGAGGTTGCGGCGGGGCGCTCCAACGCGGGGGCGGCAAGGCGTCGTCGGCGTCCTGAGCCGAGGCCGCAGACGGCAGGGCGGTGATGCCTGAAGCCATTAGGAGGACGAGCAGGGCGGGGCCAGGCCGGGCGGAAAAGATCACGAATGCTCCTGAAAAAGGCGGCGGGCAGGCGTGGGATGGGCGCCGCCCGGAAAAACAGAGTCCAATTCGTCTGAATCGTCTGAAATCCCCGGCGGCGGACGGCCGCTCTCCCCTGGGCCGCAGGGCAGTCTAGCACAGGTGCGACAGGGGGATGGCCGATTGCGGCGGGCGCGGCGTTTTCTTTGGCGGGCCGAACGCCTAAATGGCGGGCATGATCCACTATACCGACAGCCTCAGCCAGCTCGGCGCCCAGACCGCCGCCCCGACCAACCCGGAAGAGGCGGTGCTGGAGCGCGTGCCCAATCCGCA
>NZ_JBRERY010000080.1:0-1166 GCF_052907225.1 Brevundimonas sp. RM1
ATGGCCAAGGAAAAGTTCGAACGCACGAAGCCGCACGTGAACATCGGCACGATCGGTCACGTTGACCACGGCAAGACGACGCTGACGGCGGCGATCTCGATGACGCTGGCGAAGGCCGGCGGCGGCAAGGCGATGAACTACGCCGACATCGACAACGCGCCGGAAGAAAAAGCGCGCGGCATCACGATCAACACGTCGCACGTCGAGTATGAGACGGCCAACCGTCACTACGCGCACGTCGACTGCCCGGGCCACGCCGACTACGTGAAGAACATGATCACGGGCGCGGCTCAGATGGACGGCGCGATCCTGGTTTGCTCGGCCGCTGACGGCCCGATGCCGCAGACCCGCGAGCACATCCTGCTGTCGCGTCAGGTCGGCGTTCCGGCGCTGGTGGTGTTCCTGAACAAGGTCGACATGGTCGACGACGAGGAGCTGCTGGAGCTGGTCGAGATGGAAGTGCGCGAGCTGCTGAGCTCGTACCAGTTCCCGGGCGACGACATCCCGGTGGTCAAGGGCTCGGCCCTGGCCGCGGTGGAAGATCGCGACCCGCACATCGGCGCCGAGCGCGTTCTGGAGCTGATGGCGGCGGTCGACAGCTACATCCCGCAGCCGGAACGTCCGATCGACATGCCGTTCCTGATGCCGGTGGAAGACGTGTTCTCGATCTCGGGCCGCGGCACCGTGGTGACGGGTCGCGTCGAGCGCGGCGTCGTCAAGGTCGGTGAAGAAGTCGAAATCGTCGGCATCCGTCCGGTTCAGAAGACGACCTGCACGGGCGTCGAAATGTTCCGCAAGCTGCTGGACCAGGGCCAGGCCGGCGACAACGTGGGCGTGCTGCTGCGCGGCACCAAGCGTGAAGACGTCGAGCGCGGCCAGGTGCTGTGCAAGCCGGGTTCGATCACCCCGCACACCAAGTTCGTGGCTGAAGCCTACATCCTGAACAAGGAAGAAGGCGGCCGTCACACGCCGTTCTTCACGAACTACCGCCCGCAGTTCTACTTCCGCACGACGGACGTGACCGGCATCGTGCGCCTGAAGGAAGGCGTCGAGATGATCATGCCGGGCGACAACGCCGAGCTGGACGTCGAGCTGATCACGCCGATCGCGATGGAAGAGAAGCTGCGCTTCGCCATCCGTGAAGGCGGCCGCACCGTCGGCGCCGG
>NZ_JBRERY010000081.1:0-712 GCF_052907225.1 Brevundimonas sp. RM1
AACATGATCTCTATGCGATTGCGACGTCTATAGCGGCGCTTGTCGTAGCGGATGGGCTCGGTGCGGGATTTGCGGCCCGGGATGCAGGGCGTGACGCCCTTGGCTTGCAAGGCATCCCGAAACCAGTCGGCGTCGTAGCCCCGGTCTCCCAGCAGCCACAGGGCGCGGGGCAGGCTGTCCAGGAGAGCAGCGGCGCCGATGTAGTCGCTGGCCTGTCCCGCCGTCATGAACAGGCTGATGGGTCGTCCGTTGGCGTCGGCCACGGCGTGAAGCTTGGTGTTCATACCGCCCTTCGAGCGACCGACCAGTCGCCCAAGGTTCCCTTTTTTACCCACAGGCTCGAAGCCGTGCGGTGCGCCTTCAGATAGGTCGCGTCGATCATGACGGTACGGCGTTCCGTCTGCGCCCCGGCAGGCCCTCCATCATGCGGACGAACACGCCTGCCTCGCTCCATCGCTTCCAGCGATTGTAGAGCGTCTTGTTCGGCCCGTAGGCCGCCGGCGCATCCCGCCGGCGCAGGCCGTTGCGGTTGACGAAGATGATCCCGCTCAACACCCGGCGCTCGTCAAAGCGCGGCTTGCCGTGGCCTTTGGGGAAGAAGGGCTCCAGCCGAGCAATCTGCTCGTCCGTCAGCCAATACAGGTCGCTCATGATACAGACGCCTCAGGAGCCTGAATCAGATCGCGCGCCTCACATCAATGGGCACTGAGCC
>NZ_JBRERY010000082.1:0-711 GCF_052907225.1 Brevundimonas sp. RM1
AGTCAAGTCCAGACTCCTGTGTAAAATGCTATACAATGTTTTTACCATTTCTACTTATCAAAATTGATGTATTTTCTTGAAGAATAAATCCATTCATCATGTAGGTCCATAAGAACGGCTCCAATTAAGCGATTGGCTGATGTTTGATTGGGGAAGATGCGAATAATCTTTTCTCTTCTGCGTACTTCTTGATTCAGTCGTTCAATTAGATTGGTACTCTTTAGTCGATTGTGGGAATTTCCTTGTACGGTATATTGAAAGGCGTCTTCGAATCCATCATCCAATGATGCGCAAGCTTTTGAATATTTTGGTTGATCGATATAATCATGAATCAATCGATTTTTAGCCTCACGCGCTAAGTTAATATCTGTGAACTTAAAAATTCCTTTAACAGCTTCTCTGAAAGATTTTGAATTTTTTTTAGGGGTTCTGTTGCAAAGTTAGAAAAATATAGCTAACTACCATTTTATCATGTCGTTGTTCCCTTAACTGGCTAACATATCCCTAATTTCGTGGCATGGCGAAAATCCGTAGATCTGAAGAGATCTGCGGTTCTTTTTATATAGAGCGTAAATACATTCAATGCCTTTGAGTGTATTTTTTGCCGTATTGATACTTTGATATCTTGTCTTTCTTACTTTAATATGACGGTGATCTTGCTCAATGAGGTTATTCAGATATTTCGATGTACAATGACAGTCAGGTTTAAGT